>CAZNSK010000062.1:0-11112 GCA_964575505.1 uncultured Phaeodactylibacter sp.
TGGGGGTTAATACCGAGGATGCCCCGGAGCATATTGAGCAAAACCGGCAGCGTTTCTTTAAGGCGCTGGGCTGGCCGGATGGTGCATTCTGCTACAGTCATCAGGTACACGGCAAAGAGGTATTGGTGGCATCTGCACCGGGCGGCCATCATGGCTATGACGCCATCATCACCAAAGAACCAGGTCTGCTTATTGGAGTGACAATTGCGGATTGCACTCCGGTCTTGGTCTTCGATCCTAAACAACGGGCTGCAGCCGCTATACACGCCGGCTGGAAGGGCACGGCTGCCCAGGTCGTCACACATACCCTTGACCGGATGCAAGAAGCCTTTGGGACCCATCCCGCAGACTGCCTAGCCTACATTGGCACCTGCATCACGCAGCCGTACTATGAGGCAGATGAGCGGGTGGCAAGCCGTTTGCCCAAAGCGCACCTGAAGCCCGGCGCAAAACCCGGCAAATGGATGGCTGACCTGAAAGGGGCTAACCAAGCTCAGCTCCAAGCCGCTGGCGTGCCCAAATCTAATATTGAGACCTCCCCCTATTGTACCTGGGCAGACAATGAGCAATACTTTTCTCACCGGCGCAATAAAGGTACCACCGGGCGTATGTTGGCTGTCATCGGAATGAAAAAAGAATTGCTATGAACTACTGGCTAGTCAAATCCGAACCGGATGAATATGGCTTCGCCGACCTTCAGGCAGAAGGTACGGGACGTTGGGATGGCGTCCGCAATTACGCTGCTCGCAACCACTTGCGTAGTATGCAAGCTGGCGACCTCGTACTCTTCTACCACAGCCGTAAAGACCTGGAGGTCGCAGGCGTCTGCAAGGTCCAACGGGAAGCCTACCCCGACCTTACTGCCAATAAAGGTGACTGGAGCGCGGTAGATTTGACCGCCATCAAACCGCTTGCCCTGCCCGTACCGCTAAAAGACATCAAGGCAAATCCAAAACTACAGGAAATGCCGCTTGTGCGCATTGGCCGGTTGTCAGTCATGCCGGTAGCGGAGGCCGAGTTCCGGGAAATCCTGAGGATGGGAAAGACGAATATTTGACAGTCACACCAATAAATCAAACAGCATCTTGCTGTCGTTAAGGGTTTGATAGTCGATCTTAGCAGCTTCCATGCGCTCCAGCAGGCGGTTGTAATCTTTCCACTCCTGTACCTGAATGCCAACGAGCGCCGGGCCGGAGTCCCGGTTGTGCTTTTTGGTATACTCAAAGTGGGTGATATCGTCTGTAGGGCCAAGCACATTATTGAGAAAATCGCGTAGGGCCCCCGCCCGTTGCGGGAACCGTATGATGAAGTAATGCTTCAGGCCCTCATACAGCAGGGAGCGCTCCTTGATCTCCTCCGTGCGGGTGATGTCATTATTGCTGCCGCTAAGGATGCAGACTACATTCTTGCCTTTGATCTGCGCTTTGTAGAAGTCCAGGGCAGCCACGGTCAGCGCGCCGGCGGGCTCAACAACAATGCCTTCTTCGTTGTACAATTGCAGAATCGTACTGCATACCTTGCCCTCGGGAACCAATACCATATCGTCCACCACTTGCTGAGCGATCTGAAAGGTCAGGTCGCCCACCCGGCGCACTGCAGCCCCGTCTACGAAGCTATCGATGTGGTCGAGGGTGACGGGTTCGCCGGCTTTTAGCGACTCATACATGGCAGGCGCACCGGCGGGCTCCACCCCGATGATCTTAGTATTGGGGCTCAGCTGATGGAAATAGCTGCCCAGGCCGGACACCAGCCCGCCACCACCGATAGCGCAAAAAACATAGTCCAGGCTTTCGTTGCAGTCTTCCAGGATTTCGAGCCCCACCGTCCCCTGACCTTCGATAGTGCGGGGGTCGTTGAAGGGATGGATAAACTCCTTGCCATTTTCCTCGGCATCCTTCAGGGCATTATGGTAAGCATCATCGAAGGTATCCCCAGTCAGGACCACTTCCACCCATTCTTTGCCAAAAAGGTTGACTTTTTTGATTTTCTGGCGGGGGGTAACGCTTGGCATATAGACTTTGCCCTTTACCCCCATCTTCTGGCAGGCGAAAGCAAAGCCTTGTGCGTGGTTGCCGGCACTGGCACACACGACCCCATTCTCCAGTTTTTCCTTTGGTACCGTTGCCATCTTATTGTAGGCACCCCTGATTTTGTAAGAACGCACCACCTGCATGTCCTCCCGTTTGAAATACAACCGGCAGTCGTAGTGTTCCGACATGTGGTAGTTGAAGGTAAGGGGAGTAGGCTCAGCTATGCCGCGCAGCCGGACCTTCGCCTTATAAATAGCTTCCACTGATGGCAGAACAGATGGAGTCGTGGATGTTGACATGGGATTACTTTATTCGATTAAAAACTCATTCCTTTGAAAACACAAGAAACAGGGCCATAGAATGTAGTTAAGCTTCATTTAAATTTGCCCGGATGCTCCATCCTATAACCGAGCAGAGAACCAACCTCGATGGAGTTCTCCAGCCAGGTATCATGCTGCCCGGCTGGAATGTAACCAAACCGGAAAGCAAATTGCGTCCAAACCTGTACTTCCGCATTTTCCGCATCCGAGTCCGATAATTTGCTGATGAAATGCTTGGGATAGCACGGCTTTCTATACCCTTCCGCAATATTAGCACATACCGAACGCGACGCTCGCCGAATCAAGCGAGCCAAACTACCCCACCTCCTCAGGCTGATTCTCCGGCCGAAGCCCACGGACCGTGCGCCCTGCCTGCCACATCTCGCTATCGTGCAGCTCTTTCAATTCCGCCTCCAGCTTCTCTCGGTAATCCGCTTGGCTGTTCGAATCGATAGACCGCTGAGCTTCCTCACCTTTGGCAACGCTATCGTACAGCTCATCAAATACCGGCGCCACTGCATCCCGGAACTTCTTCCACCAATCCAGTGCACCCCGCTGTGCCGTAGTCGAGCAATTGGCATACATCCAATCCATGCCATTCTCAGCCACCAGTGGCATCAGGCTCTGCGTCAGCTCTTCCACGGTTTCGTTAAAGGCCTCAGAAGGGCTGTGCCCGTGCCGGCGCAAGCAATCATACTGTGCCGCAAATAGCCCCTGAATAGCGCCCATGAGCGAGCCCCGCTCCCCGGTAAGGTCACTGTAAACCTCCTGCTTGAAAGTAGTTTCAAAGAGGTAGCCAGACCCCACGCCAATGCCCAGCGCCAGCACCCGGTCTTTGGCCCGGCCCGTTGCATCCTGGAAAATAGCGTAGCTGGAATTCAGCCCTTTGCCAGCCACAAACATGCGCCGCAAGCTGGTCCCGGAACCCTTAGGCGCTACCAGAATGACATCAATATCATCGGGAGGGATAATCCCGGTCCGTTCTTTATAGGTGATGCCAAATCCGTGGGAAAAGTACAGCGCCTTACCTTTGGTCAGGAGAGGCTTGATCTTCGGCCAAACAGAGATTTGCGCCGCATCGCTGAGCAAATACTGTACAACCGTACCCCTATTGACAGCCTCCTCTATGGGGAAAAGCGTCACGCCCGGCTCCCAGCCATCGGCCACCGCCTTGTCCCAGGTTTTGGAATTCTGCCGTTGCCCCACGATTACATTAAAACCATTGTCCTTCAGGTTAAGGGCCTGGCCGGGGCCTTGAACGCCATAGCCAATCACAGCGATGGTTTCCTCTTTCATAATGTCCAGTGCTTTGGACAGGGGAAACTCCTCGCGAGTTACCACGTTTTCTTCAACGCCCCCAAAATTTAGCTTTGCCATGTTACTCGGTAATTTTTTTGAATAGTTCAAATAGCTGAGATAACGAATTAACGGAATTTCAGCTCCCGCCGCCGCCCTGCTCACGGTTATTTAGCTGCCAAATTACAGTAGTAAAGCCCATTTAAGCCCTCCTCGGGCGCTAGGCAGCCTCCGCTCAAAAACCTCCTGCAAACAACTGAATACCAACACATTGGCAACTCAAAAAAGGGCAGGTTTCCTGCATATTAGGTGGACGATAGCCCGCCTGCCCCAGCCGGGCGTATTACGAAATCCAAGCTAAAAAACAGCAAGGGCTGGCTGAGCAGTAGGCCCAGCCAGCCCATTTCGTAGCCGCTTTGGCGGAAGTTAGTCGATAGTAGGCGTATCCAGCTCTGCCAAAGCCGCCTGAATTTCCGCTTCGCTTACTTCGTGCCTGACTAGGTTGCCGCTCAGGTAGTTGTCGTAGGCCGCCAGGTCGAAATTGCCATGGCCACACAGGTGAATGAGAATGGTCTCGCTCTTGCCAGCTTCCTTGCAGCGCTGGGCCTCCTGAATGGCGGTGGCAATGGCGTGGTTGGTCTCCGGAGCGGGGATGATCCCCTCCGTTTTGGCAAACAATACACCTGCTTCGAAACACTCCAGCTGATGGTGAGACCGGGCTTCGATGAGCTTGTCCTTCAGCAGTTGGCTCACCACTACGCCAGCACCATGGTACCGCAGGCCACCTGCGTGGATAGGTGCCGGCACAAAGTTGTGCCCCAGCGTATACATAGGCAATAGCGGGGTCATGCCCACCATATCGCCATAATCGTAACGGAAAACACCACGGGTCAGCTTCGGGCAGGAAGCAGGCTCGCTGGCGATGCAGCGGATGTTTTGCCCCTCCTCCAAATTAAGGCGCAAAAAAGGAAAACTGATGCCGGCAAAATTGGAACCGCCACCAAAGGGGGCGACTACAATATCCGGCTGGTCGCCCGCTTTTTCCATTTGTTGGATGGCCTCCAGCCCGATGATCGTTTGGTGCATCAGCACGTGGTTGAGCACACTGCCCAGGGCATACTTGGTTTGCTCATCCGAGGCGGCCCGCTCCACGGCTTCCGAAATGGCAATCCCCAGGCTGCCGGGCGACTCCGGGTCTTTGGCAAGCACCTTGCGGCCCGCCTCCGTCAAATCAGTAGGAGAAGCGTAGACATTGGCATCCCAGGTATTCATCATCATTTTACGGTAGGGCTTTTGATGATAGCTGATCTTAACCATGTACACTTCACATTCGATGCCGAAGTGCTGGCAGGCAAAGCTCAGCGCACTACCCCATTGCCCGGCACCGGTTTCGGTGGTAATCCGTTTGACCCCCTCCTGTTTATTGTAATAGGCCTGTGCTACGGCAGTGTTGGGCTTATGAGAACCCGAGGGGCTTACGCCTTCGTATTTGTAGTAAATCTTGGCAGGCGTGCCCAGCGCCTTTTCCAGGCCCGTGGCCCGGTACATAGGCGTAGGCCGCCAGATTTTGTAGACCTCCCGGACTTCTTCTGGTATCTCCACCCATTTCTCCTGGGCTACTTCCTGCTGAATGAGCCCCATGGGAAAGAGTGGGGCAAGCGCGTCTGGCCCGATAGGCGCTTTGGTCCCGGGGTGCAAAGGCGGAAGCGGCTTATTGGGCATATCGTGGACGATATTATACCAGGCACTGGGGATTTCCTTTTCGGTAAGTACAATTTTGCGTGTCTTCATGCTCATTGTGAATTTTGTTGCAGTTGCGCAACAAATTAGCATAAAGCCACAAAACCACCACAGCCCTCCAAACGGAATTTCGCTTTTTTTACAATAACGGGATACTTATTGCGCCTTCCTCCCGATGTACACGAAGTAATCCCATACCCCAGCGTAGGCAGGCTTCACCCGGCGGTGTAGGGGCTTAAAGTTTTCCTCCAGAACTGGTAACAGGTGCCCATCCATGCGGACATGGTTGTTGCCCATATGAGTTTTGAACCACGGGAAGCGGGAATCATGGAAATCAGCGACCGCAATAATACCGCCAGGCTTTAGGTCAGCTTTTGCCTGGCGGATGAGCGCTTCCCACTGCGGGTTGATCATCGTCAGGGCGTAGGAAAATAAGATCGCATCCATCTGCCCCAGCCGGTGGTCTGCCCCTAGTTGGTAAGGGGCTTCTTCCAGCACTACCCGCTGCGCGTAAGTCCGGGTTGCCCGGGCAGCTTTCCTGACCATATGAGGAGATACATCCAGGCCTGTCAGGTGGGCCTTGGGGAAACGGCGGGCGAGCATCCGCAGGTTGTAACCGGTGCCGCAACCCACTTCCAGGATTTGATGCGCTTGGGCGGGGTCAAGGGGCAGCTGCCGGATGACTGCCCGCCGGCCAAACAAGAAGGACCAGCGGGTCAGATCATAAATTTTGGACTGCAACACATAGTAGCGCTGCATGGTCTGGTTTTGCTCCGCTACAGAAGCGGTAATATGTTTTGATGCCATACTATCAATTCTAATGTACACCGGAACAGGCCCGGCTTAATATTTAATTCACCACAGCCAGGTAAACACTGGCGTAGGTCCCTACCCGGTCCAGCTGATGCGTTTCCGCTGTTTTTTCCTGCTCAAAGGTAACAGCTTCCTTCACAAATTCGGGGAAGAAATCCACGCAATGTGCCGCCGAGCGCAGGAGAATACGCGTACCCGGGCGGCTGTTTTCCAAGATCAGGCGCCACTCTTCTTCCAGCGCTGCCTGGTCATTAGCCGCCAGCCAGTCCTGGTGGTCGAGCAAAACAAAATGGGAGTAGGTGCCAGGGTGTTTTTTCAAAAAGTCTGCAATGGTCGTTGTGTGGGTGTATAACTGACCCATGCGTTCCCGTAGCGGCTCAAAGTGCGCTGCCAGCAAGTAATTGGGAGCGCAAGCTTCCGTATAGGCTCCATAGAGGTAAAGCCGCCAAAAGTAATTGTCGTGAAGGGGAAGCTGGGTGAACACTTTGCGCAGGCACTCCTGGATAAAACCGAGAGCGCCCCTTTCGTACTTCTTTACAAACAATTCCTGCTGTGACCGGGGCACACCGACCAGGCACATCGTCAGGTGGCGGTTCACCATCCATTCCACCATGTTATTGAGGATACGGCCTTCCACCTGGCTGTAGATTTCAGCTTGCTCTTCCAACGTCCGGGCTTCAAACATGGCTTCTACCTGGCGGTACAGCTTCTTACGCCCCTTCAGGTAATTGCTTGCCAGCCAGGCGAAGGTGCCGGAAGAACCAAAGTGATAGAAAGTTTTGCGCAGGCCTTTGGGCAAGAAGTAATTCAAATGCTCATCCCAGTAGGCCTGGGCGTAAGCCGGGAGGCCCGCTCGCAGTTGTTGCACGTAGAGGCCTGCAAAACCGGGGTGCGCACCTAATCCAAAAGCCTGAAAAAGATCTGATGAATTGCTGTTCAAAAAAAAGGCCCGTTTGAGTTCCAGGAGGGCATTCTGCCGGGGATTCATGTCGATGCAATGCACTGCTGCGGGCCCATCCAGCAAATAATCCAGCGCATTGCAGCCGGCACTAGTGATCATTACAACTTGGCTGCTGCCATCCAGTTCCATCAGGGTGCGGTCACAGCGGGGATCTTCCCAGCAGGTATTGTAAACGAGGTTGCTCTTGTGGACCCTCTGAAATACCCAATCCCGCAGGTGGTTGATTTTCGTCACTTTTTAAGGGCAAAAATAGGCCCACTGTGGCCGAAAGATGTTTCAGCAAGATTATCTTTTTGCTAATTTACTGTGAACTTCCACGCCGGCAGAAAGCCACTCATAGGTCGCCAGCTGCGCACGCACCAGCTCGCCTCCATGGTAGCGGTAGGGGTTATTTTGGGCCGCATTGATTGCCCGGGCCTTGGTATTGTCCCGGAGCTGCAAGTCCACAATGTGCCGGATTTCCTGCGCGATGCCTTTATCGTAGACGGGGAAAACCACTTCCACCCGGCGGTCGAGATTGCGCGTCATCCAATCGGCAGAGGCCAGGTAAATCTGCTCCTGCCCGGCATTGCCAAAAATATAAACACGGGCGTGTTCCAGAAAGCGGTCCACGATACTGATGATTTCCAGGTTGTCGCTGATGCCATCCAGCCCGGGCACGGCGCAGCAAATACCCCGGACGATCATTTTGACCTTGACCCCTGCCTGGCAGGCTTCGTAAATTTTGGCCACCATTCCGGGGTCCTCCAAGCTGTTCATCTTGAGAATGGCGTAGGCTTTCCGGCCCGACTTTGCTTCTGCTATCTCCCGGTCCAGCAGTGCTTCAAAGCGGGTGCGCGTCGTAAACGGGGATACCAATAAATGCTGGCAATTGGGCATCAGGATGCGCCGCTCTAACAAGTCAAACACTTGTGCCACTTCGTCCGCTAGGCGTGCATCGCCGGTAAGGAGAGCGTGGTCGCAGTACAGGCGGGCGGTTTTTTCATTGAAGTTGCCTGTGCCCAGGTAAGCATAGTGCCGGATAGCTGATGCTTCCTCCCGCTTGATGAGCAACAGCTTGGTATGCACCTTAATGCCCGGATAGCTGTAAATAACCTTTGCGCCAGCTTTCTCCAGCGCTTCGCCCCAGTAAAGATTGGCAGCTTCATCAAAACGGGCTTTCGCTTCGATAAAAGCAGTGACCTGCTTGCCTTGCTCCAACGCAGCCAGCAAGCCCTCTACGACGGCCGAACGGGAAGCTACCCGGTAAAGGGTAATCTTCAGCGCCCTCACTTGAGGGTCTTCGGCCGCTTCCTCGATCAAACGGGGAATATAGCCATAGCGCTGATAGGGGAAATGAAGCACGGCATCCTGCTCACTCAGGTATTCCAGCAAACGAGGCGCGGCCTCCAGTTCTGGATGAGCCAGGGGCGGAAGTGGCTCATCGTGCAACTCGGGGCGCCCGGTAGGGTCTGGAAACCCGAAGAAGTCATTGAAATTATGGTAGCGGGCTCCGGGGATGATATCGTGCTTGCTGAGCTCCAACTTGTCTTTGAGAACAGCGAGCAGTTCCTCCGGCATCTGGCTATCGTACAGAAACCGGGTCGGCAACCCGATATTCCGCTCCTCCAGGCTGTCCCGGATTTTTTGCAGCAAATCTCCCGCATACTCGTCGTCAATGTATAACTCGGCGTCTCGCGATAATTTAATGGCGTAGGCACCAGCTACCGGAGTGTCAAGCAATGCTTCCAGATTAGCGCGGATGATATCGTCCAAAAAAGTAAGGTGAAACTGGCCTGGCGCGGCGGCTGGCAGGGCCTGAAAGCGCGGCAAGGTATCGGAAGGGATGTTAACCAGCGCCAGCCGGCTGTCGTCCGCCAGCTGTACTACGAAGTAAAGGCTACGGTTTTCCAAAAACGGCAAGGGCGCTTCTTCTTCAAAAAAGACAGGGTTCAGACGGGGATACACTTTCTCAAAGAAGTACTGCCGGGCGAACGCCTCCTGA
Organism: uncultured Phaeodactylibacter sp.; assembly: GCA_964575505.1. Lineage (GTDB taxonomy): Bacteria > Bacteroidota > Bacteroidia > Chitinophagales > Saprospiraceae > Phaeodactylibacter. Next base: position 9,145 of record CAZNSK010000062.1, read on the forward strand.
GCCTCAGTATAGGATTCGCAGGGCACGAGGTGCACACCGGCTTGCTCAAGCTCCGGCAGAATATCCTCCCGGAAGACCCGGCCGAAAATCTCCTGCTGCTCCTGTACAATCTTTCGAATTTGCTTAAGCTCCCGCTTCGGCTTGACAATGAGGTCCAGCTTTTTACGCGTCTTCTTTTTCAGCTTTTTGAAACTGCGCAGGGAGGCAACCCGGACCCTATAGAACTCATCCAGGTTGGAGCTATAGATGGCCAGAAACTTAATCCGCTCGTAGAGCGGTACGGATTCGTCCATAGCCTCTTGCAGGACGCGGTGGTTGAAAGCAAGCCAGCTGGTATCCCGCTTGATGAAATCTTCTTTTGCCATGCCAATGAGTTGAATAAGGGAGCAAAGGTAGGCAGAAGACCATTACTAGTGGGCAGCCGAATATTAATTAAACATTAATTTATACGTCTAAAAATTCAGCAGGAAGGCCTGGGTCAGCTCCTTGTAAGCATCGGTGTAGGAGCCCTCTTCTTCCGTTTTCCGGATAACTAGTTGATCAGTCGCACAGGAAGTGGGCGTTTGCCCAAATTCCATCAGCAAGCGCTTTACCGGGCGGCCCGGCATGGGAAGCACTTCGGTCACTCGGGTACAAAACAAGTGGTATTCTTCGGCCCTTTCCTGAAACCGCAGCCCTTCGAGGTAAGGCAGAATCACGCAGAAATGGCCCTGAGGAGCAAGTAGTTCACGAACGGCGATGAGCAGGTCGCCGTGCGGCAGGCGGGCAGTGTGGCGGGCTAACACCCGCCGTTCTTCCATGCCAAAGGTCCCGCCGGAGAAAAAAGGCGGGTTGCTGGCAATCAAGTCGTACTGCGCTTGGGCGCTGAGCGCGTATTCCTGAACCGGCGCCCGGATGATCTTGAGGCGGTCTGCCCAGGGGGCAGCCTGCGCGTTAGCTTCTGCCTGTTCGCAGGAGACTTGATCAATATCGATACCGTGAACTTCCGCCTCCGGTGCCCGCTGTGCGAGCATAAGCGCAATGAGGCCGGTGCCTGTGCCAATGTCTAAGGCATTTCGAATACCTTCAACGGAAGACCAAGCGCCCAGCATGATGCCGTCGGTACCGATTTTCATTGGGCAGCGGTCCTGCTGCACCTCAAATTGCTTGAAACGAAAAGGCGCTGATTTTTTATCTGTCTCTGCCATATACGATCGTATCAAAGAAAAGGGAGCAGGCCGCGATTCGTCCTGCTCCCTCTTATAAGGCTCGGAGCCTAAAATAGTTCAACTAAATTTATTGCTCGATATCATTTAAATTCCGGATGGTCAATTGAGGGTCATTGAACTCGGAAACCATAGCGGTAAGGGTGAAGGTACCCGTGGGGACGCTGCTGCTGGCAAAGCTGGCGTCGTTACGCGTAAAAGTCGCAATAGTGCCCGTGCCGTCGTCCAAAGTTTTAGGGCCAGAGAAGGTGCCGCCTTCAGTAAAGGCGATATCGCTGACTTTAACCAAGGTAGACTCCCAAGCCTCGGCGTTCTCCAGAATTTCGGCTACCGTTGCCTCCCGGGGTTCCGGCAAGGTGCCATTGCCCAAGCTCATCGCCTGGCCATTGGGTACGTTATTGACCTGTAACAAGCCATTAAATTCGCTCAGTTCCAGGCCGCTGACGTCAATTTCCACCTCTTCGCCCAATGCAAAGCTGTGGACATTATCAAAGCGGATGACGATACCTCCGGAATTATCCTGCACGACCATGTTGCGCCCCGTGGTATTGCCTGCATCAATGTCCGATATCACCACCGCGTTGATAAAGCGGTCGGCAGGCACTGCGGCAGCGCCTTCCTCGAACAGCGTTCGGAGCGTTGCCAAATCCACCAACTCGGGGTCACCACCGCCGCCGCCGGTCGGTTCGCCGCCAATATCTTCCAGGTTCCGGATTTTCAACTGATACCCTACATCCGGCGGGCCGTCTTCCGAGTACTGAGA
>CAZNSK010000062.1:11212-34564 GCA_964575505.1 uncultured Phaeodactylibacter sp.
TCCGGATTTTCAACTGATACCCTACATCCGGCGGGCCGTCTTCCGAGTACTGAGAGACGATTGCTGTCATTTCCTCAATGACTTCGCCTGGCACCGGCTGGCTGGCGAATGTGGCCCCGGGGCTGGTAAACAGGTCAATGGAGCCGGTTCCATCCGCTACCGTAGTGGTAAATTGCAAGGTGTTGCTGCCGCTTATTTCCACGTTGCTCAACTGCACCAGGGTGGACTCCCACAACTCCGCATTTTCCAGCACATCGTTTACTGTAGCTACTTTGGGAGAAACCGTTCCTGTGCCGAGCGAAATGGCCAATTCGTTATTGACATTATTGACTTGCAGCAGCGCATTGAACTCAGATAGTTCCTGGCCGGAAACCACGATCTCTACTTCTTCGCCCAGGCTGAAGTTATGGTCGTTCTGAAAACGGACCACAATACCGGCCGTCTCGTCTTGCACAACCAGGTTCTGCCCCTGGAAGTTGCCGCCGACCTGATCGGAAATCACGATGCCGCGTATTTTACGGTCATCCGGCCCCTCGGTAGCGCCCTCGCCGTAGGCTTCTCTCAAGTCGCGGATCGTCATGAGTTCTTCCTCACCCGTTCCTGCGTTGCAGCGGGTGCCCGTCATATCCACATCGATACTCGCCGACCGGATGAATAGCTGCTTGGTATTGCCAAATACATTGTAGATAGCCATCAGGGAGCCATTGCCCTGAGGCAAGGTATCATTGGCAAAGTCTGCATAACCGCTGGTCCGCACCACGATTTCGTTGCCGTTGCAATCCTGAAGCGTACGGTTAAGCGTTTGCCGGCCGAAGACATCCGCATAGGTCAACCCCAGCTCGAAGGAAGCAAATTCCACGTTTTCCAGTTTCACCAGGGTAGAAATATCATTAGGGCCCAGCTGGGGAATGGTGCGGACGGCCGGCTCCGGCTCGCCAACCAACATGCCTCGGTACATGCGCTCGTTGTAGTCAATGATATCGCCCAATTCCTGGCCACCGCCTTCTTCGTAGATATAACCGCCCAACTGCGTGATGCCGTTAAATTCACCCAGCACCAAACCCTGGCAGTCAATAGCAACTTCCCGGCCCAGCGGGAATAGGTTAAAAGCATCGGTCAGGTTGATGCGCACTTCAATACCCGCCGTGCTGTCCTGAATGATAAGCGAACGGAAAAAATTGCCCTGCACATCATTACCAACTACAATTCCGCCGACGATCAGCTCCTCCTCAATTACTGTCAGCCGCCCCGGGATGAAAAGGGCCTTCAGGTCGGCAATAGTGGCATTGGGCGTCACTTCCAGTTCCTGGCCGGTTACGGGCGGCTCTTCAAACTCCGTATCCACGCAGGAAGGGAGTGCCGCCAAGCTGAGCAGCAGGCCAAGGAAAAAAAGTTTTGAAATCTGAAATTTCATAGTTTTTAGCTTTTGTCTGTTTTTTTTTATAGCGTGAATGAGGCCTACAGCCGCAGGCTTACATTAACAAAAAAGTTGCGGCCGTATAGGTAGTAATAGCGAGGCTGGAAGACAGAATCGCTTCCCGTACGGGCATCAAAATCAAACCTCAGCTGGTCAAATCCACCGGTGATGAAATCGGTATTGTTGAGAATATTGTTGATGCCGACGTTGATATACAAGAAGGTACCGCCAAACTTGAAGGACTTGCCGCCAAAGAAATCCAGCGTGAACTGGCCGTCGGTTTGCCGCTGCGCGGTAATCTGATCGAACTCCGGAGAGTTGGGCTCTAGGCCAATGACCGCCTCCGGAGATCGGTTGATCGGGCTGAAATCGATAAACACATTATTGAAATAGTTGAAATTCAAGTAGGCGTACCAATACCCCTTCGGGCGCAGGTTGAGCCCCATAGTGTAAGCGTTTTGCGGGCGGCCCGGAACGCTCAGGCCTTTCTGGTAGACCTCAAATTCGTTATTGACCAATTCGAAGGTTTCCTGGTCATCGCCGTAAAGCGCGCCCTGCGCATTGCTATTGAAAACATATTCGCCAATAGCAGCGACGCCCCTCAAACTAAGGCTGGGCGTGATTTTTGCTTCGATTGCGATCTCTGCCCCTTGGTGCAGTTGGTCCTGGCCGGTCATGACCAAACTGCCAAACGCCCGCTGCAAGTCATTGTAAAAGCGGATGATCTCTGTGCGGTTGTCAAATTGCGTATAGTAAAGCGAGGCCCGGCCTTGTACGTTGGGGGAGCGCAGCAGATAACCAATTTCGCCCCCGTAAATGGTTTCGCTTTCCAGGCCCGGCACAAGCTGATCGCGGGTACGGGGGGAGACGTAAGCATTGCGGGTAAACGGAGCCCGGGTCATGTGCACGCCGTTGGCAAAGAGATAATTTCGGCCATCAATTTTATAGGTTAGGCCCCCTTTTAGGCCTAAGTTGTTATAGGTTTGCTTTTCAGATTCCCCAAATGACTGGTCCGGGAAGCGGCCCGTACGGTATTTGCCAGTCCGCCAAAACTGGGTCTGAGAAGTTTCTATTGCTGCAAATATGTCAAACCGGGGCAGCGTGAATTGCCCCTGTGCCCAGCTGCTGGCCCGGCGCACATCGATATCATAACTCCACCCGAAGCGGTCGCCTACGCCAACAATACGGTTGGGGTTGTTCAGGTCACTTTGCTGCACCACCGGGTCATCTGGAAAGTCGCGGACCGCAAAGGCGTCGATATCTACAAAGTAATCAGCCCCCAGGAGGTCTTCGACGACCTTAAAATTGTCAATGGTCTGCATCTGATAGGACAGCCCTCCGCTCAGGGTGAAAATATCACTGATGATATGGTTGTAATTGGCATAGAAGTCCAGTTCTTCCGAATCATAGCGGCGGTCCTCCACCATGTACTGTGCCCAGGCCCCTTCTACTTCCCGGCCCTCCAGGAATTGAGGGTATTTGTCCGCCAGCTGGGAGGAACGGTTGATTTCGTAAAACCGGTCCCAGTTGATCTGACGGGCGGCTTCATTATTGCGCAACTCCTCTTCGAGGATACTGGCAGCTTGGGGCTGGCCGATCGACTCAAAGTAGCTGGGCAAGTTGCGGTAATAGTCGGGGCGGGGATCCGGTGCTTCAAACCAGTTGAGGGCGGTGCTGCCGATACGGCCAAACTGGTAGGAAGCCGTCGTAGTGAGCGTGGCATCAGGATTAATTTCCCAATCGTGCCGCAGCATAATGACCGGTTGGTGAATGCTAGAAATCCGGGCATTCCGTTTTTCACCATTCTGGTAGCCCCAGTTGGGGTTGTAGTAGTTGTTGTCTGCCAGGTCGTACATCTCCGGTGTACTCGCTCCTGCCCGGCCCCGTTTGGTAGGTGCGCCAAAAGCGGTGAGGTTGAGCAAATGGTTGTCGCCCAGCTGCCGGTCGACAGAAAGGAAATAAGCGTAGGCATCGTAGAAGCTACCCGGCTCGTACCCTTCCTGTGCCCAGCGGCGAGAGCCCGAAAAGGAGAAAGCCCAGCCATTATCCATCATACCCGTGGAGTGGGTAAGCATCGTCCGCCAGCGGTAGCCCCGGTTGGTTGCCGACATGGTCACCCGGGTTTGCTCGCGCTGCGAAGATGCCCGCGTGTCAATGGCTGAACCGCCGCCCACCCCGCCGAAAGCATAGCTCAGGGGGCTTAGGCCGATTTCTGCATTCCGGTTGCGGGTCACGTCGTTCAGGCCGCCGAGCGCGCTCCAAAAGGCCCGGCCGTTCTCCAGCTCGTTGAAGGGCACGCCATTGATAAACACCGCAGTATTCTCAGAGTCATACCCGCGGATCCGGAAGCGGGCGGGCCCAAAAGTAAAGGCGGCAGCGGAGACGAATACATCCCGGGAAGCGGCCAATACACCCGATATGTTTTGATTATCGGTTTCTTGTTCCAGGTCACCATCCGAAAGGGTGATCGTCGGGATGAAATCCTCTTTGTTCGTGATCCCTTCCTCGCGCTGTGTGGGCACAAGCTGCACCTTGCCCAGGTTATAGACTTGCCCGCCCTGATCCTTGACGGTGGTGCTGAGGGTTTGTTCAATATAGTCCTCCTTGCCCCGGAATCTGAAATCGTGGCCGCCTTCGGGCACGTCGTAGAAAACGAAGTCGCCCTGCTCATCAGCTACGGCGGTAGTGCCATCGTCCAGGGTTACCACAATACCAGGCACCGGCAGTGCCGTCTCGCTGTCGAGCACCGTGCCACGGACTTCAACTTGAGCCTGAAGCAGCAACACGGGAAGCAGCGCCAGGAGGGTTAGAAAAGTGCTTTTCAAATGCATAAGTATAGTTTGTAACAGAAATTAATCGAAAGCCAGAGCGGGTGAGGGCAAAGGGATAGTCGTTACTGGATTGAGACGGAAAACCTTCCGCCCCGAAATCGAGTGCAAAAGTAGAAGAAAATTCACTTTATTTAAGAAAGCCCGGCTAAAATTTAACCAAAACTTAATACCCCTGCTGCCCTGCTGTTCGTTTTCTACCTGTGAAGTTTTGATATATTTGCGGGCGCTTTCTAATCCGAACGTTCAATACTAAGCCAATGTCTATCAACCGCCATTTGCTACTCCCCATGCTACTGTTTGCCCTGAGCTACTCCGCTTTTGCCCAGCAGGAATACAAAGTCGGCGCAGTGGGCTTTTACAACTTTGAAAACCTATTCGATACCCTGGATACGGAAGATGTGCGGGACACGGAGTTCACCCCGGGCGGCAGCAAGGTCTGGAACACCGAGCGCTACCAGGAAAAGCTTACCCATCTTGCTCAGGTCGTCGCCGAGCTCGGTGCCGATATCACGCCGGACGGGCTAGCGGTACTGGGGGTGTCGGAAGTCGAGAACCGGAGCGTACTGGAAGACTTTGTTAAGCACCCGCTGATCAAAGACCGGAATTATCAGATCGTCCATCAAGACTCTCCGGACGAAAGGGGTATTGACGTTGCGCTGCTCTACAACCCCAAGTACTTCAAGCTGAAAGGACACAAAAACATGCATGTGGAATTGTACCGCAGCAGTGGCGAACGCGACTACACGCGGGATGTCTTGCTGGTCTCCGGCGAATTTGACGGGGAGCTGATGCACTTTATGGTCAACCACTGGCCCAGCCGGAGCGGTGGCGAAGCTGCCAGTCAGGCGAAGCGCAATAAAGCTGCTATGGTCTGTAAAGCCGCGGCGGACTCCATTTTTGCAGAAGACCCCAAGGCTAAAGTCATCATCATGGGCGACCTCAACGACGACCCCATCAGCCCTTCGGTCAAGGAGGTGATCGGAGCGAAGTTCAACCGCCGCAAGGTGCGCAAGGGCGAGTTTTACAACCCCATGTACGAGCTCTACCGCAAGGGCATCGGCACCCTGGCTTACCGGGATGCCTGGAGCCTGTTCGACCAACTGCTGCTCTCGGATGGCCTGCTGGACGAGCGGCAGGACGGGTACCAGTTTTTCAAGGTCAGAATCCACAACCCCAAATACCTGCTCCAGAAGCACGGCCGTTTTAAGGGGTACCCTTTTCGGACTTTTGGCGGAAATGAGTACCTTGGTGGATACAGCGACCACTTTCCGGTCTATGTATTTCTCGTCAAGCCCATCGGGTAGCTATTTGCGCTGCCGCTGGGCCAAAAATCTGGCCATTGGCATTCGATAAAGCACCTCTGGAACTAAGCGGCGACTTCAAAGCCGCCCTTCAAATGATCGAAAATGAAGGGCGTAATGTCTTTGTTACCGGCCGGGCAGGCACCGGTAAGTCGACTCTGCTGCAGCTGTTTCGCAACACCACCCGAAAGAAAACAGTGGTGCTCGCCCCCACCGGAATCGCTGCCCTGAATGTGGGCGGGCAAACGATCCATTCCTTTTTTGGCTTCCCGCCCAAGCCGCTGACCCGGAAGGATATCAAAAAACGCCGCAACCGCCGCTTGTACACCAGCCTCGAAGTGCTGGTGATCGACGAGGTCTCCATGGTACGGGCGGATATGCTGGACAATATTGACTGGTTTTTGCGTATCAACCGGGAAGTGCCAGCCCCCTTTGGCGGGTTGCAGGTAGTCTTCTTCGGCGATATGTTCCAGCTCCCTCCCGTTGTAGCCAACGACCTGGAGGCTATGCGTTTCCAGCTGGAGTACGAATCGCCCTACTTTTTCTCCGCCCATGTTTTTCAGGATGGGATGTTTTTTTTGGAAAAGCTGGAACTCAATAAGGTGTACCGGCAGGAGAACCGCAATTTCCTGCGTTTGCTGGAAGCCGTCCGGCTCAACCGGCTCGACTACGATGACCTGGAGGACCTCAACAGCCGCTGCCTGCCGCAGTTCGAACCCGAGGACTACTACGTCACCCTTTCTGCCCGCAATGCCACCGTTGACCGCATCAACCGCCGGGAGCTGGAGCGTATACCGCTGGAGCCCAAAACCTACGTTGCCAAAATCAGCGGGCAGTTCAACCCCCGCCTCTACCCTACGGACCCCGCCCTCAAGCTGAAGCTCGGTGCCCAGGTTATGTTCATCAAGAATGACCCCGACAAGCGATTTGTCAATGGTACCATTGGAAAGGTGATCAAGTTGGACAAAGAGCAGGTCACTGTACAAACCGAGCAAGCGGAAGGCGCCCCCCAGCAAATAGAAGTGGCGCCGGTAGAATGGGAAGTGTTAAAGTACAAGCCAAGCGAAAAAGACCCCAGCCAGATTGACACGGAAACGCTGGGCACCTTCACCCAGCTGCCCCTGCGCCTGGCTTGGGCCATCACCATCCACAAATCGCAGGGCAAAACCTTTGACAAGGTGATCATCGACCTGGGGCGGGGCGCTTTTGAGCATGGGCAAACCTATGTGGCGCTCAGCCGCTGCCGCAGCTTGGAGGGCATCGTCCTGAAAACCCCGCTCCGCATGCAAGACATCCTTATTGACGAGCGTGTCGTCCAATTTTACGAAACCAATTTCTAGCTTGGCCGAACTGTTGCGGCATTGAAGACCTCCGTATAGGTGAAAGCGACTTAAACTTACTTATGCGGCATTTCATCATCTTATTTTGCGCCAGCTTGTTGTTGGCCCTGCCTACGGTGCGCGCACAGCCAACGGATACAGCGTCTGTATACAAGGTCAAACCCTGGCTCAGCGGCAGCATCGCGGCTGTGGGCCTATACGCCAACTTTACCGGCTTGCCCAGAGTGAAGCAAAAGGACCGTCTGACCCTGGAAGAACTGGATCAAATCGCCCGACAGGGTGTCAGCCGCTTCAACCAAGCCGGCCTGAATCAAAACGCCGCCCGGCGGCAGGAGGCGCACCGGATTTCCGACCTGCTGATGTACGGTACGGCCAGCTTGCCCTTTTTGCTGTTTCTCGACAACAGGGTGAAGCCAGCCTACTGGAAAGTCAGCCTGATGTACCTGGAAACCATTGCGGTGACTTCCAACATTTACACCTACAGCCCGATCGGCCCTACCTTTATTGACCGGTACCGGCCCTTGGCCTACTACGAAGACGTGCCCCTGGAGGAGCGCCAATCCGGCAATCAGCGCAATTCATTTTACTCGGGCCATGTAGCAACTACCGCTATGGGCAGCTTTTTTCTGGCTAAAGTGCTGTACGACCACCACCCGGAATGGGGAAAAGCCCGGTGGTGGCTGTTTGGGGCAGCAGTTATTCCGCCCGGTATTGCCGGCGTACTGCGGCTCCGGGCGCTGAAACACTTTCCTTCCGACCTCATTGCCGGAGGGCTCATCGGTGCGGGCATGGGCCTGCTCGTCCCCGAATTGCACCGCCGCTGGCAAAACCGGGTCAAGCTTAGGGCCGGCTTCAGCGGGCAGGGCAACCAACTGGGGCTTGTCTATAAATTTTAAGCCTGTAAATAACGCTTTGCCAAAGTACACCAGAATGCTGCTTACTGTCTATATTTGCGGCGATTTCTGAAACAAATCTCAGCAATGACAAAGGCAGAATGGTTTGAAAACTGGTTCGACTCCCCGTATTATCACATTCTATACAAAGACCGGGATGAATCAGAGGCGGAAGGCTTTATCGACCATTTGCTGGAAAAGCTGGCTCCGCCACCGGGCTCTACGATGCTGGACCTGGCGTGCGGCAAGGGGCGCTACTCCCGCCACTTGGCCCAGAAGGGGTACGAGGTTACCGGGCTCGACCTCTCCGAGAAAAGCATCCGCTTCGCCAAGCAGTTTGAGCACGACCGCCTGCATTTCCACACCCACGATATGCGGCAGCCGTTCCGTACCGCCGCCTTTGATTACATCTTTAATTTTTTTACCAGCTTCGGCTATTTCGACCGGGAAGAGGAAGACCTGAAAACCCTGGTCAACGTGGCCCACGGGCTCAAGCCCGACGGGCTGTTCGTGCTCGATTTTTTCAATGCGCACTACGTTGCTCAGCGCCTGGAGGGGCATCAGCACCGCCTCATAGAAGGTATCCACTTCGACCTGCACAAAAGTATCAAGGGGCAGTTTGTCGTGAAAACCATCCGTTTTGCAGACGGGCATAAAAACTATTACTTTGAAGAGCGGGTCCGGCTGTTTCAACTGTCCGACTTCAGGCGCCTGTTTGAAGCCGCCGGCATGCAGATCGTGACCACTTATGGGGATTATCACCTGCGGCTCTTTGATTGGATGGAAAGCCCGCGCCTGATCATGATCGCAAAACTCCAATCTGCCTGATATGGAATCCATCCTGCAAGATTTGATCCACTTTGACGAATGGCTGTTTCATTTGCTGAATGGGGAGTGGAGCCACCCGGCACTGGATGCAATTATGCCCTGGTGGCGCGACAAGAAGACCTGGGTCCCGCTGTATATCGCGTTAGCCGCCTTTGCGGTCTACCGGTTCCGGCTCAATGGCTTGTACTTTATCCTGGGCGTCCTGCTCACGGTAGGCGTTGCGGATACAGTGAGCAGCAAAGCAATGAAGCCTGCATTCGAGCGGCTGCGGCCTTGCAACAATACAGAACTGCCTTTCGAAGTGGTGCAGCGGGGAGGGTGCGGCGGCGGTTTCAGTTTTACGTCCTCACACGCCACCAACCACTTCGCGATCGCCTGGTTCATTGCGCTGACGCTAGGCCGCCTTTACAAGGCTATTCGCTGGCCCCTGCTGATCTGGGCGGGCACTATTGCTTACGGGCAGGTGTACGTGGGCGTGCACTACCCCCTTGATGTGCTAGCCGGTGGGCTCATCGGCAGCCTGATTGGCTGGGGAATCGCCAAAGGCTGGTGGCATTACTTCCAGCTACCTTTACAAAAAGAGCAAGCATGAGCATTTGGGAATACCTACTCCTTTTTCTTTCCGTAATCGCCGGGGGCTGGCTAAGTTTCCGCTTCAATCAGGTTGGAGACCGGTGGCTGAAGCTAATGCTCTCGTTCAGCGGTGCCTATATTCTGGGCATAACGGTGCTCCACCTCATGCCGGGCGTATTTGAGAGCGGAGGCCATGGGGCTGGCTTCTGGGTGCTGGGCGGTTTTTTTATTCAGCTTGTCCTCGAGCAGTTCAGCCGGGGCATTGAGCACGGGCACGTCCACGCTCACCACAGCGAGCCGCTTAGCTTTGCCATTCAGGTCATGATCGGCCTGTCGCTGCACGCCTTTTTAGAAGGCATGCCGCTGGGCTACTTCGAGGATTTCCACGCCCATCACCACCAACACGAGGAAGGCGGGCTGCAACTCCTGTTCGGAATCGTACTGCACAAACTGCCCGCCGCCTTTGCACTGGTGGCTTTGTTGATCCGCTCTGGATTCAGCACAAAAATGACTGCGGCCTGCTTGGTCATTTTCGCAGCGATGTCCCCGCTCGGAGCCCTGTCCGCTTCCGTACTTTCGCTTAGCGGCACGCAGGTGGCGAATTTGCTCGCTTTTGTGATCGGTTCTTTCCTGCACATTAGTACAACTATACTATTTGAAGCAGACGATACCCACCAACACCGCGTTTCCTGGAGAAAGATGGGCGTGATCATCCTGGGCGTCGCCCTGGCCCTCGCAGCCGATACCATTTGAGCTTAAGTGCTTAGCGAATTTTCGCTGCACGATGCCCTGAGCCTGTATCTGATTCTCAGCCGTTTAGCGGGCGGCCTGTGTCGGGCAGGCGCGAAGCGGGAAATTAATTGTGTTAACGCTGGGTCAATTGTATTTAAAATTCCCTATTTTAGCCATCGCAATCCAAATAAACTTTTCAAAACCATATAGGTGGGAGACATGAAATTTGCATACAAGCGATGGTTTCTGAATTTTGTTCTTAGCTTCCTACTTTTCAGCGCCTTACAAGCTCAGGTTAACCTCCAGGGAAGGGTATTCGATGCTATGACCAAAGAGCCCCTCATCGGTGCCAGTGTGGTTGTTCTGTCCACTTCGGAGGGGACGGTCACCGACTTTGACGGAGCGTTCGCCGTAAGGACAAACGCGGAGTTTCCACTCGTGCTCAGCGTTTCGTACATCGGTTATGAATCCAAGCAGGTCACCCTGGAGCAGGCAGCAAAAAAAATGGAGATTTTGCTCTCCGAAGCCGTCATTACTACCGATGTGATTGAGGTGCGCGGGCAACGGATTTCGGAAAAGCAAAAGTCCTCTCCCCTAACAGTGGAATCCCTTGACGTCTTAGCGATTAAGGAGACCCCGGCGGCCAGCTTTTACGATGGCCTGGGCACCCTGAAGGGCGTAGACCTTACAGCGGCCAGCCTGGGCTTCAAGGTCATTAATACCCGTGGGTTCAACAGTACAAGCCCGGTCCGCTCCCTTCAAATTATCGACGGCGTGGACAATCAGGCTCCGGGCCTCAACTTTTCCCTGGGCAACTTCCTCGGCGCCCCCGAGCTGGACGTTCGAAGGGTGGATATTATACAAGGTGCCAGTTCTTCCTTCTATGGCCCCAACGCTTTCAACGGGGTGATCTCTATGGAAACCAAAAACCCATTCTATACAGAAGGGCTTTCGGCCATGGTCAAGGGCGGAGAACGCAACCTGCTGAATACCGAGCTGCGCTGGGCGGATAGCTTTAAGAATAAGGATGGGAACGAAAATGTCGCCTATAAATTCACCCTGTCCTACCTGCAGGCGGATGATTGGGTAGCAGATAACAATCAAGCGGTGGATGGCACGCCCACCCCTACCGGTAATCCCGGCGGATGGGACGCCGTCAATACCTACGGTGATGAGTATGACCTCTTTGGCGACTTTACGCAGAACACCGCCAACTCTTTTAATGATGCAGCAGGCCTGCTGACGGTCCACCGACTAGGCTACCAAGAGCAGGATGTAGTGGATTACGATACCCGTAACTTTAAAGCATTGGGATCGGTATATATCCGCACCAACCCTAAGCTCAAGGAAGAGTCTCCGGAGCTGGTGCTGGGCATGAGCTATGGATGGGGGACGACGGTCTATCAGGGCGACAACCGATTCAGCCTCCGCAACATTCAGTTTTTCCAGCCACGGGCAGAATTCCGCAAAGAGGGCAGCTTCTTTATCCGGGCTTATATGTCCCGGCAGGACGCCGGCGACAGCTACGACCCTTATTTCACCGCCCTGCGGCTGCAGGAGCGCGCGGTGCGGGACGGCGCCTACTACAACAACTACGAAAAGTGGTGGAAAGACAACCGTATCGCTGCTCAAATGGTGGAAATGGGCTACCCGGAAGAGGAGATTATCTTTGACCCCAACACCGGGCAGGTGGAAATCATTTTTGATTCGGAGGCCGCGCAGCAGTGGCTGCAGGACAACCGGGATTTCCTCAATGAAGCCCACAGCATGGCGCAGGCATTCGCCAATGCGCCGGATACCGTTAATAACCGCCCTGGCCGCTTCATACCTGGCACACCGGCTTTTAACGAAGCCTTCAACGACATCCGCTCTAAATTCAACAACGAAGAAGGTGGCACGCGATTTTACGACAAATCAGCTCTTTACCATATCCACGCTGAAAAGCGGTTTGATACAGATTTTGCTGAAATCATCATCGGAGGTAATGGCCGGCTGTATACGCCCGATTCGCGCGGGACCATATTCTTCGATTCCGCGGGCATCAATATTACCAACTACGAATTTGGGGCCTATACGGGCATCAATAAAACCTTTGACGGCGGCAAATGGCGCACCAACGCCACCTTCCGGGTGGATAAAAATGAGAACTTCGACTACGTTTTCTCTCCCGCTGCTTCCGTGGTCTGGAAGCCCCGGCCCAACCACTATCTCCGGCTGAGCTTCTCCTCGGGTGTGCGCAACCCCACCCTTACCGATCAGTTTCTGTCGCTCAACGTAGGGCCCGCGATCCTGGCCGGCAACCTCAACGGAGCGGATAGTGTCATTACCCTGGAGTCGTTCCAGGATTACCTGTCCAACTTCCTGCAACGGAGTTTCCTGGAATATTACGACATCGACCCCATCCGCCCCGAACGGGTACGCACCCTCGAAGGCGGTTACCGGGCCACCCTTTTCAACAACCTCTTTGTCGATGCCGGCTACTACTATAATATTTATACCGACTTTATCGGTTTCAATATCGCCATTGATGCACAGTTTGATTCTCCCACGGATTTTGTGCCGAGCGACGTACAGGTCTTCCGGTTTGCTTCCAATGCAGAGGAAACGGTGACCACGCAGGGTTTTTCGATTGGGCTGAATTATTATTTCGGGGACTATTTTTCTTTGAATGGCAACTACTCTTACAATGCCATCATTTCGGCTTCCGACGACCCCATCATCCCTGCCTTCAACACCCCCCGGCATAAATACAATATTGGTTTTTCCGGTCGGAATATCCGCTCTGGAAAGCTAAAGAACTGGGGCTTTAATATAAACTACAAATGGGTGGAAGGCTTCCTCTTTGAGGGTTCGCCGCAGTTTACGGGCTTTGTGCCTTCCTATGGCTTGTTAGACGGCCAAATTAATTATACTTTTATGGACTTGAACACGACCCTGAAAATCGGGGCAACCAATATTTTGAATAATGAAGTATTCCAGACCTACGGGGGGCCGCGCATTGGCCGCTTAGCTTATGTCTCTCTGGTCTACGAATGGCAGGACCGCAATTAGAATAAGGCTGTTTCAGGATAGCCCTGTCCAATAATCACATTGCAATAACCAAAAATCTTAAATGCTTGACTATGAAAAAGCTTAACTTTCTACTTCTCTTCCTGGCCATTGTTGTGGCTACGGTGAGCAGCCGGGCGCAGGATGAGATCCTGTACCTGGACGCGCAATTTGACGTGGAGGTGACCCAGGATGTCGTATATGGCATCAATGCCACCATCATGCCGGTGATTGCGCAAATTTCCGATGAGGCAGTGGCCCGCCCTTTGTTTATGGATATTTATGAGCCGGTAGACGCACCGGGTGACCGGCCAGTCATGCTGGTCTTCCACTCGGGCAACTTCCTGCCTTTCCCACAAAACAATGGAACGAGCGGCACAAGAACCGATTCGGCCGTTGTGGAGCTGTGCAATCGTCTCGCTGCCCATGGGTACGTGGCTGCAGCGATTGACTACCGCAAGGGTTGGAACCCAATCGACCCCTCTCAGGACTTCCGGAAATTCTTCCTCATTAATGCGGCCTACCGCGGCGTGCAGGATGCACGTACTGCGGTGCGGTTCATGCGCAAGCTGGCTGTGGACGGCGATGCCGAAGGCACCGTCAACCCCTACCAAATCGACCCTGGCAAGATTGGCTTGTGGGGCATTGGTACCGGTGGCTACATCGTAGCCGCTACGGCTACTATTGATGAGTACATGGAGATTGTAATCCCCAAATTCCTGATTGACCTGGATGGCCCTGGCCCCAATAACCCGGTCCCTATGGTTATTGAAGCTGTCAATGGCAACATTAATGGCACTTCTATCGGACAGGTCCCACCGGACTACCCGGTACTGCCAACCGGGGATACCCTTTGCATCCCCAACCACGTCACCTACGCTAACGGTGATGAAATACCTTCGGACATCAGCCTCGCTGTCAACAATGGCGGCGCTCTGGGCGATATCAGCTGGATTGATGAACAAACCCCACCCTGGATTTCCTTCCACGTACCTACGGATCCGTTTGCGCCCTATACCACCGGCGTGCTGCGGGTACCCGGCACCAATGACCCCGATGACCCCTCCGACGATTTCGCCGTAGTGGAAGTTTCCGGTGCCTACGATATCCAAGCCCGGATGAATGAGCTTGGCAACAACGACCTGTTCAATGTTGCTAATCCCAACATCGAGGATTTTGAAGAAGTAGCGAACGACCGCAATGACGGCAACAACGGATTATTCCCCTTCCCTACCGGCGATGTGCTCGACAGCGCGCCCTGGGATTTCTACGCAGCGGATAACGTAAATGCCGATGAGCCTCCCATGCCTGAGCGGGCGCGTATGTACTGGGATACCGCTATGGCTTATTTTGCACCCCGGGCTTGCATCGCCCTGCAGCTGCCTTCTTGCCTTGAAGTCAGCACCAACAATATCGACCCGGCAGCAATCGGCGTGAACGCAGCCCCGAACCCGGCTTCCACCGAGGTATTCATCAGTGTTGCTCCTGAGCATACCATCAAAGCTATGGAGCTGTACAATACAAGTGGGCAGTTGGTACAAACTTACTTCGACATCAATAACAGCCAGCATACCATCTATCGGAAGAGCCTGCCGGCAGGCACCTACTACCTGAAACTTCGGCTGAAGGAAGGCATTTCTTTCCAAAAGCTCATCTTCAAGTAAATCTGGTAACGGTTAGACATTAAGAAACCCCGGACGCTGATGAATCAGTATCCGGGGTTTCTCATTCTTCAACCAGTTAGCAAAGCAGCAGGCAAGCATCAGGAAGACACCAGGGCCTTAACTTTGGCTTCATCCAACGGCTTCTCAATGAAGCCCATCACATGCGGATTTTCGTTGGCCCGGTTGACATCAGACGGGTCAATCGAAGAAGAAACAATGTAAATCGGAAAATTGATGGCCCCTCCTTTTGCTTTGAGCTCCTCCAGGAACGTCCAGCCATCCATAACGGGCATATTTAGATCGAGCAGCAACAAATCCGGTTGATCCTCCAAGAGTTGGGCAATTGCCTCTTCTGCATTGCTAAAAGATTGAATATCGGCAGCGGGGAATACCCGCTTTAAGCTGAATTTTGCGGTCAGCAGGAATATCTTATCATCGTCTACCAGGTAGATTTTATCGAATACACTACTCATACCAATGTGCTGGGTTCGGTCATTTTTGGGTTCATATAATTAGTTCCTGCAGTAGCTTGCTGGTGAAAGGGGGGTGTCGGTTAGTAAAGTTTAGACGAACTTCTTATAATTTGATCCGAAGTTAACAAAAAACAGTGCTGACACAAAAATTTCACCTTAAAAGACTAATGCAGCCGGACCAAATTATTTGAATACAAAAAAATTACCAGGGCAATCGCCTGGGCGAAAGAATTAGGCGTACGTTCTGCCTGTAAACTTCCGGCTTACTGAGCTTTAGTTCTGCCGAAGCCCTTCGAGAGAAGCGAGAAATGCAAGCGTATCTTCTCCATCCGCGTAATCCCAAAGCTGAGGCTGCTGCGCTTGCCCGAAGTCAAAAGCGGGCCTATCAAGCGATCCTGGCCGGGCCACGATACACTGAATGGCTTCCCGTTGGGCATGTAGCGCAGAGGCCACTGATTGTATTGCAGCGTAAGGCTCGTAGTGCAGGCAGGCGATACGGCTTTGCAGAGCAGTATCTTTAGTCATCAAAATACAGCCATTGGATTTAAACGGCACTTTATTGAGTACGTAGAGCGCGTAATTGTAATCGAAATTGTTCTTGAACTTCGTGTTGAGCACCACCTCCCGGTATTCGTGCAATGCTTCCAAAAGGGGCTCAAAATCATAGCCCTCCGGCACATACAACTTAGACACATTGCGGCAGCCCAACCCGTAGTATTGAAAGATATCTTTACCAAGCGCCATGAGCTCCTCCCGGCTTTCTGCACCCGTGAGCACGCCCACCCCATTCCTGTTTTTGCGGATGATGTGCGGGTAAGCGCCAAAGTAGGCTTCAAAGTAGCGGGCGGAGTTATTGCTGCCCGTAGCAATGACGGCATCAAAGCTGCCCAGGCGGTCTACAATTTGGGTCAGGGAGGCGCTGCGGCCGTCAATTTTTTCCAATACCTTCATCAGGTAAGGGAACAAGTACGGGTCTTTTTCCGACAATTTGACCTGAGCCCGGTGCCCGGCAGCAAAAACGCAGAGCCAGTCGTGGAACCCCACCAATGGTATATTGCCAGCCAGCACAAGCCCCACCGTTTTAGGGGCACCCTCCGCTAGGGTGTAATCAGAAAGCCAGCGTTCCAGCTTTTCGCGGCCCAGAAAATCTTTGGCAATGGCATTCAGCGCTTGCTGCTGATGCGCCTCGGTAAACCAACCATTGTGAAAAGCAGTACGTTTGATGACGGCTTCCAGATATTCATCCTTGCCCAGCATGTGATGGCCCAATTTTTCCAGCGCTGTAATCCGATCTTCTAAGGTCATCATATGCTATACCTGCGGTTTTAAACCTGTAATCAATGCTTCGATTTGAGCCCGGCCCATTTTTTCCAGCAGGGCGATATTGCGTTCCGGGATTTTCTCCGGCGATTCGTAGTGCTCCAGGATTTGCTCCAGGCGCTCTTCCCGTATCAGATGCAAAGTAGGAAATGGCGAGCGGTTGGTGTAATTGGAAGCCGCCCCCGGAGGAGTGCCTGCAAACTGATAGCCCGGGTGAAAAGAAGCCACCTGTAATATCCCCTCCCACTCCTGCGCCCTTAGCACATCCCCGATTTCGTGGAGATAATCATTATAGTCCAAAAAGTCGGTCAATGCATAAGGGTGGACCAGCAGCGTAGTTTCCACTTGGGCTACCGGCTGCCCAAGCAAATGCAAGCCTTCGGCAATCAGGTCGTGCGTCAGGCCGGCCGTGCTATCCGCCTTTGAAAAAGCGAAGCGCACGCGGTTCATCCGCAAAGGCTTAGCCGCAAATGGGCATAGGTTCAGGCCGATGACGACCTGCTCCAGCCACTTGCGCGTGTATTCTAAATAGTAGGCCTCGCTCATCGCAATTGGTTCTTGGCCTGCCGGTCTGCCAGGTACCGCCGCCACCGGGCCAGGGCGTTCTGAAAATCTTCCGGCAAATCGCTTTCGAAGTGCATGCGTTCTTTGGTCGCGGGGTGGGTAAACTCCAGGCTCCGTGCATGCAGGGCTTGCCGGGGCATTATCTGAAATGTATTTTCGACGAATGCCTTATACTTGCTGAATACCGTCCCTTTAACGATTTGATCGCCCCCGTACTTCAGGTCATTGAACAAGGGGTGCCCCATGTGCTTCATGTGGACGCGGATCTGGTGGGTCCGGCCGGTCTCTAATTTACACTCAATCAGCGAAACGTAATACAACGACTCCAGCACCCGGTAGTGGGTCACAGCCCATCTCCCCCCTTCGCCTTCCTGAAAAACCGTATGCTTCTGCCGGAAGCGGGGATGCCGGCCAACATTAGCGCGGATGGTGCCTTTGGGCTCGTCAAAATCACCCCAAACCAGGGCGACGTACCGCCGCTCAATGGTATGCTCAAAAAACTGGCGCGCCAGGTGGCTCATCGCGTACTCGGTTTTGGCAACGACCAACAGCCCGGAGGTGTCTTTATCGATGCGGTGCACTAACCCCACCTGCTGATGAGAATTACCCTCCAGAACCGGTAGCGCGTCGAAGTCAAAGTGGTAAGCCAAAGCATTGACCAAGGTGCCATCCGGGTTGCCGACGCCGGGGTGCACTACCATGCCCGCTGGCTTATGGACGAGCAGCAAGTGCTCATCTTCGTAGCGGATATCCAAAGGGATATTCTGTGGCTTGACAAATTTTTGCTGTCCTGCGTAGTGATGGGGCACCACGATCTCAATCTCATCTCCCGGTTTTATCTTGTAATTTGGCTTTACTTTTTTGCCGCCTACGGTAATAGAGCCCGATTTGATTGCATCTTGCACCCGGCTGCGTGAGACTTGTTGCAGCCGGTCATTCAGGAATTTATCAATACGGATCATCGACTGCTTTGGGTCAGCCGTGATGACTTTGTGCTCAAAATATTCGTCTGAAGTATTATCTTCCATTGCTTTCCGCTTACCTGAATTTAGTAGGCAACGCCTTCTTTGTGGAACTTGTTGGGGTATGGCTGTGGGCCCGTCCGCCGGTTCTTTTGTAATGGGGGCCGCGCTAATACCGCTTATGCCCGCCGCAGCGTAATAGCGACGGGAAGGCAAACGCCACTTTATTGAAACCCCGATTAGCGTAATCAGCGCGAAGTTAAGTAAAAACCCAGTAATGCAGATTCACGTTAGACTAGCTATGCCATTGACTTTTCATCCGCCCACTTGCGTTGAGGCCAATAATTCATTACGCGAATAACAACAGCCAATCCGGCTTTACTGTTTACCCGCTAAATTTTCAATACCAAGCTTATGAAAAAACTCCATTTCGGTTCCGCATGTGTGCGCTCCACACCGGACCCCCGCAGCACCCGCCCCCATAAGTTACCGCTTTATGCCACTTCCTCTTTTGCCTTTGAAAGCTTGGAGGAAGGGATGGCAGTCTTCAGTGGCGACCAGGCCGGCCACCTGTACAGCCGGTTTGGCAACCCTACCATTGATGCAGTAGCCCAAAAACTTGCCCGTCTGGAGCTGCACGGCACAGGCCAGGAAGGCACCGGGTTGTTTTGCAGCTCCGGGATGTCAGCCATCAGCACACTTTGCCTGGGGCTGCTTCAGCCCGGCGACGTTATACTGACCCAGCCTGATTTATACGGGGGGACGAATGAGCTCTTCCACAAAATACTGGCACCGCTTGGCATACAAGTACGCATCGAAGATTTAAGCGACCCGGAACAGGTAGCGCAGGCCCTAAAACAGCAACCGGATATCCGGATGGTTTACTTCGAGACGCCAGCTAACCCTACCCTTGCATGCATTGATATAGCGCTCATCAGCGAATTGGCGCACACGCACGGGGCGATAGCTGTCGCCGACAATACCTTTTCCACGCCATTTCTGCAACAGCCGCTGGCACTGGGCGCTGATTACGTGGTCCACTCTACGACCAAATACCTCAACGGGCACGGCACCTCAACTGCCGGTGCCATCATTGGCACCAACCTTGAGGCCATGCAGGAGCGTATCTTTCCGGCGCTGAAGCTGATTGGCACTAACGGCAGCCCCTGGGAGGCATGGCTGCTGAACAACGGTTTGAAAACTCTTGAAGTCCGTATGGAACGGCATTGCGCCAACGCGATGCGAGTTGCAGTGTGGCTAGAGGCACAAGCGAAAGTAGCAAGGGTAAATTACCCCGGCTTAGCGCATCATCCGGCCCATGCCCTCGCCAGCCGGCAAATGCGGGCGTTCGGAGGAATGGTCAGTTTTGAAGTTGAGGGCGGCCTGCCAGCTGCACAGCGGTTTGTCAACGCCCTCCGCCTGTGTACCCTCGCTCCAACGATGGGAGACGTAGACACCCTAGTGATGCACCCCGCTTCCATGTCCCATCGGAAAGTGCCGGCGGAACAGCGGCGGGCGGCAGGTATTTCTGATGCCTTGATCCGCTTATCTGTAGGTATTGAGCAGGCTGAGGATATCCTGGCCGACTTGCGATGGGGCCTGGAAGCGGCCTGAATAAACAATGCCGGCTGCCGGATATTCCGGGCAGCCGGCATAAAGCCTTCAAAGCAATGAGCTGTCAGGAGCTGATACAGTCCGCGCCTACAGCTTCTTGATCTTGATGTTGCGGAACCAAACATCATTGCCGTGGTCCTGCAGGCCGATATGGCCCTCCTTGGCAACATCCATAAAGTCTTCGTAATCCTTAAACTTGCTTCCGGCGACCATCTCCTTCCAATCGTCTGTCCAGAGGTGGTATTCAACGACGTCCTCACCATTCATGGTATGGACAATCGTGCCATCGTAAGAAAGAATACGGACCTGATTCCACTCACCGGCGGTCTTAGCGTTCTGCGGTGCAGCTGGAATAAGATCGTAAAGGGAGCCTGCCTGACGGTTGCCATCTTTTCCAAGGCGGGCGTCCGGATGTTTCTCATTGTCCAGGATTTGCATCTCCGGAGCGGACTTCCAGATGGGCTGCCCGTTTTCTTCACCGCACTTTTCGCGGGCGAGGTAGAAGATGCCACTATTGCCGCCTTCCGAAATTTTCCATTCCAGTTTGAGCTCAAAATTGCCGTACTGCTCTTTGGTGATAATATCACCGCCGCCGCCGGCTTCGCCTTTGCCGGAAGCTTCGCACATCAACATGCCGTCAACCACTTTCCAGCCTTTTTCCGGAAAGCCATCTTTGCAGTAGCCCTTCCATTGATCCACACTTTCGCCATCGAACAAGAGCATCCAGCCATCCGCTTTTTCCTCCTTGGTGAGGGCGTTCATAGCAGCGGGGGCAGTTTCCTCCTGCGCCGTTTCAGCAGCGGTGGTATCCGCATCGGCCCCATCACCGTCCCCTGCCTCTGAGGCACCGCCCTCACAAGCCGAAAGGGCAAATGCCAACGCAGCAAACAAAAGAATTCTAAATTTCATAACCTAAGTTTTGTTTTTCGTTAATCTAATAATCCCACCCTTTGCGGTAAGGCCGCTTGATGTAGGACTCCATCGCTTCCTTAGCGTTGATGGTTGCATACTGCGTGTCGAAACGCGGGTCGCCATCCACTACAGTAAACTTGTCGGAGGTCACCACCCGGATTTCGTCATCGTCCGCAATATTCGTGATCTTCATGTTAGCGCCGTCCCATTCCAGGGTGCGCTTGAGGTCCTGCAATCGGATGGCCAGGTTGCCCATGACCACGACTTCGTTGAGGGGGGCAGAGTAGCCGAAGTGGGAAGAGGCTTCCGTACGGCCTTTAGCATCCTCCTTGCAGGCCCGCACCCAGTCCATTTCGTGGCTGGTCTCAACGCGGCGCAGTTGGTTGGTGGGTTTAGGCGGATTGTCTTCCCGGCCCACGATATACGGGTTGCGGGCGTAGGTAGAACAAATGAGCGTGCCTTTAGTGCCAACAAACATGGCGCCACCGCCGCCGTCCCCGAGGATTTTGCCGTCCGGGATGCCTTCCGGGCGCTCCGGCAGCAAGCCACCGTCGTACCAGGTAAAGGTGACGGGCGGCATGTTGACCTTACCCATTTTCTCCCGCTCCGGGAAGTAATAAGTCACCGTCTCCGCTACGGGTGCGCTCTCGGTGTTCACCTGTGAGGAGCTGCCTTCAAACGCGGTAGGCTGCCCCAGGTTGAGGGCCTTGAAGACCGGGTCGATGATGTGGCAGCCCATATCGCCCAACGCACCGGTACCGAAGTCCCACCAGGCCCGCCAGTTCCAAGGTGTGTAAGCTGGGTGGTAAGGCCGCCATCTGGCCGGGCCGATAAACAAGTCCCAGTCCATCGTCGGTGGCACGGAGGGGGTCTCTACCGGGCGTTCCAGGCCCTGGGGCCAGATAGGCCGGTTGGTCCAGGCATGAACTTCTTTCACCTCCCCGATTTCGCCATTCCAAATCCACTCGCACACCAGCCGGATGCCGTCGCCCGAATTGCCCTGATTGCCCATTTGGGTGGCTACTCCGGTCTCTTTGGCAAGCTTGCCCAGCATGCGGGATTCATAAACCGAATGTGTCAGGGGCTTTTGCACATAAACGTGCTTGCCGGCCCGCATCGCATCTGCCGTTGCAACGTAGTGCGTATGGTCAGGAGTCGCCACCATAACGGCGTCGATCTCGTCGCCCATATCTTCCATCATACGGCGGTAGTCCTTGTACTTGGCTGCCTTCGGGTAGTCATTGAAGCACTTGGCCGCATACTTCCAGTCTACATCGCAGAGCGCTACAATGTTCTGAGAGTTCATATTGCGGAGGTTGGAACGGCCCACGCCGCCCACACCGATTCCAGCGATGTTCAGTTTGTCACTTGGCATCATGTGCCCTAGCCCGGACACCACGCTGCTCGGGACAATGGTAATACCCGCAGCAGCAACTCCAGCTTGACGGATAAAGGACCGGCGGTCCAGCCCTTTGCTTTCCTTCTTTCCTGGTTTTTTCATTGATCTAAGATTGTTTTGATTCTGGAAATTAAAATAAGGAAATCTGTAGAATTACCAACTGTATGCACCCGAATTGATGGTACAATTTATGGATTTGAGCAGACCCAGTGGGTAATCCGACCAATCTCTCACCCTCCTAAACCGGTTGATTGATGACCAGAGCTGTAATCGCCCGGTGCTCCAACCCCAGCGTATTGCGCGCTGGCTCGGCTGGCTTAAAGCAATGAGGCGAAGTGCAGGCGTATGGGCCTCGGCTTTACGGAGCCTTAATGATTTATTACTATCAAGACATCTCATAGCCCGGTTACAGGAGGCTGAAGCGCCCATCCTTTCCAAAACGCTTTCATTCATGCCCAAGCTTATCTTTTGGGGGTATGCATTCGCCCTCCTTCTTGCCAGTAGCTGTGGCGACCAGGACCGGCCCACAGAGGTGCCGGCCCGGCCAAACATCGTATTCATCTACGTCGACGACCTTGGCTACGGAGACTTGAGTTGCTACGGTGCAACGCAGATAGAAACTCCTTATATCGACGACCTGGCGTCCAATGGCCGATTATTTACCGATGCCCACTGTGCAGCTGCAACCTGTTCCCCTTCCCGCTACGCCCTCCTGACCGGCAATTACGCCTTTCGGCGAAAGGCGGGCATTTTGCCGGGAGATGCCCCGCTGATGATCCGCCCTGGTACGCCGACCCTGCCCGCTATGCTGAAGGAAGAAGGCTACCGCACCGGGGTGGTTGGCAAATGGCACCTGGGCCTGGGCGATGGGGACCTGGATTGGAATGAGGAGATCAAACCGGGCCCGCTGGAAATTGGCTTCGATTATTGTTTTCTGCTACCGTCTACCGGTGATCGGGTACCCAGCGTTTACGTAGAACAGTATGAAGTCGTCAACCTCGACCCCGCCGACCCGCTACGGGTTAGCTTCACGGATGACCCGTCAGGAGGCAGCCCCTACGATACGCCCACCGGGCTCAGCCATCCTGAATTATTGAAAATGCCAGCCGATACGCAGCATAGTGGCACTATCATTAATGGCGTGAGCCGGATTGGCTTTATGGAAGGAGGAGAAGCCGCGCACTTCCGGGATGAAGGCTTTCCGTATACCTTTCCGGAAAAAGCGATACAGTTCATGGCTCAGGAGAAAGGCCAGCCCTTCTTTTTGTACTATGCCTTTCACGACATCCATGTGCCCCGCATTGTCCACCCCCGGTTTGAAGGCAAAAGCAAGATGGGCCCGCGGGGCGATGCCATCCTGCAAATGGACTGGGTAACGGGCCAGTTGATGAAGGCACTGGACTCCCTTGGCATAGCCGACAATACCCTAGTGCCTTCGGCACTAAATAATCCGTATATTGGCTAAAAATACCAGACTATGG
>CAZNSK010000063.1:0-34302 GCA_964575505.1 uncultured Phaeodactylibacter sp.
GCTGGCTGCCCCGTTCGCAGGTATCGCCCATTTGAATGTCTGCTTTCCAATCGTAAATCAGTTCGGGGTGATGGCTGCTCCGGGCTTTGAACAATTCGCCGTGCAGATGCATGACCTGCTTGCTGCCCGCCCGTTCGTGAAGATCATCTACGTTTTGCGTAACGATGGTGGTCTCAAAGATGGTTTCCAACTCCTTCAAGGCTTTATGCCCGGCATTGGGTTCCACTTCGTGCAGCCGCCGCCGCCGCTTATTGTAAAAGTCAAGCACCAGTTCCGGATTGTTGCGCCACCCCTCAGGGGAAGCGACTTCCATTACATCGTGGCCCTCCCATAGGCCATTGTCGTCACGGAAAGTTTTGATTCCGCTTTCGGCACTCATTCCAGCGCCCGTTAAAACTACTAATTTGTCCATATTGCCTGCTCTGCCATTTTGGGTATTGAGCACCAGGACGGCCCGGTGCCTGAATTAGGGCGAACTTTAGGATGCAATGCCCTGCGCCGCCGGTATAAAGATACACTTTATAGCAAAGACCCAAAAAGTGCTTGCGAACGCAAGGGCGTTATAAGGTATTGCTATTATTCCCTTAGTTTCACCAGAGCAGCTTTTACATAACCTTCCCAGCCGCCCCTTGATACTTTCCACCACCAACGGTTAGTCTTTTCGATCAGCCTCAGTTCGGTGTCAACTGGCAGCCGGGAGATGACCTGCGACTGGGAATCCGGTTGTTCCCGCAAGCTCGTGCGCTTCGTCACCAGGTAGACTGCTTCCGGAAGTGGTGCCGGCTTAGTAGCCGGGTTCGGAGCGGCGGGAGTTGGTTCCTTTGCCCGTGCTTTAGCTGGAGGAGCAGTGGCAGCTGGCACTTCTGCCTGGGCTTCAGCCGCGGCGGCGGCAGGGCGGGCAGCGTTCGGCTCTTTGGGCGCGGGCGGGTGGGGCTGCAGGAACAATACCCGCTGTAAGCGTTCCTTGCGACTGGGCTGAAAATCAACAATCAAACTGTCGTAACCACTGGCCTTGAGAACGGCTTGGTAAGGGGCGCGGTCTACACTTAATTGGATGTCGAAATGGCCATCGGATGTCGCCTCTGTCCGGATGAGCTTGAAGAAACCGCCCGTTTCAATCCGGTAGATGTCGAGCGTTGCTGTACCTATTAATCCAGTGTTTTCCTCATCCCTCAATTCCAGGCGAACAGGAAATAAACGAAGCCCTTCTGCGCTCGCCGGATGATTGGGGGGCAAAGTGGCGGGCTCGGTTGCAGAAACGGATTGCTGGGGTGCTGGCTCCGTCACCCTGGCTTCGGGGGCAGGTTTGGGGGACTGCAGTGCAGTGGGCTCTTCAGCAATTGCTGGCGTTGGCGGAGCATGGGGTTGTGGCTCTTCTTCCGGTACGGCGGGGCGCGTTTGCGGGAGCGGTTCTGCTTCGGGCGCAGGTGTATCGGCCTCTGCAACAGCCGGAGCAGGAAAGCTGACCGGGAAAGGCACTTCCACTTCCAGCCCGCGGGCAGCAGCAAGCCGCTGATCTGCTTTTTTCCGGCCGAACGCCAGGTTGAGCCCCACCCGGCAGTTTAGTGCATGCAGGCGTTCCTGGGTGAGCATGGCCGATAAATTATCAGCAATGCCATACACCTGAACCGGCCCCAGCTGAAGCGACAGATTGGCCCCCAAACTGTTGAAAGTGCCGTTTTGCAGGGTATACATACCACCCAAGCTGAATACCTGGCCAACTCTGGCGCGAGCGCTAAGCGATACTGCGGTGAAAGTGCCGCCTTCGAAAAATTCATTGTAAAGCAAGCCGCCTACATCCAAATAGGGCAGCAATTGATAGTTGAGGCCGAAGTAAGAACGAGGCGACAGGGATTGGTTGTACGCTACGTTGGAGACCGCTTCGAAAGTGCCCACGGTATCAATGCCTGGTAGCACCTCAAAATCCTCATCCTCCAGATTCGCCGCATCTACTCCTTCGAAGTAAGCAGTGCCGGTAAGGCCAACTTGCTGCGTGGCACTAGCCCACCGGATCGTACCCAGATTGAGCAGAGAAGCCGAAAGGGTAAGGCGGTCCCCCAACAGGTATTCTGCACCGAAATCAAAGGACCAGCCGGCATTCCGGTTGGTGTACTGCCGCAGCCCTTTATCTTCACCTGGCGCGCTGCCTCCGTCAATAGCCTCTCCGAAATTTTCAAAACCCTGGACAGTTGCATCCAACAGGTTGAGCTGCCCGGCACCATAGTAGTAAGCCTGATAGTCAAGCTCAGCAGTAGTCTGATAAATATCGCTGCTTTGGCTTAGGGTCAATATGCTGCGCTCAGTAACAAAGCTGCCTGCCCCCAACAGCCGGTTGAGCCGCCCGCCCAGGGATAAACGGGGGGTGACCTCGTAGCTGATGCCAAACCCAATTTTTTGATAGGCTATCATGTTCAGGGAGGGACCAATCTCAAGGGGCGTATCGAGGTACGCTTCGGTACCCTCCCATACGGTGCGCAGCAGCGCTTCCGGCAGGGTGGCTTCAACCTCGGCTACACTGCTGGTAGAAAGGCTCACAAAAAATTTGCCCCAACGCCCCCCAAGGCCGATACCGTCGAGTATGGTAGAGTTCTTGAGGGCCAGATCCCGGTCCAGCCCGTCCAGAACCCCTTCAAAGTTGAGGTAATTGACATCGGAGGCAGCATCGTACTCAAAAAGCCTTTCCTTATTGAGCCCAATTACATTGAAGCTGGTATGGGCAGAAGGCAATGAAAAAATATACTGCTGCCGGGGGAAAAAGCCGGGGTTGAGATGGCTGGCATTCCAAACCTCCCGCATTTGGTACAGGCCATATTCCTGAGCCTGCAGGTAAGTAGCCGTGGCTAGCAATAGCCCGGCAAATAATATCATCCGTTTCATAACCTGGTTTTTGGGGTTTACAATCCAGCCAGCACGCCCAGGCGGACGGCAAGGGTGTAGGCATCTAACATACGAGCAGCTTCCTGCCCCTCATTCGGGCTGGCCAGCGTAGCGATAATCTTGGCATGGGCGGTGCGGCTCAACACTTCCTCCAGCTGCCTGCCTTGCATCTCCAGCTCAAAGGTAGTCGCCCGGCTAGCGGAAACCGTACCATCCGACCGCTGCGCTCCGGAGGCGATAAGCCGTGGCCCTTCCTGAAACAGAGAGTCAAATACAGCTTCGGAGGCATCCAGAAAATGCAGCTGCAAGCCGGCCTCGAGCGGAAAGCCATTCTCAGCAATCATCTTAAAGCCGAGCCGGTCCAAATCCTCAAAATCGGCCAGGTCGACCTCAAAGGTGTCCCTGATTTCAAACGCCCTGGCTTTGAGGTATAGCGGGATTTCCACTTCCACATCCACATCCAGCCTTACAGAATCAGTCAGGTGGTTTGTCACGAAGGGGTTGTCATTGGGGTTGGCGAGCGCCCCAAGGGCATAATTCAACTGGTAAGGAATGCCCGACACGGCGTCTACGATGTTGGAGTTGCCAGCGTTCAGGACGAGTTGCGTGGCTTTGGCCTGGCCGGCTTCTTCAACATCAGGAAAGGCAAACAACAGGCCTTCATTGAGCAAGGGGTTGTCTAGGGGGACAATGCCGTTTTGAAAAGTATGCAGGTCAAACATCTCCGCCTGCAATTCCAGGGGCACCCCCATGGTATTATAGAAAGTAAGTTTAATGGAGGGCTCCAGAAGTTCCAGCATCCCCCCTTCCCAATCGTCCAAAAGGCCGAAGCTCAGCGAATCTCCCGGCAGCTCAACGGGGAACTGGCCGAGGTAACCTTGCACGTAGGTATAATCTGCTGCCTCTACCGTAACCAGGAACGGAGGCAGGTCAACCGGAGCATTGTCTGGCAATAGGTAAGCCGTATAAGTGGTGGTGATATCTTCATCCAACACGGCTTCGTATCCGGATAAATCGATGACACCAGTGGTTTCAGATGGCGTATTGGCATTTGCAGCCGGCAGGGTGGCCGAAACAGTGAGGCTGCTGCCGTTTAGGCGGAGGTTTGAAAAGATCAGGGTGAACTCTACTGCTTCCGGGTGCGGGTTTAGCACCGTATACTGAAAGCGCCCCGATTTGAGCCGGATCAGTTCAAAGCGGCGGCCGTCCGGTGGCTCGTAGGCCACAGCCTGCTCTTTCTCCGTTACGGTAATCGGAATAAGCGGGGGCAATTCCACCTCAAACTCAGGTACAGCCTGCAACCGCTCTTGGTAAACAATAGCCAGGCGGTTAGCTGCATCGCTTTGAACCAGGCTGCCCTCGTCGAGGGCTTCGAGCAGGTCATCAACGGAAAAGGCAGTCTGAATGAGGGGCACACCAAAGGCAGGGTTCCAATCTTCGGGCTCCGCCACTTCAAACCGGTCTGGGAAACAGGCACTTAGACCTGCTAACAACAGCAAGCCAAGGCCAAGCGTGTGTATTTTTCTCATAGTATTGTGCTTTGCTTGGGCTTCAAAGTTAAGAAAACCCTTACAATTCAATTTTACGAGCCTGACCTGTTTAAGGTTGCGTGCCTAGGCCAACATATGTTCCAGGCCAGCTTCCAATCCTTCCCACAGCCAATCCGGGTCCTCCAGTCCAATGTACAAGCGGACGAGGTTCCAGGGCAAAGGGGAATCGGCTCTGCCCGGCACCCCATAAAAAGCCGTAGACGGCATCACCAAAGATTCATGCCCGCCCCAGGAAACGGCCAGCAGAAAGCGCTCCAGCCCTTCAAAAAAGCGCTCTGCCTGCCGGAAAGTATCTGCATCCAGGTAAAAGGAAAACAACCCGCCCGCCCCCGACATCTGCCGCCGGGCTAACTGATGCTGCGAAAATGAAGGCAGCCAGGGGTGCAGCACCTTGCCTACAGCGGGGTGGGCTTCCAGGCGCTGCGCAATCTTCAGGGCGCTGTCGTGGGACCGACGCATGCGAAGCTCCAGGGTGCGCAGCCCCCGGATGGCCAAGTTAGCATCATGAGGCGAAAGCACGCCGCCCAGGGTCATGTATTCAGCAGAAAAAACCCGTTCGGTGCAGGCCCTCGTCCCGCATAGTGCCCCAAAGACGGCATCGCTGTGCCCATTGAGGTATTTGGTACCGGAATGGACCACCATGTCAATGCCGAGCGCTATAGGATTTTGGAAAATCGGTGACGCATAACTGTTGTCTACGCAAGTCGGAATGCCATACTGCCGGGCCAGTGTTGCACAAGCAGCCAGGTCCTGCAGTTCAAAGGTCAGGGAGTTGGGGCTCTCCAGGTAAATCAGGGTGGTATTGTCCTGAACAGCCGCCTCTATTTGCTCAACCGAAGCCCCGTCGACAAAAGTATGTTGTACCCCAAACCGGGGCAGGTAGCCGACCAGTAAGGATTTCGTCCAGGAATAGGGAGCGGCCACGCAGACGATATGCCCCCCTGCCCGGCTGTGAGCCAGCACTGCCGCTGAAATAGCCGCCATGCCGCTGCCAAATACCAGGGCATCCTCCGCCCCTTCCAGAGCGGACAGCTTCTTGCGCAGGATCTTGACCGTAGGGTTTGCGCCCCGGGTATAGACCGGCTTGCGGGATTCTTCCGCGATGGCTTTCCGGAAATCATCCAGGGTGGAAAATGCGAAATTGCTGCTTTGAATGATGGGCGGAGCGACCGCATTGTAGTAATTATGGCGGTCCTCGCCAAGGTGCATCAGTATCTCGCTAAGGTGCATAGGGCGGCTTTTGGATGCCAAATTACACAAAAATTGCTCCCTTCAGATAGGTAACCGCCTGGCCGGAGATTGCTACTCTTTCGCCCAGCATGGTGCAGCGCAACTGTCCGCCGCGCCGGCTCAGCTGCCGGGCAGTCAGTTCCTGTTTAGACAAGCGCTCTGCCCAGTAAGGCGTCATAGTCGTATGAGCCGAGCCCGTCACCGGGTCTTCATCAATCCCGGCATTGGGATAAAAGCAGCGAGATACAAAATCAGTGGTACTGCCCGGAGCGGTAGCGATAATCCCCCGGCAGCGTACTTCCTTCAGCAGCCGGAAATCCGGTGACAGTTTAGCTACGTCGGCTTCTGACTCCAGGACCACCAGAAAGTCTTCCCGCCCCATGAGCACCTCGGCTGGCTCAATGGACAACGCTTCGCGGAGGACGCTGGGGGCGACTACCGCCTCAATATTGTCAACCGGAAAGTCGAGCATATAACCTGCCCCTTCTTGGGTCACCGTCAGCAAACCGCTGCGCGTTTGGAAGGCGATGTGTTTGCGTGTATACCCCAGGTGCTTAAAGAGGCAGTGGGCGCTGGCCAGCGTAGCATGACCGCACAGGTCGACTTCTACCGCCGGGGTAAACCACCGCAGTTCGTATACCCCTTCTCCCCCTGAAACGAAAAAGGCCGTTTCTGACAAGTTGTTCTCCATGGCGATGTCTTGCAGGGCACTGTCGGGCAGCCAAGACTCCAAAGGGCATACTGCTGCCGGATTGCCTTCGAAGCGTTCGCTGGTGAAGGCGTCAATCTGGTAGATCGGGATGGTTCGTGCGTTGGGCATGGGCTAAGAGTTTAAATCCGACGTCGGCCCTGATTATACCGCTTCGAGGATATACTTATTCTTTTTTCCGTTCTCCACCATCAGGTATTTGCCGTGGAGCAGGGCTTCGTGGTTAATCACTGCATCGTGGCTGCTGACTTTTTCCTTATTCACGCTGATGGCGTTGCCCTTAATGGCGCGCCGGGCATCGCCTTTGGAAGCCACAACCTGTGTGTGTTCGGCCAGCAGGTCTACGATATTTGCACCATCCGCCAGCGCTTCCTTTGAAAGGGTGAAGCTCGGGATTTCAGCGGCAACGGTTTTCAGCTCGCCCTCGCTGAGGTCTAGCAGCTGATCCTTACTCGCCTTGCGGTTAAACAGCAGCCCGGTCACCTTCAATACGGAACGGTAAGCCGCTTCAGAATGGATACGGATGGTCAGTTCCTCGGCCAGCAGGCGCTTGAGCTCTTGCGGGTTAGTGGCATGCTCGGCTTCCCGGGCTTCGATCTCTTCCTGGGTGTGCAGGGTGAAGTAACGGGTAAACTTTGGGATATCCGCATCCGCTGCGTTGATCCAGAACTGGTAGAACTGGTAAGGCGTCGTCAGCTCCGGGTCGAGCCAGATGTTTCCCTCGGCTGATTTGCCAAACTTGCTGCCGTCGGCCTTGGTGAGCAGCGGCGTAGTGACTGCGTAGGCCTTTTTATTGAGGTTGCGGCGGATGAATTCCGTACCGCTTGTAATATTGCCCCACTGATCGGAGCCGCCCATCTGAACGGTGCAATTGTGCTGCTTGAATAGCAGCTGGAAATCGTATGCCTGCAGTAATTGGTAGCTAAATTCTGTAAAGGACAGCCCTGATTCCAGGCGTTTCTTGACAGACTCCTTAGACGTCATGTAATTCACGGTCAGGGTCTTGCCCACGTCACGCAGGAAATCCAGGATATTCATATCCCGGTAGAAGTCCAGGTTGTTAACCATGATGGCTTTGTTCGCCCCCTCGCTAAAGTTAAGGAACTTTTTCATTTGCTCTACCTGATGCGCCAGGTTGTAGTCCAGCTCTTCAAAGGACTTCAGCTCTCGTTCTTTATCCTTGCCTGAGGGGTCGCCGATGCGGCCGGTAGCTCCTCCCATCAGCACAACCGGCTGATGCCCGGAGCGCTGAAAGAGCGTCAAGAGCATCAACTGCACGTAGTTGCCGATCGTCAACGACGGGGCGGTAGGATCAAAACCAATATAGCCAGTGACCTGCCCGGCCTGCAGTGCTTCTTCTATACCGGGGGTAGCATCGTGCAGCATCCCCCTCCATTCCAGTTCTTTCAGAAAGTCCATTTGAGCTCGGATTCGTTTTGCGGCAAAGTTAATTTTTTCTACCGAACTAACGATCGCAAAGGGAAGTTCCGCTAAGTCAAAAAATTACACTCCCTAATCCGCCGTCCACATCTAAGGACTGGCCTACCATGAAGTTGGAATCCGGGCTCCAAAGGAAAAGGGTGGTCTTAGCTACTTCCACCGGCTGCCCCACCCGGCCGATCGGGTGGTTGCGCCCCCATTCGGCGATGACCTCTTCTGCCGGGCCGTGCTCTCCGGCCCCATACCGCAGCATAGGCGTATCAATAGAGCCCGGGCATATACAATTGATGTAAATCCCCTCGGCGGCGTGGTCAATGCCCATCGACCGGGTCATGGCGATCACTGCGCCCTTAGAGGTGGAATACGCCAGCACGTTTTTCTGGCAGCGCTTGCCCTGTATGGAGCTGATGTGGACGACACCCCCGCCTCCATTTGCCCGAATGAGGGGCAGGATGGCTTTTGTGGCCAGGAACATCCCCTTCAGGTTAATGTCCAGGGTGCGGTCCCAATCAGCCTCGGAGGTCGTATCCACTGTGCCATAAGTTTGCAGCCCCACTGAGTTCGCCAGATAGTAAACCGGGGCGTAGGCGGAGGCCTGAGTAACGAATGTCTCCAAGCCTCGGCTATCGGTTACGTCTACCGGAATATACAACGCCTCCCCACCGGCTGATTTGATCATTTGCACCGTCTCCTGCCCCATTTCGGCATTGAGGTCGGCAACCACCACTTTTGCACCCGCTTTGCCAGCTTCCAGTGCGATGCCCCGCCCAATGCCGGAAGCACCACCGGTAACAATCGCTCCCTTGCCGGCTATCCAGTCCAGTTTCATACCTTTTTTATTTTGAGGTCAAAATACTGAGAAATTGTAATGCTGGAAGACATAAAGATGACACCGGCCATTTGTAATCTACCTCCTAAAAAATTGAAGCTTTGATTAGATTGATCCTTCCTTTACTTCTTTTGCTGGGTTTCAATGGTACCGCTCAGTCAGGTCCAACCCGGCCCAACATCATCTTTATCATGGTGGATGACCTGGGCTATGGTGACCTGGGCAGTTACGGGCAGGACGTCATCCCCACCCCCTTTCTGGATCAAATGGCACGGGAAGGCCTGCGGTTTACGCAGGCTTATGCCGGCGCGCCGGTTTGTGCGCCCTCCCGATCTGTATTGATGACCGGTCAGCATAGTGGCCATACGCTGATCCGGGGCAACTTTTCGGCGGTGGAAGTCCCGCAGCTCCCCAAGCCCAGGCGGATTCCACTACGGCCTGAAGACACAACAGTCGCAGAAGTGCTCAAGCAAGCCGGCTACGTTACCGGTATGTTTGGCAAATGGGGGCTGGGGGAAGCGGCCACCACCGGCGAGCCCAACCGGCAGGGCTTTGACGAATGGATGGGCTTCCTTAATCAGCGGCGGGCGCACAGCCATTATCCGGAATTTATGTGGGAGAACCAAGACACGCTGAAGCTGCCAGCCAATGCCAATGGGCAGCGGCAGCAACATACCCATCCCTTGTTTACCGATTATGCGCTGGACTTTATCGACCGGCACCATGATACCACTTTCTTTCTTTACCTGCCCTATTGCCTGCCGCATAGCGAAATTGCCGCTACCCAACCCTATGCAGCCCTTTACCGAGACAAAGACTGGACGGACAAACAAAAACACTTCGCCGGCATGATCAGCATGATCGACAGTGATGTGGGGCGACTGCTTAACCTGCTCAAAGCGCACGGCATTGCAGAAAACACGCTCGTCTTTTTCTGCTCAGACAATGGGGCCGCCAACCGGTACGAAGGGCTATTCGACAGCTCGGGCCCGCTGCGGGGGCGCAAACGCGACATGTACGAAGGCGGCATTCGTACCCCAATGATCGCCTGGATGCCTGGAAGCGTACCTGCAGGCAAAGTCAGCGACTATCCCTGGTACTTCCCGGATGTCCTCCCTACCCTGGCGGCTATTGCGGGCACTGAAGCACCTAAGGATATTGACGGTATGAATATCGCCCCGGCCCTGTTCGGGGAAGACCTACCCGTTACCGACCGCTTCATGTACTGGGAGTTTCATGAGAAAGGCTTCGATCAGGCGGTGCGCTGGAAAAACTGGAAAGCAGTACGGCATGGGCTGGATGACAAACTGGAATTGTACAACCTCACCGAAGACCCGGCTGAAACCACTGACGTCAGCCGGAAAAACAAAAAGGCTGTCAAAACCATAGAATCCTATCTTTCGGAAGCCCGCTCCCCTTCCATTTACTGGCCGGCGGGGAAAGCGGCCCCGAGGGATTAACCGCCTGCCTGATCATTTTACACGGAAGCACCGAAAACAATCTGATATGAAACCTACCTGGCTATTACTCCTCAGCAGCCTGCTTTTTACGGCTACATTATTTGGGCAGAAATCCACTTTCAATGCGGGTTGGAAATTCCTGCTGGAGGAAAATGTAAACATTAGCGACCTGCCGGACGACTCCGGGGCGTGGACCACCGTCAATACGCCCCAAACCTGGAACCGGCTCGACGCCTTCGACGATGCGGATGGCTACCTGAGGTCAGTGGGTTGGTACCAAAAGCGGGTTTTTCTGCCCAAAACCGGGCAGGATCAAATTTTTCTCAAGTTTGAAGGCGCTTATCAATGGGCGCAGGTTTATGTCAACAATCAACTGGCAGGCGAGCACAAAGGTGGGTATACGGCTTTTGCGGTGGACATTACGCCCTATGCCCAACTGAATGCGGAGAACACGATCACCGTGCGGGTAGACAGCCGGCACGACCCGGCCATTCCACCGATGTCGGGTGATTTCACCTTTTACGGGGGTATCTACCGGGATGTCTGCCTCATCCGTAAAGGGGAGCGGTACTTCGACCGGATGGATGGCAGTACAAAGGGCGTTTACCTAAGCACTCCGAAGGTGTCTAAACGATCGGCCTCCCTAAAGGTAAAAGCCCGTGTCCTTAATAAGTCAGCCAAAAGCGCCAAGCTCGCCCTCCAAACCTTGGTTTTCGATAAGAGCGGGGAACAGGTCGCGAAAGCAGAGGAGCCACTCAAGCTAAGCAGTAACAGTCCGGGCACTGCAGAAATGGAGGTCATGGTCAGCCAGCCCGAGCTATGGTCGCCGGCACAACCCAATTTGTACCGGGTGGAAGTCGCGCTCCTCGATGAAAAAGGGAAAACCATTGACCTTTACACCAGCAAATACGGTTTCCGCTGGTTGGAGATGGACGAGGACCGGGCTTTCTTACTCAATGGAGAGCCGCTAGACCTCATCGGGGTCAACCGGCATCAGGACTACCCCGGGCTGGCCAACGCTATGCCGGACCAACTCCACCGCCGGGATATGGAAATCCTGAAAGCCATGGGCGGCAATTTTATTCGTATTGCGCATTATCCACAAGACCCGGCCCTGCTTGAGGCCTGTGATGAACTCGGCATACTGGTATGGGAAGAAATCCCCATCGTCAATTCCATCACCGTTTCCGAAGCCTTCACAAAAGTCAGCACCCGCAACCTGCAGGAAATGATCCGGCAGCACCACAACCACACAGCCGTCATCATGTGGGGCTTAATGAATGAGGTACTCCTCCGGGTAAAAAATGGGCTAAAAGGCAACCCCGGTATCGCAAAGGCCAACTACCTGAAAGCGGTGGAAAAGCTCACCCGCCATCTCAACGATGTCGCAAAAGCGGAAGACCCCGCCCGATGGACGACTATCGCCCATCATGGCAACTATGAGCTGTACGAAGAAGCGGGCATGAATGACATCACGGATGTGGTAGGCTGGAACCTCTACTACGGCTGGTATTCGGCGGATATGGCCCGGGCAGGGGATTTCCTGGACCGTTTTCACGAAGACCATCCGGACAAGGGCATTATCGTGGCCGAATACGGGGGTGGCAGTGACCCGCGCATC
The DNA here is from genome assembly GCA_964575505.1 of uncultured Phaeodactylibacter sp. Classification (GTDB taxonomy): domain Bacteria; phylum Bacteroidota; class Bacteroidia; order Chitinophagales; family Saprospiraceae; genus Phaeodactylibacter. Next base: position 11,717 of record CAZNSK010000063.1, read on the forward strand.
CACGCTGCGAACCCCAAGCGCTTTGACTTTACGGTGGAATGGCAAACGATGACCCACGCCAGCTATTACCAGCAGATCATCGCCCGCCCGCACGTGATGGGCGGGGCGATTTGGAACTTTGCCGACTTTGGCTCCGAGGGCAGAAAAGACCCGGTGCCCCACATTAACAGCAAAGGAATCTTGCACCACGACCGGACCCCCAAGGACAGCTACCTCTACTATCAGGCGGCTTTATCACAACAACCCTACCTGCAAATTGGCAGTCAGGACTGGCGCCACCGGGCTGATTTTACGGATGAAACCGGCACCTTCACCCAACCGGTCTGGATTTTCTCCAATCAGCCTGCCATTGAAGTGGTGGTGAATGGCAGGACTTTAGGCACTTTTGAAACCGATAACTACCACACCGTGGTCGAAGTCCCTTTCCGGGAAGGTACCAACCTTATTGAGGCCAGCGCAGGCAAAGGCTTGTCCCGGCAAAGTGAATTTTACGCACAAGCCATCCCGTCTAACCTCAGCAATCTTTCCGTTCAGGATATTGACCTGCGTATGAATCTGGGGGCGCACTTTCACTACACCGATATGCTCACCAAAGAAGCCTGGCTCCCAGAGCGTGCCTATCAGCCGGGGTCCTTCGGGTATTTGGATGGTGCCGCGCTGATGAGCTGGAAAGGCTTCCGGGTAGGCAGTGACAAGGAAATTTTCGGTTCCGATAACGAGCCCATTTACCAGACCCACCGCGATACCTTCACTACTTTTCGGGCAGATGTGCCGGATGGCTGGTACGAAGTCACTCTCCACTTTGCGGAAATATACAGCAAGTCCGGGCGGGAAAAGCTGGCCTATAACCTTGGCGCGGAGGGGGATGAAGCCGAAGTGGTTGCAGATCGCCTGTTTCACATCAGCGCCAACGGAGAAAGGGTACGCTCCGCTGTGCAGTTGGAGGACGTTCAGGCTACCGCAATAACCTTCCAAGCGAAAGCCACCGGGCAACAGGGCCTGAGGATTGAACTGGAACCGGAAATCGGTACCACTTTTCTGAGCGGGATTGCCATTCGCGGACTTTAAAAACCCAATCATGAAATTATTCAGAACGCTGATTCTACTTTCTATCTGGTCCCTGCCCTTTTTCCTTCTGGCCCAATCGCAGGACATCTTCGCCATTCAGGACTATGGAGCTAAAGGAGACGGAGCCACGGTGAATACCCAGGCCATTCAGACGGCCATTAACGCAGCCCACGAAGCCGGCGGCGGCAGGGTGCTCATCAGCGGCGGTACCTTTGTAAGCGGGACGCTTGTCCTCAGAAGTGGTGTTGAAATCCACATTACAGCCGGGGACACTTTGCTCGGCAGCCCCTATCTTCGCGACTATCCGGATATGGAGCAGCGCACCATCCGTTCCTACACGGAGCGCTACAGCCGCAAAGCCTTTATCTACGCCGAGAGTGCTACCGACATCGCCCTGACCGGCCGGGGCATGATACACGGCAACAGCTATGCTCCGGAGTTCAAAGCCGCGGAACATGGCCGGGACAAACCGCTGGGCATGCGCCTCATCTCCTGCAAGCGCGTAAAAGTGGAAGGGCTCACCCTCAGCAGCGCCGGGCTATGGCTGCAGCACTACCTCAACTGCGAAGGCCTGCACATCGAAGGCATTACCGCCATCAACCATGGCAACTTTACCAACGATGGGCTGAATATTGATGGTTGCCGGAATGTCAGCATCAAAAATATCCGCATCGACTCCCACGATGATGCTTTGGTGTTCAAAAGCACTGGTACGGCGCAGTGCGAAAACATTACCGTTCGCAATTGCGACCTCAAATCTCACTGCCACGGGCTGAAATTTGGCACAGAAACCACCGGCGGGTTTAGCAACATCGATATTGCCAACATTACCATCTCCGCAAGTGATAGCGTCCACTACAAAACCGGAACGCTTTGGCGGGTTATTACCGGCGTAGCGCTGGAGCTGGTTGACGGGGGAATAATGGAAAACATCCGGATTCATAACCTTCGGGCAGATAGCGTTTATGCCCCTATTTTTGTCAAGCTGGGCAACCGGGCCCGCAAGCATACAGATGACGCCCCTGAGCCTCCACCGGGACAGATGCGTAACATCCATCTGTCCAACTTCAGGATTACCAATGCCGGGCCGTTTAGTTCCTCGGTCACAGGCTTTGCCGGGCACCATATTCAGAATGTAACGCTGGAGAACATCGACATAGCGTACAACGAAGCTCCGGGCGCGGATGAACTATTTACCGAAGTACCTGAAAATGAAAAACGCTATCCGGAGATCACCATGTTCACCAAGGGGCTGGAGTCCAGGAAGTACCTGCCCACCCACGGTCTTTTTGCGCGACATGTGGAAGGGTTAGTGATCCGCAACTTCAACGTCACCCCTACGCAGGATGATCCGAGGCCCAGGTTCGAATTTATTGAGGTCAACAGATTGGAGGTTGATGAAGACTAGAATTGTTGTTTCGCTACTCCTCAGTTTAGGAATACTTCTGCTGTCCATCACCTGCTAAACGGGCAGGCACACCCGGAGTGGGACGACCCAAGAGGGGACAGCTGGCCGGCACCGGTAGAGCGGGTATTTATACCCAGCACGGCGGACAGTACCTTTCAGAAAGCCTACTACTTCAAAAGCGCCCTGCCAGAACCTCAGCCACTCATTGTCAGCCTCCACAAACCCAGCCGCCCATTTTCCTTGGCGACCGCCTCATCCACCTGAGGAAACAGTTTAAGAATCTGCAACTGACCATTTTTGAAGGTGCGCATGAGATGGTCAGGCCAGCCGCACTCAAGCATATCCGATAGCCCAAAACCAGTTAGGACAGTCCGGGAAAGAAAGGTACAACAGCCCCCCTAATTTAGAGTATCAAACCAATTCGCTATGAGAAACTCCTTAGTCCTTGTGCTAATAATACTAAGCCTGTTTTCTATACAAGCTCAGCCCATCGACATCAATCCGGATAACCCCTGGTACTGGGCCTACAAGGGCAAGCCGGTGATGCTCATTGGCGGCTCAAACGAAGACAACCTCTTTCAAAGCCCGGACTACCTGGAACAGCTGGATATGCTGCAATCGCTGGGTGGGAATTACGTCCGCTGCACCATGTCTTCCCGGGACGAAGGCAATGTCTGGGCCTTCGCAAAAGGAGACGACGGCTTGTACAACCTACGCGAATTCAACTCGGAATACTGGCAGCGCTTTGCCGATTTTTTGGCAGCAGCGGATGAACGGGGGATCATCGTGCAGGTGGAAGTCTGGGCCACCTTTGACTTTTACCAGAAGCCCTGGTTACAAAATCCTTTCAACCCTAAAAACAACAGCACCCTCAACCCAAGGCGTACGCGTCTGCCGGATACGGTTTCCACCCACCCCATATTCCGCGAGAACCCTTTCTTTTGGTCGGTACCGGAGATGGACAATAACACCCAGCTGCTTGCCTATCAGCAGCGGTTTGTGGATCGGCTGCTGGATATTAGCCTGAAGCACGATAACGTTCTGTACTGCATCGACAATGAAACTTCCGTTACGGCTACGTGGGCGCTGTTCTGGGCACGCTACATCCGGGCAAAAGCCAAACTGGCCGGGCGCACCGTCCACGTTACCGAAATGTGGGACCCACATGACCTCGACCACCCTGACCATCTTACCAACCTTTTCCACGATGACATTTTCACCTTTCTGGACATCTCCCAAAACAACCACAAAAAGGGGCAGGAACACTACGATAACGGCCGGGCGTACCGCCAAAAGGTAGCCACCCTCTCCCGTCCCAAGCCGCTAAACACTGTCAAAACTTACGGAAAAGACAAACACGGCAGCGCCATTGACGGGGTACAGCGATTTTGGCGGAGCGCTTTTCTCGGTGCTGCTTCCGTTCGCTTTCACCGGCCCAACTCCGGTCATGGTCTGGAGCCGGTTGCGCAGGCCAACATCAAGAGTATGCGTATGCTCTGCGATGTACTGCCTTTTTGGGAGGCCACCGCCACTCCGCAAATTCTGAAGAATGTCCAGTCCAATGAAGCTTACGCCATTGGGATAACCGGTAAAATCTATGCCGTATACTTTCCCGATGCGGGTGCGGTGAGCCTGGATTTGCCCAAGGCTGATGCCATCACTCTGCAATGGCTGGATATTGAACAATCGGCCTGGGGACCGGTGCTAGAGCTAAAGCCCAACCTGCCGGCAATGGTAATGAATGAATATAAAGGAGAAAGCCGCGTGGCATTGATACGGTTGAAATGAGGCCCTGTTTCGTGTTTGGTAATAACAATACGCTTTACCAATTCAAATATAGATTTCTATTTTGTGGATTTCATGCCCGATAAGCACTGAAACAATTTATCGTTGATTGAATGCTTTAGGTTACACATTTTCACATCATTGGTCGCTATCCCAGGTATGATACGGTCGTGAAGGAATTCCATCCCAGCTAAACCCCTTTGTTGTATCCGTCGATGGAATATGGCGATACAGCTCCCAATCAACGGCATGTTTACCGGTTAAAATACTGGCCCGGCTGGGGCTACAGGTAGGTACAGAGACGCGGGCATTTTCGAAAACGACACTTCCGGCTTTTAATGAATCAATATTTGGTGTGATGAATTTTTCTTGTTTACAGCCCAAATCTGCATATCCTAAGTCATCAGCGAACAAGATGATGATATTGGGTCGGTTGGCTGTTTCATTTTTGCAGGAAGTGAGCAGGATGGGAATAACAAAAAGTAAATGGATTGCCTTTTTCAAGAGCATTGCTTGCTTTGATTTTGTTAGCATAATACGCTAAAGATAATACTGTTTATTTGGAGACCCCACCTATCGCTGCATATTCATGCTGAAAAACTCAAGGCTCCATCACCAGCCGCAGCCCCGCATTCGTAAAGCGGACATCCACCGGGTGGCGGTGGCGGTTAGCCGGGCGGAGCGCTGCGGGTTCATTGAACCAGCTGCCGCCCCGATAGACCTTTATATCACCCGTTTCAGGCCCGGTGGGGTCGGTTTGTGCTGAATCCGGATAAGGGCCGTACCAGTCGCTGCACCATTCCCAGACGTTGCCCATCATATCATAGAGCTGGAAAGCGCCAGGCTTTTTGCGCCCCACCGGGTGGCTGCGCCCTTCCGACTGGGAGTGAAACCAGGCGTACTGCCGCAATTGCCAGGGCACAATCTTACCCGCCTCATCCCGAAAGGTATATCCACCTAATTTACAGGCCCGTTCCCATTCGGCCTCGGTGGGCAGGCGGAAAGCCCCCTTGCCCATGCCGTTCAACTTTTGGAGGAATACCTGCGCATCATCCCAGGAGACCATTTCCACCGGGCGCTCCGGGTGCCGGAAGGTGGAAGGGTTATAGCCCATAACGGCTTCCCACTGCGCTTGGGTGACTTCGTACTGCCCTATGAAGTAATCCTCATTGAGGATGACCTTATGGAGAGGGAATTCATCTTTTTGGGCGTGGGGGTCATCAGGTTCGCTGCCCATGCCGAAGGTGCCCGCCGGGATGCGGACGAAGTTCATGGACAAGTCCTCATCCAGCACCACCGTGCGGACCTCCTGTGCCTTTAGGCTGCCGCAAGCCAATAGCAGGGGCAGTAGGATCGTCAATCTATTCATTAGGCTCATATACTAATCGTAAACCAATGGCCGGATACCCCTGCGCGGTGCCATGCTTGTGGCGGTTAGCGCAGCGGACGGCATTCTCAAAATCAAACCAGCTACCGCCTCGGAATACCCGGAGACTGTCCACCGGTGGGCGGCTTTCGTCGTAGGGCTGATACCTATCTGAAGTCCACTCCCACACATTGCCCGACATATCATAAAATCCCCAGGGATTCGGTGGCTTCTCCCCTACCGGATGGATTTCCGCCATCGACCGGGAGTTGGCCCAGGCATTGCGGTGGACGGTCCAGTTTTCAGCATCCCCCCAGTAAAAGCGGGTATCTGTGCCCGCCCGGCAGGCGTATTCCCATTCCGCTTCGGTAGGCAGGCGGAAATGCCCCAGCCCTAAACGGTTGAGCTGCTCCAGGAACAGCTGTACTTCCGACCAGGACACCGATTCCACCGGAAACTGCAGATGTGAAGCCCGGTGCTTGAAAACGGCGGGATTGTAGTGCATAATAGATAGCCACTGCTGCTGGGTAACTTCATAGGTGCCTAAGTAAAAGCCCTTTGCAATATCAACTTTTTGCTGTGGCCCCTCATCCTGGTCGCGCCCCTGCTCCGACTTCGGGCTGCCCATGGTAAACTGCCCGGCCTGGATGTACTGAAAATGCACCGGCAGGCTGTCAGATAGGTAGACGGTCGCCCGTGAGGGCAGCTGGGCACCCAAAAGCAGGGGGAAGCAGCAAAGCCAAAAGCTGATGCCGGTTTTGGAAAGCAGTGAGCTATTCATAAGGGTTTTGATTACAAAAGGGCTTGAATTTCATCTTCAAAGCAAAGACCGAAATACTAAAAAGCTGTAACCCATTATGAATATTATTTGCCGTTTGGCGCTGCTGGCTTTCTTACTGACGCCACTAAGTGCCCATCTCCAAGACCTTCCCAAGGTCAATTTCTCCGCTGACCTCGAATCAGAAGGCAAACCCTTTGAGAAGTACTGGCGCAGCACGGGGTTTTCGCCCTCTGACCTGCTCGATTATCCCGACATGCACATGACCCTGGATTACCTACAGGCTTCGGAAGCCATAGTTTTCCTGCGCCCCCATTACCTACTTGATCATGTGAATATCGAAGGCTTTGGCACACCCCGTCCCACCTATGACTGGAGCGGGCTGGACAGCAAGTTGGATGTCATGGTCAACCGGGGGTTCCGCCTCATCTTTGAATTGATGGGCAACCCCACTGACCGGGAGCTGGACTTTGGTGACCCCAAAGATTTGTACGCCTGGAAAAACTTTGTCCGCGATCTGGCCCGCCACCTCATCGACCGCTACGGGAAGGAAACCGTGGAAAGCTGGTGGTTTGAAAACACCAACGAACCCGATATCTGGCACTTCTGGAACCAGGGCTACATCAAATTCCTGCACTACTATGATGCCTGTAGCGAAGGTCTGCGGGAAGCAGATCCCGATATCAAGTTTGGTGGCCCAGGCAATGCCAAAGGCGTCAAGCCCTGGTTTAAACTTCTGCTTGAGCACTGCGCCTACGGCAAAAACTACTTCACCGGTGAGCAGGGCGTGCGGATTGATTTTGTATCGACCCACCGGAAGAATACACCTCATGAAATGATAAAAGACGAGCTGAAGAACTGGCGCTACTTTGAGCATGATTACCCCCAATTCCGGGAGCGCATCCCGGTCTTCAACGATGAAGCTGACCCCATTGCCGGCTGGGGCATCCCTTACCATTGGCGGACCGGCCCCTGGTACGGGGCTTTTATCGCGCAGGCGGTGGAGCTGCATAACCGGCTCATCATTGATTCTTTAGATATTGACTATCAAATACTAAGCAACGACCACGGCTTCCTCGGCAGTTGGGGCAAACGCACACAACTCGCGCGTTTCCTGCCGGGCGATAATGATCAGGATACCCGGGGCAGTGCCCGTAAAGGCGGGGCCAGAGTAGTCGGCCAGGAAGAAGATGAGCGGACGCCGGTTGAGCAATTCTTCCTCATCAAGCAACCCTCCCTTACCGTCATGACGCTTATGCAGCTGCTGGGCGAAACCCGCTACGATGTACAGGGGATTGATGATGAGCAATACCCCAATCTCGGCGGCATGGTAACCAAACGAGCAGATGGCACCGTCATTGCGATGCTGTTCAACAAACCCGAGCTAGACCTGAAAGCACTGAACTGGAAGCCCACCATGGAGCCCACCCCGGAGCATCAGGAAGCCTTGAACAATCAGGGTGCCCGGTTAACATTACAACTTGAAGGCCTCACCGGAAAAGACTACCAAATGGTTCATTACCGGGTAGATGAGGAGCATACCAACCCCTACGGCACCTGGACCGCAATGGGCAGCCCGGAGGACCCCACCACTGAGCAGTACCTTGAAATGGCTGCTACTATGGAGCCGGCGATTACCGAAAACGAAAAAGTCAAAACACTTGGCGGTAAATTCTCCAAATCCATTGACTTCCCATCGAGCGGCATCAGCGTCATCATCCTTGCTCCGGAATCCAAAGCCGGGCCTAATGCCCCTAACCAACTGGATTATAACCTGTACCAAGGCATCAACGGCGAAGAGATGGTCATGCTGCTGTGGGAAGACGAGCAGCCTCACCGCAATTTGCTGACCTACGAGGTCTACGGTAAGGCACCGGGCGCATCCGGGTTTGAAAAAGTGAACCCCACCCACCTGCTGGGCAAAGGCTTTGCCTACCCTACAGAAGAAGCCGATGGCTGGCAGTTTAAGGTGAGAGCGGTTGACTACGCGAAACAAGCCGGCCCATTTTCAACAACCATCACCGTAAAAAAATAAAACCCATGGCATCTAAAATGCAACTGGCGGACCTTTCATTCGTGGAGGCCAGCCACCCCAATGCGCAACGGGTTGCCGTCTTAAGAGAACCCGGACAAATCGAAATGGCCTACGCAGAAATCCCGGAACCCGGGCCAGAGGAAATCCGTATCCGGATGCACTATGTGGGCATTTGTGGCTCGGATATAGAAACCTACCGGGGCATCCGGCGGCCGGAGTTTGTGTCCTTTCCGGGCAGGCTGGGGCACGAGGTGTCCGGGGTGGTCGATAAAGTAGGGGCAAATGTGCACACCTTGAAGGTTGGTCAGCGGGTTTCCTGCCGCTATGTGTGGGGCGCTTTCGCGGAATACATCGTTTGTACGCCCTTCAACGTGAAGGTCGTACCCGACAATTTTCCGGACGAAGAAATCAGTTCTCTAGAAGTGCTCCCTGGTATTTTGCACGCTGCGGAGCTGTCCAACATTCAGGCCAACACCAGTGTGCTCATCACCGGACAGGGCGTTAGCGGGCTGGTCATGACACAGGTCATCAGCCTGTTCAGCCCCCAACGCCTGGTCGTCACCGATCTCAATCCGGCCAAGCTGGAACTGGCAAAAAAGTACGGTGCTACCCATACGTATCATATCCCGTCCGAGGACACCCTCACAATGGATATCGTTGGGAAGGACTTCCCCGATGGCTTCGATGTGGTCATCCCCTGCCTCCTGGAAGGCGCGGGCATGGTGGATGCGCTTAATGCTTGTGCCTTCGGGGGGCGTATTGTGATGTACGGCTGTATTGGTCCCTGCGAGGAACCTTTTGACTTCTTCAAGATGCACAAAAAGCGCGTGGATATTTACTCTACCGAACCCAAGCGGGACATTGATATGCGCCGGTTCTGGCAGGAAGGCCTTCAGTTGGTAGAAGACGGGCTTGTCAATACCGTTGAAATGGTCACCCACCGCTTCCCGCTGGAAAAAGTCGGAGAAGCTTTTGCGCTGCGGGATGACCAATCAGACCGGGAGAGTATTCATGTGTTGATTGATTGCCGGTGACCTGGAAGCTATTCTGAATGGTCAATCCATGCAGGTCAGTAAGGCCCATACCGATAAACATCATCCAATATGACCAGAAGAAACTTTTTAAATAAAGCTGCCACCGCAGGTAGTATCGTCATGCTTCCGCTCCCATGGCCTGATCCCGGTCAGGTCGAAGACAACCAAAACAGGAAAGTTATCCGTGACTTTATCGAGCAATCTTTTCCCGACCGTATCCACCCACCGGTTGGCGATATGCAACACCCTTTTATCGATCCCGGTGCCGCTTATAAGGGCATTTTATGGGACTGGGATGCCTACTTCTCCCTCCGCGGCCTTCAGCCCTGGAAAGAAGAAGTCGGTGGAGTAACCGAAGGCTGTATCCGTAACTTTCTCGACTTCCAGCGGGCTGATGGCTCCATTCCTAATGCCATTACCAAATGGAGCAAAAAAGAAAACGGAGCCACACGCCCTTCCGATAGTGACAAAAACAGCGCCAAGCCCTTAATGGCACAATTTGCCCTTATGGCTTTTGAGTATACGGGTAAGGAGGCGTTGCTTGCAGAATGCTACGAAGGCTTGAAAAAGCACTGTATACACTGGGAGGAGAGCCAGGGTACTGAATTGGGGTTGCTCACCTTTCGGTCGCACCGCGGCAGTGGGGTGGATGATCACCCCGGCGTCTACTGCCGCCCACTCAACTCCTCGGTGGATGTATACCTGAATAGTATGATGTTCAAAGAGTACCGGACTATGGAGGCTATCGCAAAACGGGTGCGACCTGACGATAGCGCCCTTTGGTCAGACAAAGCCGCTGCTCTTCAGGAGCGTATGGAAACTCATCTTTGGGACCCCATAGACCAATGCTATTACAACCTTGATGTCGGCTACCATCGTCCTGGAAAAGTCAATCAGGAAGTGACCTGGGTCACACCATTGAAGTTTAAATCCTGGACTTCCCTGATGCCTATCTGGGCGGGTGCTGCCGCTCCGGAGCGGGCCAGGATCATGGTAAAGCAACACCTCATGGACGAATCCAAATTGCTCACCCCTGCCGGCATGCGCTCCCTGGCCAGGAACGAGCCCGCCTATGAAGTTAAAATCAGCTCCAACCCCTCCTGTTGGCGGGGCCCGGTCTGGGTAGTCAACAACTTTATGGTCTGTGAAGGGCTGCGCGACCCCTAAGGGCAAAAGCATGAACGTTAGCCTGGATTTACCAAAGACCACAGATTAGGTAAAAGGACTCACACCATGAAAAGAAACATCAACCTCTACTTTGGATTTTTATTCCTGATGCTACTGTTGTCATGTGCTCCGAAAAAAGAAAAAGCAGGTCAATACAATTTGCTGTTCATTCTGACCGATGAACACCGCTTTGACACCTCATTGCCCTATGGCAACCCACAAATCCAAACGCCCAATCTCAATGCATTAGGAAAGGAAGCGGTGGTTTTCGAAAAAGCCTACGTTACTCAGCCGGTCTGTTCACCGGCTCGTTCAACGATTCTGACCGGGCATTACCCACATTACACTACCGTGACGGCCAATAACATTCCGCTGCCGGATAGTGTACCCGTACTGCCCGCTTTACTGCCCGATACCTTCGTCACCAGCTACATCGGAAAGTGGCACCTGGGCTCGGAATTAGATGTACGGGCAGGATTTGATGAAAGAATAAGCACGGAAGACGGCTATACCGCAACGGATACTACCCGGTACAGTGACTATCATCAATGGCTGCTGGAAAAAGGCTATCTGCCTGATGTGGAACTTTGGGGAACCTTCTCCCGTGGCTTTTGCAACCGGTTGCCGCTGGAACATACCAAATCTAAATATATGGAGGGAAAGGCTTTGGAGTTTCTGGAAAAAAACCAGGATAAGCCTTTTGCCTTATATCCCTCTTTTCTCGAGCCACACACCCCGAATTTTGGTCCCTTTGACGACCTGCATGACCCTTCAGCCATTGTCCTGGATTCGACTTACGGGGACTTTGTGCCAGAGGATGAACCACTCCGGTATCAGCTCAAGCGAAAAGCGGGCAAAGAAAAGCTTGAAAAAGAAATACTACAGGAAGAAATGGCCAAATATTGGGGCCTGGTTCACCAGGTTGACCTGAGCGTAGGGGCCATCGTTGCCAAGTTAAAAGAGCTGGGGATCTATGACAATACCATCATCGTATACACCAGCGAGCACGGTAAAATGATGGGTAAATTTGGCCTTACCGGTAAAAGTGTGCTCTACGATCCCGCTGCCCGAGTGCCCTTCTTTCTTAGAGTCCCCGGAGTTGAGGCCAAGAAAATCACCTATCCGGTAAGCCAAATCGACCTGGTCCCCACCCTACTCGAAGCGATGAGCCAGGAAATACCTCCAAAACTGCCTGGTAAGAGCCTGCTGCCTTACCTTGATCAGGACCATGCCGGAAATGTATTCATAGAATGGCACTCCAGCTATCGTGGGATCAAAAACCAGATCGAACGATGTCCGGATGGAGTGGATGAGGCAGACTGCCTGCGCGCAGCCCAGCAAATGATCCGCACCATTATCACACCGGATGGCTACAAAATGTGCCAAAGTGTAGGGAATAGCGATCTTTCCCAACTCTTCAATCTAAATAATGATCCCGGCGAAGTCCATAATCTATACTACAAAGAAGCTTACCAAGCTAAAAAAGACAGCCTGCTCAAATTGATCATAGATTGGCAACGGCGGGTTCACGATGATGCCATACTGTAAACAACGGAATTAAAAATGTAAAGCTTCAGGGTAAGATGGGCTGCTGCCCAATTTGCAGGCTTCAAACCTTAACCTAAATGAAAAAGGATGAAAAGAATTACAATATCACTTGCCTTCCTGCTACTTGGTTCTTTCCTGGCACATGCCCAGCAAAAACCTAATATCCTGTTCATCGCCATTGATGACCTGAATGACTATGTGGGATGTATGGGGGGAAGCCTTAAAGCCGCAACCCCAAATATAGACCGGCTCGCCGCTCAGAGTGCCTTGTTTACCAATGCCCACTGCCAGGCTCCTATCTGTGGCCCTTCCCGGACCAGTATTCTCACCGGACTTTCACCGCACAGCAGCGGCAATTACCAGCAGGTAGAGGATGTCAACATCAAAAAAGGCAGTGCCGCAGTTGCCCGGTCCACCTTCATGCCCGATTATTTTGAGCAGTATGGCTATAAAACCATGGCCGTGGGAAAAATATACCATAACGGAGACCGGGCCAACACCTTCGACGAGTACGGTGGAGGATTTGACTGGTTTGGGCCCAAACCGAAAGAAAGGTTCAATTATGACCCACATCAGATGCATGAAAAAATCGGGCATACCGCAACGGACTGGGGGGCTTACCCCGAGCACGATAGCCTGATGACGGACTATAAGAGTGCAGCGTGGGCCGTTGATAAGCTGAATCAGGAGCATCAGAATCCATTCTTTCTCGCAGTGGGTTTTGTACGGCCGCACGTCCCCTGGTATGCTCCTCAGGAATGGTTTGATAAATTTCCCAAAGATAAGATTGAAACCCCGCCCTACCTTCCCAATGACTTCGAAGATATTCCCCTGATGGGCTACCGGGTGTCGGAGGCACCGATGATGCCGACCACTGAGGAGTTGATTACTTCCGGGGAGTGGAAAGATGTAATACAAGCTTACCTCGCGTGTATTGCTTTTGTAGACGCCCAGGTAGGCAAAGTGCTCGATGCTCTGGAAAACTCTGCTTATGCTGACAACACCATTGTGGTACTATGGTCTGACCACGGCTACCACCTGGGAGAGAAGAACCGGTTCGCCAAGCAGGCCATCTGGGAGCGGGATACCCGCACGATTCTCATCGTAAAAGAGCCCGGTCAGGAAAAAGGGCAACGAATCAATGCACCCGCTCAATTGCTGGACATCTACCCTACGCTTACCGATTTGGCTGGTTTACCGGATTATGAAATGGCGGATGGCCGCTCGCTGCTGCCCCTTATGAATGATCCGGAGGCTGACTGGCCCTATCCGGCTTTATCTTTTTACGGACCGGGGAATGTAGTGGTCCGGGACCGGCAATTTCGCTTAATTCAATACGAGGATGGCTCGCAGGAATTGTACGATCTTCTGAATGATCCTAATGAATGGGACAATCTGGTTGTGACGGATGATTATCGTGACACCATCCAAAGGCTTTCGAAATGGATACCCGAACAATGGGCTACACCATCAGCATATTCCAAGTCAAAGTTCAATCCCTATTTTCGTTCCAAAAATGAATAGGCGGTCCACCACAGCATCGAAGGGGAATTTGCCATCCGGCAGGGCGATTGGAAGCTGGCGCTTTGCCCGGGCTCCGGCGGATGGTCCGTACCCTCTCCCTTTGATGCCGGCACAGACACGCTGCCTCCGTTTCAGCTATACAACCTGGCTGATAATCCCGGAGAGCAAAACAACCGGATCAATCAGTATCCCGACCTGGCAGATTCATTAAAGCATCTTCTGGCTCAATACATCGAACAGGGGCGCAGTACTCCCGGCCCGCCACAACCCAACGATGGAAAATACCCGTGGAAGCAGCTGGACTGGATGAAAAAAGATTAAAGCAAAAAACTGATGCTATGAAAAGCAAACTAACCACCCTTGCACTTACGGCGTTGGCCTGCTTTTTGGGCAGCCCGGTTTTAACCGCGCAGCCGGAAGACCTGTCTCAGGTATGGCCCGCACAGTGGATTGCACCAGCAAATGCCCCCTGGAAAAGCTACGCCATGCAGCGTTTCCGGAAAACCATTGAACTGGACACCGTCCCGGAACGATTGGTAGTGCACAGCAGCGGGGATAACCGGTACCAGCTTTTCGTCAATGGGGAGCGGGTAGCCTACGGGCCACAGCGGGGCGACCTCAATCACTGGTACTATGAGTCTACCGATATCGCCCCCTATCTGAAACCCGGAAAGAACGTTTTGTCGGCGCAAGTGCTCAACTACGGTTCCCATCCACCGGACGCGCAGATGAGTGTACAGACTGGCTTTGTACTGGCTGCAGGCGATCAATCCTTCCGGTTTCTGAATACCGGCAAAGGCTGGAAAGCCATCCATGACCCCTCCTATTCGCCCAATCTTGTGGACGGCAGTCAGGTGCAAGGCTACTACGGCGGCGGTTCCCGGGAAATTGTGGATGGGCAGCAGCTCTACTGGGGCTGGAGCAACCTAGACTATGACGACAGCCAATGGGCGGCCGCGCAGCGGGTGGAGAGCGCTTTTGCCAAAACGTGTATCTGGGCGAGCCGCTGGAAATTGACCCCGCGCACCCTACCGCATGAAGCTCAAACTGATCAACGGTTCCAAAGCGTAAGGCGCAGTGAAGGGGTTGTCATTCCAAAAGGTTTTCCTCAAAAAGCCGCCCCGGTAACCATCCCGGCAAAAACAAGAACTACACTGGTATTTGATCAGGGCGTGATGACCACAGCCTACCCGGTGCTGCAAGTCAGTGGCGGCAAGGGCGCGAGCATCCGGCTGGAATATGTGGAAGCCCCCAACATCGGCCCTGTAAAAGACCGTAACAAGGGGCATCGAGGCGAAATAGCGGGCAAAGAGCTGATCGGCTATTACGATCAATTTACAGCGGATGGCGGCAAAAAGCGCCTTTACGAACCGATTTGGTGGCGGGCGTTCCGGTATATCGAAATGACTGTGGAAACTCAGGAGGAGCCATTGGTTATCGAAGACTTTTACAGCCGGTTTTCCACTTACCCCTTTACCACAGAAGCCACCTTCCGTATAGAAGGAATTCCCGAAGCTGAGCAGGATACACTCGACAAGATTCTTGAGGTCGGAGAGCGGACCATCCGCCTTTGTGCCCACGACACCTATATGGATTGCCCTTACTACGAGGAAAGTCAGTTTGAAGGCGACACCCGGGTGCAGGCACTGGTCAGCTATGTATTGTTTGGGGATGCCCGTTTGGGTAAAAACGCCATCGAGCAATTTTCCTGGTCGCTCAACAGCGAGGGCTTTTTGTCGGCCCGCTACCCGACCAATTCCACCTACTACATCCCCAACTACAGCCTGTACTGGATTGGGATGCTCTACGACTACATGATGTACGTAGGCGATCCGGGCTTTATTCGGGAAAAGCTGCCGGTAGCACGCGTCATCCTCAACTACTTTCTCGAGCGCCGCCGCTCGGATGGCACTGTCCGCCGCCCGGACTACCACAACTTCGTGGACTGGGCATTCCCAAGAGGCGAAGCACCATTTGATGACAACGGCTATGCGGCACTGGTCGACCTCCATTTATTACTTGCCTTGCAGTGGGCGATGGAGCTGGAAACTTACGCCGGCGACTTCCACTATTACAATCAGTATCAGAGCGCAGCCGAGGGCCTTATGGAAGCAATCCCGAAGTACTATTGGAACAGCAGTCGTCAACTCTATACCGACACCCCGGAGGGCATCCACTACTCTACCCATACCAACCACCTTGCTATACTCACCGGTATTGTACAAGGGGAAGCCGCCGCTCAGCTCATGCGCCGCGCCCTGACCGATACCACCCTGACACAGCCCACAGTCTACTGGCAATTCTATCAGTTTGAAGCCCTACGAGCCGCCGGATTAGGGCAGGAATACCTTGATAATCTGGGCATTTGGAAAACGATGCTTCGCGCCGGGGTCACCACCTGGCCGGAAACCACCCTGCGCAGCCGCTCAGAGTGCCACGCCTGGGGGGCGAGCCCAAACTACCATTTGTACACCATTACTGCGGGTGTAAAGCCAGCTGCGCCCGGGTTTGAGGCCGTACGGATCGCGCCTCAGCTAAGAGAAAGCCAGACGCTACGATGTACGCACCCCCACCCTAAAGGACATATCAAGCTAGACCTCAAAAAGGAAAACGGGAAGTTAAGCGGAATCATCAATTTACCAGCAGGCACTACCGGCGAATTGATTACGGAAACGGGCGCTATCGAACTTACTACCGGAACCAACAGGCTGTAAATGAATGAATTCGTAAAAATTGTGAAGCGTTTTGTCCTTTGCGGAACCGCCCTGTTCCTGCTTTTGGGTTGTCAACCAAAGGCATCCCCGCCCAATATCATTCTCATCGTAGCGGATGACCTGGGGTACGGCGACCTGGGCTGTTATGGCAATACTGCAAGCAGCAGCCCTTTCCTGGATCAAATGGCCGCAAAAGGGCTGCGTTTTACCGATTTTCATGCCAATGGGCCGGTGTGCAGCCCCACCCGCGCCGCCCTCATGACCGGGCAATACCAACAGCGTACAGGCATTTCCGGAGTGGTGACAGCAGGTAAATACCGGGATCAGGGACTGGATACCTCAGTGACCACCATAGCGGAAGTTCTCCGCAGTCAGGGCTACCGAACCGCATTATTTGGAAAATGGCACCTGGGCTACGATACGATTTTCTCACCGCTCCACCACGGATTTAATGTTTTTCGGGGCTTTGTCAGCGGCAATATCGACTACCACTCCCATATCGATCAGGCTGGTGTATTTGACTGGTGGTGGGGCAGGGAATTCAAGGAGGAGCCTGGATACACCACCGATCTGATCACCCAACACGCATTGGATTTCATTAAGCAAACTGATGACCAGCCTTTCTTCTTATTTATATCCCACGAAGCCCCGCATTATCCCTATCAGGGGCGGGCAGATACAGCCGACCGGCGGATTGGCCACCCCTACCCGACCTACGGTTCCCGGACTGACCGGGAAGTTGCCTACCAGGAAATGATTGCTGCTATGGACGAGGGAATTAGTCAGGTGGTAGCTCAAATCGAACAACAAGGGCAAGCTGACAACACCTTAATCTTTTTCTGTTCGGATAATGGCGCGGCCAAAACCGGTTCCAATGCCCCGCTGCGGGGGTACAAGGGCAAACTTTGGGAAGGTGGGCACCGGGTACCGGCCATCGCTTACTGGCCGGGGACAATTGCCCCCGGCACTACCAGAGAAACGGCACTTACAATGGATCTGTTCCCGACTTTTGCTGAAGCGGCCGGAGCGCCAGTTACCGACTTTACTGATGGTATCAGCCTGCTGCCGCTGCTTACGAAAGCAACGGACACCTTACCAGGCCGGCCCCTTTTTTGGCAATTCAAAGCCGATGCTGCGATACGGCAGGGCCCCTGGAAACTGGTTCGTTCTCCGGAAGATACTTTGCTTTTTAACCTCGACAAGGACATCAGGGAAAGTAATAATTTGTCTAATGCAAAGCCACAACTCAGGGACAGCCTGATGAAGTCAATACGGGACTGGGAATCCGAAATGGCAAGCTATCCCGTAAAAACTCAATAAAGAACGAACGATGAGGCGAAAAAAATTCATATACAGAACGCTCGTACTATCCTTTTTCCTTCTGGTCACGGCCCTTAGCTTCGCGCAATCCAACGAAGCCCAACGGCCCAATGTCATCTTCATTTACGCTGATGACCTGGGCTACGGTGACCTCAGCTGCTATGGTGCTGACAGCATACATACCCCACACCTGGACGAACTCGCTGCAAAGGGCGTACGCTATACTGACTTCTACAGTACCTCTCCTATTTGTTCGCCTTCCCGGGCCGGGCTGCTTACCGGGCAGTACCCCATACGGAACGGCATTGGGCCCGTATTTTTTCCCTGGAGCAAAGGCGGGCTGGATACGGCTACCTTCACGATGGCTGAACTCTTCAAGGTGCAGGGCTATGCTACCGCCTGTATCGGCAAATGGCACCTGGGGCATCAGCCGCAGCACCACCCCAGTCAGCATGGATTTGACTACTTTTTCGGCTTGCGGTATTCCAATGACATGGACTGGCCCCGTCCCTGGAAGCCTAACTACAAGCCCAAACAATTGCTTGCCCTGTACCGGGACACCACCATCATCGATCAGCCGGTGCATCAGCCCACGCTCACACAGCGGTATACGGCCGAAGCCTTTCAGTTCGTGGCAAAGCACCAGGAAGAGCCGTTTTTTCTGTACTGGCCACACACCTTCCCCCATGAGCCCCTCTTCGTTTCTGCCGAGTTTGAAGGCTCCTCAAAGTATGGCTTGTACGGCGATGTAGTGCAGGAACTGGATAACAGCGTGGGCGAACTTCTAAAAGCGCTGGAAGACTTCGGGCTTTCCGACAACACCATCATTGTCTTTTCCAGTGATAACGGTGCCCGGCAGGTGCCTCAGCGTTGGGGCAATAAAGAAGCCTGTGGCAGCAATGCGCCGCTGCGGGGGCGGAAGCAGACTACCTTTGAGGGCGGGATTCGAGTACCTGCTATTGCCTACGGAAAAGGATATTTTGAAGGAGGTGAGGTTGTCACCATGCCTGGAATCATGTGCGACTGGCTGCCTACTTTTGCGGCCATCACCGGCTACACGCTACCCAGGGAGCTCAAGCTAAATGGGACAGACCTGCTGAAGCTGAAACCCACAACGGAGCGCGATTTCTTTTTTTACCGCTTTGATCAACTCAATGCCATCCGGTCCGGCCCCTGGAAGCTCAAACTGGCCAATCCGGACCGCGCCCGGGGAGAGCCTATGCCACACGAAGAAGACCTTTTGTTCAATCTGGTTCAGGATCCCGGTGAACAGCGGAATCTTGCAGATCGGTACCCTGATAAAGTAGCCGAGCTAAAAGCCAGGATGGCAGCCTTCGAAGCCAGTATCGCTCCACTTCCACCCCTTCAAAAATAACCTGCGATGAAAAAGCAAATACTGGCGTTAGTTTCCCTGGTCATGTTTTACCAGGCGGGGATTAGCCAGGATACCTTACCGCCCAATATCCTGCTAATCGTAGCCGATGATCTGGGCTATGAAAAGTTGGGCTGCTACGGGGGTATCGGAGTCCATACTCCAAACCTGGACCGTCTCGCTGCTTCCGGTGCTCGTTTTGAACGTGCCTACACCAGCCCGGTATGCACCCCAAGCCGCATGAGCCTTTACACCGGGCAGTACGCCCACCGGCATGGCTACTCGGAGGTACTCCCTGTGCACAAGGGCACCCGGGAAGCCGTTGATTTTAAGCAGTTTACCAGCTATGCCCAATTGCTCCGGGCACAAGGCTACCACACTGCCGTTACCGGCAAATGGCAACTGGCCACCCTGGAATACCATCCCGATCACTGCCGGGAAGCCGGCTTTGATTCCTGGTGCGTCTGGCAAATCTGGAAGGACGGGGCCAAGACCAAGCGGTACTGGAATGCCACGTACAATCAGGACGGCGCTATTGTACCGGTCGACACTGCTACGTTTGGGCCTGACCTTATGGCTCAATATGTCATTGAAGAAATGACCAAAGCCACTGACAAAGGGCAGCCCTTCTGCATACAGCATAACATGGTCTTACCGCACGTGCCCATCATTGATACCCCCGATGACCGGGCTAATGGCACCAATCCTTCCCTGGACGGTATGATCACCTACCTTGATCAGATCACAGGAGAACTGATGGCCGCTGTAGACCGCCTGGGCATTGCTGAAAATACCTACATCATCTTTGTCGGGGACAATGGCACTCAATCTCAGACCCCTCGCTCCACGCGTGCCGGGCTCGTCCACGGTGGCAAATGGGATCTAAACGAAGGGGGAATGCATGTGCCGCTTCTGATTGCTGGCCCTGGCCTGTCCGATAGCACCACCAGTGCGGCACTGGTCGACATGACCGACCTTTTCCCAACCATCTGTGCTCTGGCAGGCATACCTCTGCCCTCTCAGCTCACAATGGATGGACGCTCTTTGCATCCGGTACTAACCGGGCAGCAGAAACAACACCGGTCATGGATAACCGGCGCTATCAAAGATGAATTTGTGATTTTTGATGGTCAGTGGCGGCTGCACCATCAGGGGGAGCGATTGGTGGATTGCCGGTACCTGCCGGAGGAAACGGAAGCAGACCTATCTGAAGCAGCAGCACAGGAAGCTTTGGCCAAGCTCCTACCCATTCTCCGTAGCCAAAGACTGAACATTCATAAGCCCTAAAAACAAGCAGATGCGTATAAAGAACTTCATACTTCACAGGCGTTTTGCGTTGCTCTTTTTTGCCTTGGCTTTTTCGTCATTGACTCTGGCACAAGGTGAGACCGATACGAGTCTTTCTACTGTACGTATACAGGTCGATTCTGATGTTGCCACCCAGGAATTTGATCATTTCTGGGCTTCCACTGGGTACACCCCTGCAAAAATCACCCTAAAGCCGGAAATGCGGCAGGCGATAGAGCTATACGGTGGCATCCCCCACGATGGCATGACCTACCTCAGGGTACACTACCTGCTTGACCTGGTTGGATGCGACGATTGGGAGGCTGTATTCGGGGGGCGTTGTGATTATGCTCAACTGGACAGTACTGTACACCACATGGTGAGCAATGGCTTCAAGCCCATTTTTGAATTGATGGGCAATCCTTCGGGCCTTTTTACCAATTTTGGCGACAGCCTGCAGCTGCATGCCTATAAGGCGCTCGTGGAGCATTTGGCTACCCGTTATTTAGAGCGGTACAGTGAGGAGGAGGTGCTGGAGTGGTACTTCGAGACCGTCAATGAACCTAACTGGAAGGGTTGGTGGGACCACGGCTATGAGCAATTTTTGCATTACTATGATGCCTGTTCGGAAGGACTGAAGGCCGCCCACCCAGGCATTCGGTTTGGAGGGCCGGGAACTTACCAGACGACAAGCATGAGGACGATGTTTAAAATATTGCTCGATCACTGCGCCCGGGGCGTTAATTACTTTACCGGTGAGCAGGATGTCCGGCTCGACTTCATTTCCTTCCATTTCAAGGAATTGCCCCATTTGATGATCGACCGGGAGTGGAGCCATATCAAGTATGTTCGAAAAAACTATCCGGAGCTTAGCCACCTGCCTTTTTCCAATGATGAAGCAGACCCTACAGCCGGCTGGAAACGGCATCTATGGTGGCGGTCCGGCCCCTGGTATGCTGCCTTCATAGCTCAATCCGCTCAACTCCATCTCGATCTGCTCATGGATTCACTGGAGGTGAATTACAGTATACTGAGTAACGACCATGGTTTTCTGGGTGGCTGGCACCAAAGGACGATGCTCACCTCCTTCGTTAATGCGGACAGCAGCGGGTTTTACCTGATCAAGAAGCCCGCTCACTCCGTATTCAGCCTGATGTCGATGCTGGGGCACCAAAAACTGTCGGCCAAGACCGGGATAGTACCCGAACAATTTGGGCATATCGCTACACGCCGGGCAAACGGGGATCTTGCCATTCTGCTTTATTTCAAACCCGAGTTTGATTTTGATCGGCACGCTGAATGGTGGAAAGCGGAGCAACAAACACTCTTGGAAGAAGCCGCAAAGATTGAACCCCTCCTTAATGCTCAAACGGTTGAGGCGGTGATTCAGCTGCAGGAGCTCAAGCTAGATGATGCTGCTATTGCAACTTACAGTATAGACGCTCAGTCTACCCATCCGTATAAAGTATGGCAGGAGCTTGGAGGGCCAGAGGCTCCTTCTCCCGAGGTGTTCCGTACTCTGCAACGGGCTCAGGAACCTCATGTAGAGATCGTCAGCAAAGATCTGAGCAAGAAAGATAAACTACAGGTCAGGTTAAAAGGCCCGGGCGTTCACCTGATTGTGATTTCTGCGAAAGACCATTCGGCTCCGCCAGAACAGGTATCAGGGCTTTCAGCCTCCTTTTACATCGGCTTCAATGGCGAGCCCCAATGCCTGCTGAAGTGGCCGGATATTCCGCAGCGTAACATCCGGCAATACGAAGTCTTTCGGCAAAACGGAGATGGGGATTTCCGAAAGATCAGCCCCGGCGGCCTGATTGATGGTGCTTTTGCAGATCTACCCGGGCGCCCCGGGCAATTGGTGCGTTATAAAGTCAGAGCCGTGGATTATTGGGGACGTGCAGGAGCGTTTTCAGCAATTCTGGAGGTTGCCGTTCCCTAGTGGGTTGAGCCGTGAATTTTTGACAATTAAAGGCTACGCACCAGAGAAAGCTTAAGCGTGGAAATACTATCAAATAATCCGGTCTAACCGCACTAGTGGAATGTTTCATAAATGATTAACCGTAGAAACCCGGGAAAACCAAGGCGCCCAAGCGTGAAATACGCTGTGCTATTTCGGACTAGTCGCACTAGGAGTTCTTGCACGAATGGAAAACTTGAAAAATGAGCATATTTTCACT
>CAZNSK010000064.1:0-34137 GCA_964575505.1 uncultured Phaeodactylibacter sp.
TTAGATTTTTGACCCCCCAGTTTTATATTTTTATTGAATTCCATTGCGGTAAATTAGAAGCAGTTCAAGAGCAAAAATCATTAGGAAAGGTTAATGCCTTTTAAACTGCATACTGCATGAAAAACCTATTAGATACTTTCCGGTCTCTGTTCTTCCTGAGTCTGTTTTGCTGTGCCATTTCCGGGCTCGCGGCGCAGTCAGGGGTAATTACCGGCACGGTTCTGGATTTGCAGGAGGGCACAGGCCTCCCGGGGGCCAATGTATATATAGAAGGCTCCGGTACGGGTACTGTAACAGATATTGACGGGCGTTTCTTGCTGAATAATGTCCCCGCAGGCTCCAGGGTGCTTATTGTATCTTTTGTCAGCTACAAAACGGTCAGGCAGGATGTAGCGGTAACGGAAGGCGATGTGGTTAATGTAAAAGTAGAGATGAAACCCGAAGCTTTTATGGGGGAAGAGATCGTAGTGACTGCCCAGGCCAGAGGGCAGGTCAAAGCAATCAATCAGCAATTGTCTTCTGAATCTATTGCTAATATTGTTTCTGCTGACCGTATTCAGGAGTTGCCGGATGTCAATGCCGCAGAAGCCATTGCGCGCCTCCCGGGTATTGGTATTAATCGTAGTGGAGGAGAGGGGCAGAAAATTGTCATCAGAGGCATGGAGCCGAAATTTGCGGCTATCACTGTTAATGGGGTAAGCCTTCCGTCCAACTCTGGTACTGACCGCTCGGTTGATTTGTCACTCATTTCTCCCGAGCTACTGGACGGTATAGAGGTGTTCAAGTCCCCGTTACCAGACATGGATGCAGAAGCCATTGGAGGAACTGTAAACTTGAAATTGCGCAAAGCGCCTAAGCAGTTTCGGATGTTGGCTAAAATGCTCGGCGGCTACAACGAACTCAATAATGACCCCCGTGACTATAAGGGCGTATTACAAATGAGCCGGCGGGTATTTGATGATAAACTGGGGTTTGTAGTACAAGGCGGCATTGAGCGCTTTAACCGGGGTGGCGACATCCTGACCAATACCTGGTCACGTGGACAAACCGATGATTCCACAGGGGTCACCGAAATCTTGGGCAATACCCTTCGGCTTGAAAACCGGCAGGAAATACGCCGCCGCTATAATGGTAGCCTGAGTATGGACTATGACTTAGGGAAAAGTACCTTCTCCTTTTTCGGGCTCTACAGCCGAACGGAGCGGGAGCGATTCTACATGCAGGAACGTTACGTACCTGCTGAACCCGCTATTGAATACTGGGGGCGAAACATTGATAATTCGCTGGACTTATACTCCCTGCAGCTCAACGGGGAGCATAGTCTTGGGCCATTTGTGCTCGACTGGACAGTGTCTAATTCCGAAACGCAGGGAGAGACACCGCTTGACTTCAGCATGCGTTTTGTCAACTACAGCCAGGTATTCGACAGTGGGCTTGACGCTACCGGCCCGCCTCCAACTTTCCTGGGCAGTGCTCAGCACGATTTATCCCGCACGTTGCTGCGTAGCAATGCCCAGGAAGCCAGCAGCACCTACGAGGGGACCCGTACCGCAGTAGTAAACCTGATGCTGCCCTTCCAGTTAAGCAAAGGTCTGGATGGCTACCTGAAAGTGGGCGGCAAGTATAAGCATATCAGCCGGGAGCGGGACGTGAGCCGTCAGGCAGAGGATTTTTATTATCTGGGGGCAGAATCGGCCAAACAGGCGGTAGAGGCCTACGACGGAGACCTGACCTTTTTGCCAGATAATCAAAATCTAATTAGCATACTAAGTTTTACAGAAGCGGAAAACGATATCGATTTTGAAAATGCTGAAGGTGAGGAAATTGGGCTGAACGCCAGCCTCAACCCGGACCTCATGCAGGATTGGTACGAAAGCCAGGTGCCCCTTCTGAACAATGACCGTACGGTACTCGTCGACAATTATGGTGTAGATGAGACGGTAGCCGCGGGCTATGTGATGCTGAAACTCAACATAGGGTCCAAACTTTCTGTAATTCCCGGGTTTCGGTACGAACGCTCAGATAATGAATACCGGGCGGGAATTTCTTCAATTAACGGCTGGTACGGGGTCAACGGCTTTTTCGAAGATACGACTACTTTTCAGCAGTATGATGAATTCCTGCCGCACCTGCACCTAAAGTATCAGGCCACCAAGTGGTTTGATATCCGGGCTTCGGTCGCACAGACGCTGGCACGCCCGGACTTTATTTACGTCACGCCACGAGTGCAAATTGATGACAATAGTACCATCATTACAGCCGGTAACCCGGAGCTGCAGTACGCCAAAGCGACCAATTATGACCTGTTCTTCAGCGCCTACAAAGGAGGCTTAGGCTTGTTGACTTTCGGGGTCTTCTACAAGGATGTCGACAATATTTTCTTCCCCTGGAGGACCAACTTATTCGACCAGGAAACAGCGGATGCATTTGGCTATCCTGAATACCGGGGGTATGAATTTCGTTCCTTTATAAATTCCGAGCAGTCTACGGTTTATGGTTTCGAAGTGGATCTGCAGAGCTACCTTGGTTTTCTGCCTGAGCCCTTCAACGGGATTGTGTTGAATGCCAATTACTCACGGCTTTATTCACAAACGGATGTCTTCTTTTTGACATCTGAAACGCGGTTGGTGATCCCTGTGCCTCCGGTTTTTGAGACCACCTTCACCAACTCTTCCCGGGAGGTAAATATGCCCAGCCAGGCTCCCCACATCCTGCGCCTATCAGTAGGATACGACTACAAACAGTTTTCGGCACGGGTTTCGGGTGCCTACCAGGGTACCAAGGCCAACGGCTACTCTATCAATAAAGACTTTGATACGTTCACGCTTGGTTTCTGGCGCTGGGATGCATCGATCAAACAAAGGTTTGGTAATGGGTGGAGCGCCTTTTTGAACCTTAACAATTTTACGGACCAGCAAGATATCACATTCACACGGGCGGAGGCTTTCCGCAATACGGTAGAGACTTATGGGTTCACTGCCACGCTCGGTTTGCAATTTCGTATTTGATGACTTCAGGCCGGGCGCAGCTTTTCAGGAGAATTCCTGCCCTTTCCAATACATACCATTTTTAAACGCTTACAAATTCATTAGTGTCATGCGAAAATTTTACTTAACAGGCATTGTACTTTTCAGCCTTATTTTTAGTGCCGGCGCGCAACGGTTTGTATTAATCGAAGCCAGCGCAGACCCCGCGAACCCGACTAATATTTTCCCTGCTATCATGGGAGATACCACCGCCACTGGGGAACGGGTAGACAATAATACCGTCTACCAGTTAGAGAACGGCCAGGTGTATGTTTCCTCAGGCCGGCTGGTTAATAAACCGGAATGGCCTCTGCAGATACAAGCCGTAGACCTGGAGGATACGGATAACAAAGCGATTATTGCCCGTATTCCTAATGCTAGCGGCGATTTTCAGGACATTATGCGTGCAGAAGGTGATGTGTCTTTAATTAACCTGTGGGTGATCTCCGGTGAAACCGGCCCGTTGGAACAGCACGACTGGGGCAAGGTGAGAATACTCGGTGAAGGCAGCCGCGTGATCGTCCGGGATTGTATTATTGAAAAAGACCGCGGGGGGTTTTTGCAAATGCGGGCTAATAATGTGAAGTGTTACGTCGAAAACTCTGTCCTGCGCAATGGTGGCAACCGCCGTATCCTGCAAGGTAACGGGCGTGGTATAGACGCGCGGGACTTTTACTTCGATACGCTGGTCGTACGCAATACCATCGTCCACAATATTCAGGATCGGTTTTTCCGCTCTCAGGGTGGGTCACAACCACACAACTATATTGAGATCGACCACTGTACCTCTTTCAACACCATTGGCCGGCATGGCCATATCCAATTGGGGCGGGTACGGACGGCTAAGATCACCAACAACTTGTTTATGAACCCTATTATGTTAGGCTCTAGCCCTGTCTATACAGATGAGCAAACCCAGCCTGACGATGGTCTGCACAAGGTAATTACTTTGGATACGCTCTACGAAGACACCGACCTGGAGATTATGGCCAACAATATTTTCTGGACAGACGATGTGGCCGACTACTGGGCGAGCAATGATACGGTTTCTGCGCCGGGCGTTCTTTCCCAGTTGATTGAAGATCACCTGGGAAGCGAGGTGGAGCACGCCTACTTCCAGGAACAGCTGGAGCTAAATAATGTACCGGAGCGAATTCTCCAATACGTCATAGACCTTTACAATGACCCAAGCTCTATGGATATGTATGATTTCATAGTAGAGGATGTTGCCGTAGCTGGTACTCCTTTTGATTCCGGCAATCTTTTTGACTTCTCTGATTTTGACCCTTGCTACAGCCCAAATACGGAGTCAGCCACAGCTGCCACAGACGGAGGGGCAATAGGAGCAGTAGCCGGATGTGAAGCGCTGATCAACAGCACGGCTGAGGTGCTGAACCCGGATCTGCAGCTCACTGTACAGCCTAATCCAATGAAGGAGGCAGCGATTTTCCGCTATACCCTGGAGGAAAGTGGCCAGGTAGCGCTTACACTGCATAGTTTGGGCGGCCAGAAAGCTGCGACGCTCTTCAGCGGCTACCAAATTGCCGGCGAGCAGTTTGTGGAATGGGCTTCAAGGGGGGCATTGCCAGCTGGGCTCTACATTGCCCGCTTGCAAACCCAGGAAGGGGTTACAGCCCTTAAAGTACTGATTCAATAGAATCTGGCCGGTTGGTCCCGACTTGGGTTCGGCTCGGGCTGCACTACAGCCCTTGGGCTTTCCCGCCACACACAGGCACACTTTTTTGTCTACCCTGGTTTCGGAAACCGTTCCAGTATGACTGCGGAACACACCGTTTAGCTTAGGCTGAATTACGGTTTCCTGCACCCGCCTATCTGGCAAAACCGTTTGGCAGGCAGGCCGTGAACCTCAAAAGCTTAAAAGGCCTCGCCTGGAAGGCCAAAATACCGAAAGGCTTCAGAAGCCGCAAAGCCTTTGTCGCCATTGTATGAAGTGGCAGTTTTGCTCCACCCGTATTCGGGTGGGGCAGCACTGCCCATAAACGCTGCAAATTGATTGATGCACTGTTGCCGCTGTAACAAAGCAGGATCAGTTGCCGCTACAACCTACATCAAATGAAGAGTATTAAGCCATGGCTGGCAGCCATTCTTATAGCCGCCCTGTATGCCTGTTCGGCTGCATCTCCTGTGGAGAACGGTCAGGAAGCTTCAGTTTATCACAAAAAACTCGACCAGCTGTCACAAAAAGCGGTCCAATATCTTGATGTCATGGAGGTAGACTCAACCGCCATTCCAAGAGCCTTAAGCCCGGATGGGCTTTTGCACAAAACGACTTCAAGAGACTGGACCAGCGGCTTCTATGCAGGGCAGCTGTGGATGTTGTATCAACATAGTGAGGATGCTGCCCTTATGGAAGCTGCGAAAAAATGGACCGCCTTTAATGCCAAGGAACAGTGGGATACGCATACCCATGATCTGGGCTTTAAGATATACTGCAGTTTTGGCCACGGTTACCAGCAAACGGGAGCAGATGCTTATAAAGAAGTGATTGTCAGTGCCTCCCGAACGCTGATTAAGCGGTTTGACCCTAAAGTTGGCTGCATCCGATCCTGGGATTTCAATTCGGATGTCTGGTATTTTCCTGTCATTATTGATAATTTGATGAATCTGGAGATGCTGTTTGCTGCGAGCAGGCTCACCGGGGATTCTTCCTTCTATGACATTGCGATAAGCCACGCGCAGACCACCCTCGACAACCACATCAGGCCAGATCATAGCGCTTATCATGTGGTTGACTTTGATCCGGAAACGGGGCAGCAGCGACTGAAAGATACCCATCAGGGAGCAGCAACGGAGTCAAGTTGGGCAAGAGGGCAAGCCTGGAACCTCTACGGGTTTGCCATGGTTTATCGTGAAACTAAAGCGACGCAGTTTCTGGAGCAGGCCCGGGGGGTTGCCAATTTCATTTTTGAGCACCCCAATATGCCCGAAAACTATATTCCTTACTGGGACTTTGAAGCCCCTCATATCCCTAATGAGCCAAGAGACGTTTCGGCGGCGGCAATCAATGCTTGCGGCTTGCTTATACTTGCAGAAATAGACCCCGAACATGCCAGCCAATATCTCGAATGGGCAGATGCTACCCTGGCCTCTCTGGCTCAGAAACAGTATCAGTCAGAAACACCACCATTTTTATTGCAGCATAGTGTTGGGAGCATTCCCGGAGACTTTGAAGTGGATGTCCCTATCATTTATGCTGATTATTATTACGTGGAGGCTTTACAGCGCCGGCTGGCCTTTGCAGAAAAGGCGAATAAATGAAGTGTTTTGGTTTTATAACTGGGCTTCTGCTTCTGTCTAGCCTCGGGCTGGCACAGAGGCAGATCCGCCCGCTTAACAATGCCTGGGCATACCTGGAAAATGGCCAGATCGAACACCCTTATCATTTACCCGATGAGGGTTGGCAGCCAGTTACCCTTCCTCACACCTGGAATCAATGGGATGCAACGGATGTACTGCCAGGGTATCGACGGGATGCAAGCTGGTACAAACGCAGCCTGACTATTCACGAGGTGGGCTCGGAAGATCAATGGTTGCTCTTCTTTGAGGGTGCCAATACCAAGGCCTGGGTTTATGTCAACCAAAAACTTGCCGGTGAGCATATCGGGGGATACCTGGGCTTTGAAATAGATATTACCCCTTTTCTTACCACCGGCGACAACAGCATAGCTGTGCGCGTAGATAATGGCTATGACCCGGAGCTTATTCCATCCCAAAAAGCTGATTTTTTCATCTTCGGTGGGCTAACCCGCGATGTTTGGCTGGTCCGTCGCCCCAAAGTCCACCTCGACCAATTGAGGATTCAAACACCGGTGGTCAATCTTCAGTTTGCCCGGACCAAAGCCTCTGTACGGCTAAATGCAGTGGATGCAAAACGGGTAAAGGGAAAAATATACTGTTGGCTGGAAGATACTGCCGGCCGCCGGGTAGCGGATGCCGAATTACCCCTCGATCAGGTTGTCCCTGCCTCACCAATTGAGCTTGAGCTAAGCCGTATATCTGCTCCAAAACTATGGTCGCCCGCACAGCCTTACCTTTACGATTTCTACATGGTGTACAAACCTGATCAGGGAAAAGCGGATACAATACAAGAAAGGGTAGGGTACCGCTGGTATCATTTTGAGAAGCATGGCGCTTTTTTTCTCAATGGTGAACGGTTGCTGCTGCGGGGTACACACCGGCACGAAGAACATGCAGGCTATGGTGCTGCCATGCCCAACGAACTACACCGCCGCGATATACAGTCCATAAAGGAAATGGGGGCCAACTTTGTCCGGTTAGGGCATTACCCTCAGGATCCCGAAATTTACAAATCCTGCGATGAGCTGGGGCTTATTGTATGGGATGAGCTCCCCTGGTGCCGGGGCGGTATAGGGCCGGATATCTGGAAGGCTAATACACGGAATTTGCTTCGGGAGCAAATTCTACAAAACTACAACCACCCCAGTATCTTTTTCTGGTCAATGGGCAATGAGGTTCATTGGCTTCCGGACTTTTCTGATGGTGGCGATACCACCCGGCTGAACGCATTTTTATTCGAACTTCATACTCTGGCAAAGGAGTTGGACCCGGGGCGTATGACTGCGATCCGGAAATACTATGCCGGAGCTGACCTGGTTGATGTTTTCTCTCCCTCTATTTGGTCTGGCTGGTATGCAGGTGTTTACACCAACTACGAGCAATCACTTGACAAAGAACGCCAACGGTACCCGAGGTTTTTGCATATGGAGTACGGGGGGTCAAGCCATCCGGGGCGCCATACGGAAACACCGGTGACCGGCGATGGCATGCTGAGTGCGGATGCCTGGGCAGAAGTGCCCAATCAGTACAGCATAAAGAATATCGCTAAAGAAGGGGATTGGACGGAGAATTATATTGTAGACCTCTTTGACTGGCACCTGAGTGTGGCGGAATCCACAGACTGGTTTCCAGGTAATGCGCAATGGGCTTTTAAGGATTTTGGAACGCCCCTGCGCCCTGAAAACCCCATTCCATACCTCAATCAGAAGGGGCTGACAGATCGCTCGGGTAAGCCCAAGGACGCCTACTATGTATTCAAAAGTTATTGGGCGGAGGCCCCTTTTGCCTACATTGAGTCTCACACCTGGACGGAGCGCACGGGGCCCGAGGGGCAGCCTCGTGAAGTATGCGTCTACAGCAATGGGGAGGTAGTGGAAATGTTTCAAAATGGTGTTTCATTGGGGCGACGGGAACGGGAAGTCGGCAATTTTCCTGCTAATAACCTGCGCTGGCAGGTACCTTTTCGCAAAGGCCGCAATACGCTCAAAGCGCTGGTCTACCAGAGTGGCGAGGTCGTCGCTCAGGATTCCATTACAGTTATCTATCACTACGAAAAACCGGGTGCACCTGCTAAAGTGAAACTTAGTGGGAAGCTATTGCCCAACGGCAACTGGTTGGTGGAAGCATATATGGTAGATGCTGATGGCTGCCGTGTATTGAATTACGAAAGGCGGATGTATTTCTCTGCCGATGGCCCTTCCCGTTTGCTCGTCAATTATGGCACGCCTACCCGTAGCCAGGTTTTGGAAATGGCCAACGGATATGCAGCTATCGAATTAAAGCCTGCTCCTGGTAAGACCACCGTGGAAGCCAGAAATCAGGACTTCAAAGGTGCTTATCTGGTGCTGGACTTTGAAGATAGCATTACATCACCCAAAACGCAGTCAGATGATAAGCAGGAATAGCGTATTGATGTTCTTTTTCCTTGTAGTGGCTAACCCGCTCATCGCTCAGCAATCTTTGGATATTCTTTCCCGGGATGAGGAAGGTTACCTGCGCTACCGGGCTGATGACCGGAATAATTATATCCCGGATTTCAGCCAGGCCGGGTATAAAAATAACATGGAGGCCTTACCTGACGTACCGGTGGTGTTAACGATTGAGCCTGTACCCGGCGACAATACTGCGCATATTCAGGCTGCTCTCGATCAGGTGGGCCAACTGCTACCCGGACCGGATAGTATTCGCGGAGCGCTCTTGCTGGAGGCCGGGCTGTACGCGGTCGCAGGCACAATAAAAATGCCCCATAGCGGGGTCGTGCTGCGGGGCGTGGGTAATGGAGAAGACCCTAACAGTAACACGATACTTTTTGCAACGGGTAATAGCCCGGCAGCGCGGGACGTAGTTCAGATTGGCGCTTTGCCCGGCCTTAGCTGGAATACTGCGGTACCAGGCACACGATCGATCATTACGAGTACTTATCTTCCGGCTGGTTCCCGCTCATTAGAGGTTGCTGCTCCAGAACTTTTTAGTGCGGGCGATGTGGTAATTGTGCATCAACCCAGCACAACAGAATGGCTGGCGGATATCAATTTTGGAGATACGGCTGGTGATGCGCCCTGGGCGCCCGGTGAAATCGGCCTTTACTACAAAAGAACCATAACGGAGGTAGATTTTCAGGAAAATAAAATAACGCTGGATATCCCGGTATTCGACCGCTTGGAACGTGCCCTTGCCGAAGCAGAAGTCTATATACTGGATGAGCCGGGGATAAGGCGTGAAATAGGAATAGAGCAGCTCCGGGTTACAATCGAAACCAATGGCCCGCTCGATGATGCCCACGCCCGTAATGCGGTGCGCTTCATCGGGGTAGAGGACTGCTGGGCCAGAGCAGTCACCGCACTGCATTTTTCTTACGCTGCGGTAGATACGGAGTATGCCGACCGGATTACGGTACAGGGCTGCCGGGGGCTACAGCCACATTCGCCCATCGATGGGGGGTGGAGGTATAACTTCGCAGTAAGTGCTTATTCCAACAACATCCGGTTTGTGGGCTGCCATGCAACGCAGGGGCGCCATGCTTTCGTATCTAACGGTACCAGTTCGGTGTCTAATATCGTCTTCCAGGATTGCTCCTCAGCGGAAGACTACAATACTATTGAAGGGCACCGGCGCTGGAGTCAGGGCTTGTTGTTTGATAACCTTTCCATCACTCAGCCGAACACTACCAGGCTGTTAGGGCTCTACAATCGTGGGAGTTACGGTACAGGGCACGGCTGGTCGGCGGTTCATAGTGTGGCCTGGAATGTGGACATGCCTTCCGGTAGCCAGCTACTATTGCAACGGCCGCCCAAACGACAAAATTATGCTATCGGATGCCAGGCTATTGTATCAGGAAATCATCAGTTTACCCATCCCAAAGGTTACGAAGAAGGCACCGGTGAAGACTTGGCTATTCCATCTCTTTATGCAGCACAGTTGGAACAACGAACTACCCGCGGGCTTCCTCCTGATGCTCCTGCCCGCCTCGAAGCAGCCTTCACTGGAGGGCAAGTCATGTTGTCCTGGCTGGACATAGCTGCCCGGGAGACCGGCTACGTCGTAGAGGTATCATATGATGATGGAGAAACTTTTGAGGTGATCGGCACACTACCTGCAGATGCCAACAGCTTTAATGATACGAATACAGCTGGCTTTGGCGGCATTTTGTCTTACCGGGTTTTTGCTACTGGCGATTGCCCCTCTCCCTACTCCAATGTAGCTAAAGCTGCTACGGTTACGAGTACCGGGGAATCAGAGCCGGTAGCAGTTGTATCTGTTTTCCCCAATCCGGTAAGTGATGTCGCTAACATACATTGCCCAAATAGGCTTGTCCGTTCTGTGCGAGCCTTTAACTCAGCCATGCAGCAACAGCCAACCGGAGCGAGCATAAGCACAATTGACTGTTCAGCCTGGAGTTCAGGCTTATACCTGTTTGAGATTATCCTTTCAGATGGGACACGGTATTGGCGGAAACTTCTAAAAAACTAAATTATGATGAAGCCTACAATTTTGGTACTCCTTTCCTTTTTTATCTGGACGGCGAGTTCCGCACAGGTTTGGGAACAGCACTGGATAGATTCCAATTACATTTTCACCGGCTCGGGCGGCGATGCGCTGACTGTTACGCAGACGGCTTGCGAAGAAGGCCTGGTGCAGGTAGCCGACCCCGCAAATGCGCCCCTTCCACCCTTCAGCCCCATCATCATAAACCCACAGGGTGAGGATGGTTCAGATATCGTGGATATGAGTGCCGGGCCGGTAAGCATAACGCTGCGCGTCCGGAGCCTGGAAGCCGTAGAGATTGGCGCGCTGTTCCGCTCCGGTGATGGCAGCAGCGATTTCCGGACGGACATCCTTTATGCCGATGTACCGGCCGGGCTAGAAGCCTGGACAGAAATAACACTGGACTTTACCGATGCCCTTGGCGGCTTTGATGCCACCGACCTGCGTGATGTGTGGCTGTTCCTGGACCGCGGCGAGGAAAATTTTTCGGGCAATGAGCTCTACATTGACTACGTAAGCCTTGGCGGAGCGCCAATGCCCGGCCTGGAATCGCCCTGCACTTTAGACGGTGGTGCAGGCGCGTTCTGGGAACAGCATTGGATAGATTCCAACTACGTGTTCAGTGGCTCGGGTGGCGACGCGCTAACCGTTACGCAAACGGCTTGCGAAGAAGGCCTGGTGCAGGTAGCCGACCCCGCAAATGCGCCCCTTCCACCCTTCAGCCCCATCATCATAAACCCACAGGGTGAGGATGGTTCAGATATCGTGGATATGAGTGCCGGGCCGGTAAGCATAACGCTGCGCGTCCGGAGCCTGGAAGCCGTAGAGATTGGCGCGCTGTTCCGCTCCGGTGATGGCAGCAGCGATTTCCGGACGGACATCCTTTATGCCGATGTACCGGCCGGGCTAGAAGCCTGGACAGAAATAACACTGGACTTTACCGATGCCCTTGGCGGCTTTGATGCCACCGACCTGCGTGATGTGTGGCTGTTCCTGGACCGCGGCGAGGAAAATTTTTCGGGCAATGAGCTCTACATTGACTACGTAAGCCTTGGCGGAGCGCCAATGCCCGGGCTGGAATCGCCCTGTAGTCTGGAACCAGGCAACGCCGGTGTTTTTGTTGATTATTTCGAGGGGGACAGCTTGACCTCAATCAACACCTCCAGCATAGCCGGTGAGGTGACGGACTTTATCTTAGACACACTCTGTGAGACGTTGCTGCTGAGAGTAACGGATCCTGTCAATAGCCCTCTACCTCCATTTAATGCCTATCAAGTCGACCCTGTGGATAGTCTTGGGAACGCCATCACGGATTTGTCGGCTGGGGTAGATGTTACCATGCGGGCCCGGTCTGCTGAAGCCGTTACCATTGATGTACTCTTCCGATCCGGCGAAGGGACTTCCAGCGAGCGCAGTGACCGAAAAGCCTTCCTACTGCCTGCAGGTTTAGAGGATTGGACAACTTTCACCCTTACCTTTGAGGAAAGTGACTACGCAGGTTTTGACCCTACAGATTTGCGGGATATGTGGTTTTACCTGGACCGCGGCACCGAAAATTTTGCTGGTAATGAACTCTATATCGATCATATCGCTATCGGGACCCTGCCGGATACAACCCGACAAACCAGCTGCAGTACTACCATTGAACCTCAAATTTGGTCTGCGCATTGGCAGGAGGGGGAAACCACTACCCTGGGCGGTTCGGAAACCGACAAATTAGCCATTTCAGTGACGGACTGTGAAGAAGTTGCCCTTCAAGTGGCCGACCCTGTGGATGCCCCTCATCAGGCCCTACGCCCGGTCGTAATCAACCCGGCGGATGAAAATGGAGTGGAAATCACCAACATCACGGGTAATGTACAGGTCGTTGTGCGTGCCAGAAGCGCTGAGCCACTGCCCCTCGGTGTTTTACTGCGCTCGGGCGACGGTTCACCGGACTTTCGGACCGCTATCCAAACCCAAACGGTTGAGGGAAGCCTTGATGCTTTCACCGTCCTTACTTACACCTTCGAGGGCGAGGACATGGGCGGTTTCATCCCGGATGACTTTTTGGATCTTTGGCTGTTCCTGGATCGTGACAATGACAATTTCCCGGGCAATGAGCTCTTTATTGATTACTTAGCGATCGGGCCTCAACCCGATACCACCCTGAATTCACCCTGTGGGCTGCCAGATATCATAGTAAGCACTGCAGGCTTAGGTCAGGATGCCGGCTTCGAGGTATTCCCCAACCCGGCGCAAAACTACATATTCCTGAAGTGGGCCGGGCAGGCAGGGTCCAAAAACGAGGCCGACGTCTTCCTGATGAACGCGCAGGGGCAGCAGCTTCAGCGGTTAGCCTTGGTGCCCGGCGGGTCAACTGAAATATTCATAGGGGATTTGCCTGCGGGAATTTATCTGCTAGGCGTCAGGCAGAATGGCCATTACTGCACAAAAAAAATTATAAAAGCGGATTAGGCACGAGTGAATTGGAATAAATCAATCGGAGCGCGGGGTGGACCCTGCGCTCCATTTCGTATTTAGGCGTCCCCGCTTACAATCTCCAACCTCTCCTGAATCCAGCGCGCCTTGCCGATAGCCCGTTCAACCGACTCGTCCACAATAGTGGCGTGGCCCATTTTGCGGAAGGGCTTGGTCGTGGTTTTGCCGTAGAGGTGGAAATGGGCCCCTTCGATTTTCAGGCATTCCTCCAGGTTTTTGTAATAAGCGGGGCCGGTATGGCCGGGCGCACCCAGCAGATTGACCATAACGGAGGGCGATTTCATCTTTGTACTGCCCAGCGGCAGGTTGAGAATGGCACGCAGGTGCTGCTCAAACTGCGAAGTGTAGCAGCTGTCGATCGTGTGGTGGCCACTGTTGTGGGGCCGGGGGGCTACCTCATTGACCAATAGGTTCCCTGCTTTATCCAGAAAAAGCTCTACCGCCAATAGCCCGCAAATGCGGTAAGCGCTGATGACTTGTTTGGCCAGGATCTCGGCTTTGGCGGCGGTGTCTTTACTGATCGCCGCCGGGCAGAACAGAAACTCCACCAGGTTGGCCTCCGGGTTGAAGGCCATTTCTACGGCCGGGAAAGTCTGGGCCTGCCCACTTTCGTTACGGGCAACAATAACGGCGATTTCCTTGTCCATGTCCACCAGGTCTTCAATCATACAGGGGCCGGGCAGCAGTTTTTCCGCCAGATCGGCTTCGGAGCGGATGATGCTGACGCCTCGCCCGTCGTACCCCGCTGTTCGGGATTTTTGCACGAACGGCAGGGGGCGTTTGCCACTGGCCACCGCCGCTTTGACCGCCTCTTCGTTTTCGAACAGCGAAAAGGGGGCTGTTGGAATGCCGTGCTCCGCGTAAAATTGCTTCTGCAGCCCTTTGTCCTTAATGATATCCAGCTGAGCCGGTGCCGGGTGAACGGTCACGCCCTCCTTTTCCAGTTGGTGAAGGGCTTCGGTATTGACGTGCTCGATTTCGATAGTGAGTACATCCTTGTCCTTGCCAAAGCGGTAGACGTCGTCGTAGCTTTTGAAGCTGCCCTCGGTAAAGAAAGGGGAAACACGACCGGCCGGGAAGGCCTTCGCTTCATCCATCAGGTAGAGGGGTAGGTGCCAGTTGTTAGCCGCCTGAGCAAGCATCTTGCCGAGCTGGCCGCCGCCGAGGACGCCAGCTTTGAAACCGGGGTGGAGTATGGAGTCTTGGTATGCCATAATGGTTTTGCGTAGGTTTTGACCGCAAAACTAGAAAAAATTGCCCGTTATGCTTCTACAGCCTGGTGGGCATCAACTTCCAGAATATCGCTTCTAATGATGCTTTGGTGAGCAGCCGGATCAATCAATTGTCGGCTGAAGGCTGGAAATTGGCATTCGTCACCTCCGGTGTAGAGAGCAGTGCCGGAGCCGATGATAGCGAAGGCATTTTTATCACCCGCTATGTTTTTAAGCGGGAATAGCGCTTTGCAGCGTAAGGGAGGTTTGCCGCAGCCTGGGCTTCTCCGGTTAGCTGGCCAACCTGCCGCAAGGCGATAGTGGAGAAAAGGAATTGGGTTGGCAAGGTATTTGCCAACCCAATTTCCATTTGGACGCATAATATAGCTCAACCCGGTGGCTATAACTGACGGTCAGGCCCGGCCCTTGAGCATCAAATTCCAATACATGTAAGGCAAGCCGTATTTCTTGAGCACCCACATGGGGTAGAGCTCCTTCGAGGTATCAAAGAAACGGGAGATCAAAGGGTCGCTGTCGCGTTCGCCATCGTACTTGAACTCCGCCAGTACCATTTTGCCGTAGCCGGTAACGAGGGGGCAGGAGGAATAACCCTGGTAGTCGTCGTTGAGCTGCCCGTCATTGGCAATGGCGTGGAGCAGATTCTCTACCACTACCGGTGCTTGTTTACGTACTGCAGCCCCCGTTTTTGCGGTGGGCAGGGCAGCGGCATCGCCCAAGCCAAATACATTGGGGTACCGATTGTGCTTCAGGGTGTTGATGTCTACGTCAATCCAGCCTTTGGTCGGGCCCTCCTGAACGGCTATCTTGGATTGCTGGACGAAGGCGGGAGCTGCCTGAGGCGGTGCCAGGTGCAGCATGTCAAACTCCATCATAGCGTTGCCTTCTACTACCTCTTCTTTTTCCGTGTCCCGGTAGTTGTAGCAAACGGCGGATAGCTTTTCGTATTCCTTGACGATATCGAAGTACACCCGCTTGTTTTCCCCGTCAATTTTCTTGATACGGTGGAAGAAACGCAGCTGCAAGCCTTTGCGGTCTACTACTTTCATTAAGGTAGACTTAAAGGGCTCTACGCCAAAAATAACGCTGCCCGGCGTAATGAACAAGACTTCGGATTGCTCTCGTACGCCCTGTTTGCGCCAGTAGTCATCGGCCAGGTACATGATTTTCTGAGGCGCACCCCCGCATTTGATCGGTGTGGCGGGCTGCGTGAAGATGGCGTTGCCGCCTTTGAATTCCTGCAGGCATTTCCAGGTATAATCAGGGTCGACATAATTGCTGCAGACCTGGTTTTTGTTCATGGTTTCCTCCAGGCCTTCAATCTGTTTGTAGTCGTAAATTACCCCAGGGCAGGCGACGAGGTAGTCGTAGAAAACTTTTGTGCCGTCCCGGAGTACGACCTCGTTATTGTCAGGGTCGACCGACTCCACGTATTCCTGAATCCACTGAGCACCTTTGGGAATAAAGTCGCTCATATTGCGCTCTGTATCCTTATAATTGTAGGTGCCAGCACCGACGAGCGTCCAGGCGGCCTGATAGTAGTGTTTGGATGCCGGGTCAATAATGGCAATGTCCAGGTTTTTATCTTTCAGCAGCAGCTGAGCCGCAACGGTAATGCCGGCGGTGCCCGCTCCAATGATGACAATTTGGTGTTTCATGCAACTTCTCTTTGGTATTGTTTGGTGAAGTAATGTGTTTTTGAGGATTTGTTTTGTGTGCCTGGTCACATAAGGCGGTGATAAATGTCATTAAAAAGCAAGGCAGTATTGCAGATGTCAGAAAGCCAGCCCTGCCATGAACTCAGAACGTATCCTGAAATCGGTGCCGATCATGGGGCCTACCTGGTATCCGACAATACCGTGCCGGAAGATACGCCGTTGGAAACCCCAGGCTGGGGTGACGAAGACGTTGGATTCAGAAGTATCCGTCTCCCCATTGAATACCGTAAGCCGGCTGAGGCGCAGAGTGACGTAATCTGCGGAAAGGTTGTTGGCCGTTTTGCCTTCGGCAATGCGCCGCCTGAGGTTGTAGTAGTAACGGGGCTCCAATGCGCCTTTCAGCGCATAGTAAGACCGCTCGCTGAGGTAAGTGTAGTCGAATGCGCCTTCCAGTTGAATGGAAAAAGCAGAAGCGCCCAGCTTTTGTTCGTAGACAATGGCTAAGCCAGTGCTGACGAAAATATCTCCATCATTACCAACGTTTCGGCCCACATTGGGGATGGCCCGCGCCAGGTCAATCTTGAACTGCCGGCTTTCTTCCAGGAAGCACAGCAGGACATCGCAGGCGCGGCCGCCTTCCATATCCCCGGAGCCTAGTGCAACCCCGTAGGTGATATTGGCGCGCAGGGCGGGCCTCCAGCCTTCGGCAGCCTCTGGCCGGGGCCTGCCGTCCGGCCCCTCTGTGAAGTCAAAGGTCTGGCTGTAAATCCCGCTGAGGCCAACCTGGAAATCGAAGTAGGACCAGTTGAATACACGGCGCTGAATACCGAAGACCAAGCCAAATTCAAAGCCATCCTGATTGGGCAGGGTGCCGTTGGAAAACCAGGAGGAGAACACTTCGGGGTCGTAGTCTTCTTCCAATCCGCGCATGCCAAAGTAACTGGCCGTCAGGCCCAGGTAATTGCCGGATAGGTTGTTGGCTTGTTCCCCGGCGGCAATACGGCCCCGCATGCCCAGGTAATAACGGGGGTTAAGGGTGAAGGAGATGCGGTTGAACCGGAAGGCGTCGGGGGTCGAAGCGGACTGGCCAGCCTTCCCCGAAGCCCAGGGGAAGGCCGGTTTCGAAGGAAAGCCCTAGGCTGGTATTCAGAGAAAGCAGGAGACAGTTTCTGCTCCAGGTCAAGGTTGAATGCTGAAACGTCAAAATTCAGGGCAAAGGCACCGGGGATGTTGGCGTTGTTGTGCGGGTTGAAAAGGCCGATCTTGAGCAAACGCTTCGTCTCCACACCTTCCATAAACACATAGGAGCGGGCGTCGGCAAACCGGGGCGGGTTAAAAGTGTCATTCACGGTCCGATAGCCGGTGGTCAGGGTGTCTGCCTGAGCGTGCATCAGGGGCATGGCCAAACCGATGCTTGCCAGAAGGGTAATAAGTGCGTATTTCATACTCTCTGAAGTTTAGAATGAGTAAGGATTCCAATTGTCGTTGAGCCATGGCAGCCAGGGGGCATGGTAGCTTAGCGCTGGCTTTCCGCCTTGTCTTTTTCCAGGTAAATGTCTCCAAAGGTGACCGAAATTGTAATGTTGGGATAGTATTCGGCCCGGGGCTGGAATTCTACTTTTTTTATGGCCTCGGTATTTTTGAGGAATTCGAGCTTTAAATTGCTGGGGAAAAATACCTGGCCGTGCTGAGCTGTGAGGGCGTAGCCATAGTCCAGCAGCTTGGGGTCAAAGAGGAAGATATTAGCCTGCTCCCCCTGAATATTGAGGTCCAGCAATCCGCTGGAAGCAGACAGGATGCGCACATCGCCGTAACTGGCATTGATGGCGTAGCGGCCCCGGATTTCTTCCAGGGTAATGTCTGAACGCCGGGAACTGATGCTCACATCCCCATCGAGCCCTTTGCCGCTGATGTCTCCAAAGCGGGTCGTAAGGTCAATGCTGCCTTGTACGTTTTCCAGGCCCACGGTAGTGAATTCGCCCTGAAACCGGAAGCGCTTGGCCAGATTGATGACATTAGCAGTGCCAAAGTAGTTCTTAAGATACACCGGGCAATCTTCGGGTACCCGTATGACGTAGCGGGCGGATAAATTGGACTGGGGCTTGGCCTCTCCCTTTTGGATGGAAATGTAATTTCGGATATAGATTTTATTGCGTACCCGTTCGGCCAGGTATTTGATCTTTTCCACATCCGCTTCGGCCACTGCTTTTTTGGGGTGGCGGGCAGAGAACTCCACGGTTAGCGCAATTTCCGGATTGGCCCAGGTTTCAATGGAGACATCCGCTTTTTCCCCTTCTATGTTCACCTCGTACCCCTCCCGGTATTCGAAGGTCTTCTCCAACCGTTTGGTGACGACGTGCAGCTTCGTCGTTTGAGCCAGCAGGCCGGCTGCCAGGCAACCAAAAAGTGCGGTAATGAGCCATTTTTCCATTGGTATTGGATTTGATGCCATTTAAATATGAGCGATCATCGCTTTGAGCAATCCCGATCTTGCTTTTTCCACTTCTCCAAGCTGACGGACAAGGCGGGCATCTTTGCCGTACCGTTCCATCATATCAGCGATTTCGGAGCGGGCTTCGGTGAGCGCTTCCCATTCCCGGAGGAGCCGCTGATAATCGGGGGCTTGTTGGGCAAGGGGGTCCCGCTTGAATTCCCGGACCGCAGTTTCAATCAGGGCCTGTTCCTCCGCCGGTATAGCAATGGCAGGCGGGGGGTAGTCTGTTTCTTGCTCGTGGGCGTAGGAAATATCAGGGGTATTGTCGGGTGGCGCAGGCCAGGCCCACCACAAGCCCAGCGCCAGTGCAATAGCGGCGGCAGCCTGAGCAATCCGGTGCAACGGCAGGATGCGCCCTTTTGGCCGGTTTGCCTGGGGCAGTTGAGCGGCAATCCGGGGCCAGGCCTCGCCGGCCGGTTCGTATTCGGGCAACTGCTTCAGTGCCTGCCGCAGGGGGCGCTCCTGTTCGTCACGCGCCAGGGTTTGCTCAATGGCAGCCCAGGTAGACGGAGGGGGGGCATATTCCGGCAAGGCGGATTTCAGGCTGGATTGCTCAGGCCGAGCAGCCAGCTGGGCTTCAATGCCCGCCCAAACCGCCTCCGGTGGGGCATAGGCCGGCAATTGCGCCAGTGCCTGGTGCAGCGTATCTGAATGTTGCTCTTTCATAAAGCTAAGATTGATATTGCTTCAGGGTTTCCCGCAGCCGCTTTTTGGCATGAAAAAGCTGCGATTTGGAAGTGCCGGTGGAAATGCCCAGCATCTCTGCCACCTCCTTATGCGGGTAGCCCTCTATTTCTACAAGGACGAAAACCGCACGGTACCCGGCCGGGAGCGCCTGAATGGCCCGCTCAAGGTATTCGGCATCGAGGCGGTGCCCCCAGTCGATGGCTTCTTCCCGGCTTGCGGGGTTCAAGGGCTCAAACCGGATGCGGCGCTTGATGTGGCTAAGGGCCGTGCGCACCACAATGGTCTTGATCCATGCGCCCAGGGTAGATTCCCGGCGGAACCGGGGCAGGGCGCGGAATACCTTCACAAAGGCATCCTGCAAAACGTCATTGGCTGAATCAAAATCATTAGTGATGCGGTAGGCTGCGGTGTACATAGCCTTGCAATACCGGTCGTACAGTTCGCGTTGCGCTAACCGGTCGTGCGCCAGGCAGCCTTCGATGAGTTCCGATTCAGTCATACTGTTTTTCACATAAACCATGGGCCTTGAAGTTCTCCGTACGATTTATTGTAAAGAGCACTCCAGCCCCATTGCGGTTGTGCGCTGCAGAAAATTATTTTCCCAGCAACCAGCCTAAGGAGAAAATCAGGCGTTCCGGCCGCTGGTCAAAATTATAGAGGTTGCCATTGAAGTACATGTGGTCGCCAAAACGGGAAAAGGTGCCCTGGAAACGGAAGTCGAGCATGAGGTTCCAGATGTCAAGGCCGGCACCCACCTGATAGCCATAGGTCAATTCTTCAAACCGCTGCTCGTAATTATCGTAGGCCAATATGTCGGAAGTACTGTTGATGTACACATGGCCTATCGGGCCGGCGCAGATGCGCAGCGCACCCAACCGGCGCTGTATCAAAAGCGGGAGGTCAAGGTACTGGTATTTTTCTGAAAGGACTTTCTGGACAGCGCCGCTGCCGCGCAGCTCCTCAATTTCGTAGTCTACCCGGTTGGAGTTGAATATGGCTTCCGGCTGGATCAGCCACTTTTCGCCAATGGGGATCTGCAGCACTAAGCCCCCCTGTATGCCAAACTGGGCTTCGTCTACATCGAATAGCAGGGGAGGGGAAGAGCCGCCATCGGGTACGCTATTCTGGCCGGAGGGTACATCGAGGGAGGTCATGCCGCCGCGAAAACCCAGGCGGATCTGTGCGCAGAGCGAAAAACTGGCAAAGAGCAGGCATGCCAGGAGCAAAACTAGCTGTTTCATAAGGAATTGCTTTGCATTGGGTACAATCTGTGTCTGTAATTCATACAACGGCACGGGGTGCGCGAGGTTGCAAGGTAGATTTTTATTAACCACTTTTTTGGGCTATACTTGTCTTTTTGAGGCGATTTATTTTTTGCGTTTATGGAAATCAAACATGTGGCCTTTGCGGGCAGTTACCCGAAGGAATCGTTGTGCCCGCAGGACGGTAAGCCGGAATACGCCTTCATCGGGCGTTCCAACGTGGGGAAGTCTTCCCTGGTAAATATGCTGTGCGGGCGGAAGCAAATTGCCAAGATTTCCAGCAAGCCGGGCAAAACGCAGCTGCTGAATTTTTTCCTCATCGACGGCGAGTGGTATATCGTGGACCTGCCAGGCTACGGCTACGCTAAAATCTCCAAAAAAAAGCGGAAGGAATGGCAGGGCATGATCCGGTCCTATTTGAAAACCCGCTACACCCTGCAGTCGGCTTTTGTGCTCATCGACAGCAACATACCGCCCCAGCAAAATGATATTGACTTTATGAACCAGCTGGGGGAGGAGCGTATCCCCTTTGCCATCGTGTATACCAAAGCAGACCGGGTGCGGCCCCAGCAGCTGGAAGAGAACCTCGAGGCTATCCGGACCGCCATCCTGGAATACTGGGAGGAATTGCCGCCGGAATTTATTACTTCTTCTAATACCGGCCGGGGGAAAGCCGACCTTTTGGCCTACATTGGCCAAATCAATCAGCAGTACTTTGAGCACCACGAGCCACAGTAAGCCGCTGGGAATCAACCGAAGCACCATGAAAAAAGACCAGCATAAGGCGGGGTACGACCATGTGATCCCGGAAATCGAAGACTGGCCGATATACAAGCTGAGCCAAGACCGGCGTAGATTCATAGAGGACATCGACCGTTTTATTACCGAGCGGTTCATGCGCCTGCCGACCCCGCAGATCACAGATATCCTGTCCAAGACCATCTACCAGGAGCGGATCCGGATGAAGGAGGAGCCCTGGAAGGTAGACCCCCCCAACGAGCGCCAGTTTTGGCGCAAAATCCGGCACCAACTGCTGGGGCAGTCTTTGGACCGGAGCGAGGAAGAAGCCCGCCGCACCAACGAGGAGCTGCTGCAAAAGATCGTCCACCGGTACTCCGAAGAGATTGTGGGGACTTTTCAAAAAAGCACCTTTTTATTTGCCCGCCGTTTTCTGACGCTTTTCTTTACCCGCCTGCTCAACACGGCTGCCAGCCGTAACTGGCGGCGGTTTTGGGGCAGCAAGTACCGCTTGCAGGACCGGCTGCTGGTCAAGGGGCAGGTAGAGACGATCCGCTCCCTGATGAAGCAGGGCACTGTCGTCATCGTGCCTACCCACTTCAGCAACCTGGATTCTATCCTTATCGGCTATGCTTTGGATTCTTTTGCAGGCTTGCCATCCTTCAGCTACGGGGCCGGGCTGAACCTCTACAATACGGGTTATACCGCTTACTTTATGAACC
This sequence comes from uncultured Phaeodactylibacter sp., assembly GCA_964575505.1. GTDB lineage: Bacteria > Bacteroidota > Bacteroidia > Chitinophagales > Saprospiraceae > Phaeodactylibacter. The sequence goes on from CAZNSK010000064.1 coordinate 22,101, forward strand.
GGCTGGGCGCTTACCGGGTAGACCGGCGCAAGAAAAACCCCATCTACCTGGAGACCCTCAAGGGCATGTCTAACCTGTCTATTCAGCGGGGCGTCAACAGCCTGTTTTTTCCCGGCGGGACCCGCTCTCGCTCCGGCGCTCTGGAAGACAAGCTCAAGCTGGGGCTGCTCAGTACAACGGTAGAGGCGCAGCGGGCGATATACCAGGGCGGCCGCAGCGAAAAAGTGTTTATTTGCCCCCTCATTCTGGGCTACCACTTCGTTTTGGAGGCTCAGTTCCTCATCGACCAGCACCTCAGGCGTATGGGCAAGGAGCGCTACATTCAATCGCGGGATGAATTTTACAGCTTCCGCAAGCTCACCAAGTTTATCTGGCAGTTCTTTTCCCAGGAAAACGAGATAACGCTCTCCTTCGGCCAGCCCATGGATGTACTGGGCAATTACGTAGACGCGAAAGGGCGGAGCTTTGATCAGTACGGCAACGAAATCGAGCTCAAAGAGTATTTCTACACCAACGGCAGGGTGGAAAAAAACCTGCAACGGGAATCTGAGTATACCAAACGGCTCGGGGAGCGCATCGTGGAGCGCTACTTTAAGGATAATATCGTCATGACCAGCCATCTGGTTGCTTTCGCGGCTTTCCAGATCGTGAAGAACAAAAACAACCGCCTCGACCTCTACGGTATCCTGCGCCTGCCGGCGGATGAGTACCGCTTTCCAATGGACACCATGCGCGCTGTAATTGGGCAGCTGCGGCGGCGCCTCATTGACCGGGCAGAGGCTGGCGAACTGAAGCTATCGGAGCAAATTATGTACGATGTGGACCGGCTTATTGAAGATGGTATCAGCCGCCTGGGCACCTATCACATTGCCAAACCCTTGAAATTCAATAAACAAGGGCAAATCATAAGCGAAAGTTTTAAGGTGTTGTACTTTTACCACAACCGGCTGGTTGGATATGGCTTAGAGCAAGAAGTACAGTGGAAGCAGTTTGCATTGGAAATGGTATAGCAGGCAACTATGATCAAGCGGTTTTTTCTGTCGGAACGCAATATGATGACTGCCATTCTGGTGAATGCAGTAGTTATCTTTATGCTGTACTTCCCGGGTTGGCGGCACAATACCTGGCTGGAGTTCATCGACCACCTTTTTATCGTATTTTTCGTGCTGGAGGCGGTAGTCAAAATGGCTACCCTGAAGCCACGGGGGTACCTATCCGACCCCTGGAACCGCTTCGACCTGGTTATTGTGCTGGGCAGCCTGCCCTCTTTGCTGGTGCAGTTTATACCGATCCCCGACACCTCTCTGCTGATCATCCTGCGATTATTCCGCCTGGTGCGCCTGATCCGGTTTATCCGGTTTGTGCCCCATCTGAGCAAGGTGATCACCGGCTTGGGCAGGGCCCTGCAGGCCTCGGTTTTCGTTTTGCTGGCGCTGTTGTTCCTCAATTTGCTGTTGGCTATTTTTACCTGCCACTTTTACGCCGAAGTGGCTCCGGAGTTCTTCGGCGACCCGCTGATTGCATCTTATTCCATTTTCCAGATGTTTACGGTAGAAGGCTGGAATGAGATACCGGCCCAGATTGCCTAGCACCTTTCGGACCGCAGTACGAGTGCCGGGGTCTTTGGCACGAGTTTCCTTATCGGCATCACCCGTTTGTACTTCGTGCTCGTTGTGCTGTTGGGCGGCGTCTTCGGGATGTCTCTGGCCAATGCTGTTTTTGTAGATGAGATGACGATGGACAACAACGACGCCCTGGAGCAGAAGATCGACCGGCTGCAAATGGAGATACAAGACCTTAAAGCCCTGTTGCAGGAAAAAGATAAAAAGTAAGACCCATGAACTTCATTGTATTTGACTTGGAGGCGACCTGTTGGGAAGGGCGGCCGCCTAATAAAACACAGGAGATAATCGAAATCGGAGCCGTTTCCATCAACCGTTACGGCGAAGTGACAGGGTCTTTCAACAAGTTTATCCGCCCGGTACTCAACCCCAACCTTTCTATGTTTTGCCGGGACCTTACCTCGATAGAGCAAACTTACGTTGACCGCTCGAATGAATTCCCCGAAGTAATTGAGCATTTCCAGGATTGGGCGGCTATCTTTGAGGAAGACTACCTGCTGTGCTCCTGGGGTAATTTTGACCGCAGAATGCTGATCCAGGATTCTGAGCTGCACGGTATGGAATCAGATTGGGTGGACCACCACCTGAATGTGAAGAAGGAGTACGCCCGGATGCGCCGCTTGCGCCGGCCAAGGGGGCTGCGCTCCGCAGTTGAGAAGGAAGGCTTTGAATTTACCGGTACCCATCACCGCGCTATAGATGATGCCGAGAACCTGGCAAAGCTGTTCATCAAATACCTAGATGAGTGGCAATACTAAGGAGGCTCCGGCAATCCGCCGGGGCAGGCTGCCGGAGCATTTCCTTTTTCGGTAATTACGTTAGTATCCCTTAGAAGCCCATGCCTACGGTGAGCTTGTAGAAAGAATCGTTATCCTCCATTACATCGTTGCCAAAGGCAAACCGTGCCCAAGTGCTGCCATTGGGGTTGGAAAACTGCAGATAAGGCCCTACCCACTGATAGACGTCAGAAGCTTCTTCCACATCTGAGCCCCCGGAAAGGATAAGGTGTTCCCAGTGGGCACCAAAGGAAAGGAAGTCCAGCGCTTTGTACCCAGCATTGAGCCAATAGTGCGTGTAGGCAAGCGTAGAGCCTTCTTCCCGCAGCGGAGCGTAGTAGCCCAGGTAAAATTCCCCTTCCAGGGTGCCGTTGTCCAGGCCTATAGTCAGGTTAGGCACAATGCCATCACCCATGACGCCCAGGCCTTCGGTGGCGCTAGACAGCAAATTGCCGCCCAGGAAGCCGATTTGCGGCGTAATGCTGATGGATTCGGAGGCCTTAAAACTCATGCCCACGCCAAACTCCGTCCAGTTGCCCCAGCCGCCGCCGGTGCCGCCCGACCAAAGGATGCCGTAAAAGGTAAGGTCCATTTGGTCGCCCAGGCTATACCCGCCGGAAAAGAAGGGGTAGAAGCCGAAAAACTGATCGGAATTAAGCGTCACGTTCATGCTGAATTTATCCTCCTCCTGCGCGTGGGCTTGCTGAGGGGCAAGGAAAAAAACGAAGCAGCAAACTACTGCGAACAGGCCATTTTTGAATTGGTCAAAAGTCATCATCTGTGTGAGTTTTGGTTATGTAATGCAATGCTAATCTCTTGGTGTTGCCGCTAGTGCGACTAGTCCGAAATAGCACAGCGTATTTCACGCTTGGGCGCCCTGGTTTTACTGGGTTTCTTCGGTTAGTCATTTCTGAAACAATCCACTAGCCGGGCACTCCAAAGTCTTATGCGCCGGAGGTGGCAACAGCAGCTAACCCCCTGCCAGCGCTGCAGGGGACTGTAATGGTCAATATTATTGGCCGGTTAGGTTGGCGCACAGGCAATCCGCCCGGCGCAGGCACAGGTTAGGGGGAGGTTACTTGGAAAGGGAAAATAGGTGCACCCAATTATCAGGTGCGCTTGCAAGGTGCCTCGGCAATTGCTTCCGAAAACGTTTGTCGAAAAACCCGCCAGAGCCGCGGTACTCTGTTCAGGCAGCATATTGATCGGTTGTGGCAGCCGCTCAATTATTAACTAAAGCTAAAATTAGAAGGGAGAGGGGAGTTTCACTACGCTGATTTTTTTGCCAGCATGATGCTTACAGAATGATTTAATGAATTAAATAATTGATTTTCAGCATGCTGAGTAATTTTTTCATGTTATGTTCAAATTGGTTACTTGCTTTTGAATTTAATAGGGCTACTATCTTTTTTGAAAGGGGGCCGTCGGGCGATTGGCTGAACGGCCAGGGGAAGCGGCAGCGTGGAAAAAACGGAGCTTTGTTGCAAAGGGAAGGAATTAAACAGCCCCGCCCGTTGCCGGACAGGGCTGCCTGCTGCCGTTTAGACGCAGCGAAAAGGCTTGGTGGTATGCCCGTGGCTAAGGAATCGCGAAACAATAGCCTACCTATTCTAAGCAGCTTATTATTGCGCGACCCCTAAAGTGGTTTAAGCTCTAGGTTTTTCCACTTTACTTTGATGCCACCGCCGTCGTGAATCTGCAGGCAAATGCCCCCTTCTCCCTGGCCAATTTTCTCGTCCTTGATTTTGATCATTTTCTTGCCATTGAGGCGTGTGGTGACCCGCCCGCCTTTGGCTTTGATTTGGAGCTTATTCCAGTCGCCGGGCAGCAGCACAGCTTCCCGTTTGGGTTTGGGCTTGATGAGCCAGCCTCTGCCGTAAGATTCGTAGATGCCTCCGGTATGCTTATTGGGCGGGGCGACTTCCACCTGCCAGCCCTTCACTTTGGTGCCTTCTACTGTAGAACGGAAAAAGACACCGCTGTTGCCATTGGCTTCTTGCAAAAAGTCAAGGGTAAGCACAAAATCATCGTAAAACTCAGTGGTACAGAGGTAGCCATACTGTTCGTCCGGGCCGCTTTCAGCAATCAGCAGCCCATCCTCTACGTACCATTTTTCAGTGCCGTAGGCTTCCCAGCCCGTCAGGTCTTTTCCATTAAACAATTGCTGCTGAGCCGTCAGGCTAGCCGATAAGCCAAGCAGCGCTACAATCAGATGATATTTCATAGCGGCCGGATTTTGATGTTTTTAAACCAAATTTGGCTGCCGTGGTCCTGCAGGCCAATCAGGCCGGTCTTGGCTTTGCCATAGTCCGGGTAGTCTTTCCACTTGCCGACTTCCTTGCGCATCTGCCAGTCGTCTGACCAGGGCTCGAAACTGAGCATCTCCTCCCCATTGAGATAGTAGGTGGCCTTTTCCGGCGTGAAACGGATGCGGCTGCTGTTCCATTCCCCGGCGGCCTTGATCGGCTTGTTTTCAACGGGCACGTACATGCCATAGTCTGCCCCCACGTACTGATCGGGCTGCAGCTCCTGGGGAAAGCCGATATCGTCCAGCAATTGGTACTCCGGCGCATTTTCGTAGAGGGCATGGTACTGCTCGCCTTCCATTACATGGTAGAAAATGCCGCTATTGCCTGCCTTTTCGATTTTCCATTCCAGGTAGAGGTCAAAATTGTCAAACGGCTGGGCTGCGTAGACGATATCGCCGCCGATGTCGCCGCCGGTACCGGTTGTCATCAGGGTGCCGTCCTCAACGGTCCAGCTGCCGGGCAGGGTATCCATGTTGTAGCCGCGCCAGCCCTTTGCGGACTGGCCGTCAAACAATAGCATCCATCCTTCCGACCGCTCGGCTTCGGTCAGGGTGTTGTCTGCTGCCGGTGCTTCCGTTGCCGGCTCTTCCGGCTCGGCTGCTGCCTGGTCTTTTTCAGCTGGCGCTCCACTGCACCCCCAAAGGAAAAAGGCGGAGGCAAAAAATAATAACTTCTTCATGTTGTTGATTTTTCGTTGGTTGAACGTTGTGCTTATGCTAGTGCGACTAGTCCGAAATAGCACAGCGTATTTCACGCTTGGGCGCCCTGGTTTTACTGGGTTTCTTCGGTTAGTCATTTCTGAAACACTCCACTAGTCATCTTAAGTGTTTGCCAAAGGTGCTAGAACTGCTTAGGCCACCTGCATAGCCACCGGGTCCCAGCCGATAAACCGGTTGTCAAAATAGCTGTCATTACACAGCAGGGCGGGGGCGCAGGCCCGGAACCCAAAGACGGGGTCTTCAACGACTTGCCCGCCCTCCCGGACTGCCCGGAAGAGGTTGCCGAAGTGGTCGTAGTGGGCGCCTTTATAGCCTTTTTCCACCTCGTAGACCATCTTCTGGGGCGGTAGGATTTGCTTGCGGTCGCTGCGCGCGCCCACTTCCTTTTCCTTAGCTTCCAGGAAGGGGTCGTCGCTGTGGATAGTGCGGTTGCGCTCTACCGTTACATCGTTCCAGCCAATATTCATGGAGCCTTTGCTGCCGTTGATTTTCAGGTAAGTGGAGCCGCTCGTGCCATCCACAAAATTGCAGCGCAAGGAAAGGTTGAAGCCCGGATGGGCTTCGCTGTCCGGATAGTCAAACATGCCCAGCAAGACGTCCGGCACTTCCCGGCCGTCCTTCCAGTACCGAAGGCCGCCCATAGCCGCAATGCGGTTGGGCCCCAGTGAACTGGTAATGAAGTGCAGGCTGGAAAACAGGTGCACGAACAGGTCGCCCGACATGCCCGTGCCGTAGTCGCGGTAATTGCGCCAGCGGAAAAAGCGCAGCGGGTCAAAGGGGCGTTTATTGGTATTGGAAATGTAGGTGCCCCAATCCACCGTTTTTTCGCTGGCATCCTCCGGCACCGGGTACTGCCAGGCACCGGCAGGGGAGTGGCGGGCCCAAAAGCCTTCGGCGTAGTTGATGTCCCCGATCACCCCGGCTTCCAGCAATTCTTTAGCTTTTTCGTTGCCCAGGGAAGAGAGCCCCTGACTGCCGACCATAAAGACCGTGCCGGCATCCTTCCAGGCTTTGATCAGCTCGTGCCCTTCCCCTACGCTGTGGACCATGGGCTTTTCGCAGTACACATGTTTACCGGCCTTCATAGCATCAATGCTGATGGTTTTGTGCCAGTGGTCGGGCGTGGCAATGATGACCACATCCACATCCTTCCGCTTAAGGATGTCTTGGTATTTCTTGGTAAGCAACAGGCCTTGCCCCCACCTGTCCTTTGCCGCCTGTAAACGGCCATCGTAGAGGTCGCAGGCAGCTACGATTCTTACGCCCTCGTGTTCCAGGGCGGTATTGATATCCACGGCGCCCATGCCGCCTGCGCCGATCACTGCAATATTGAGGGTTTGGCGGGGGGCGGGCCGGGGGCGGCGCTTGAGAATTTCGTAGGGCGCAGGCGCCTCCTGAGCTACGGATTTTGCAGCACCTGCCAGTGCAGCACCGGCTAAGCCTGCCTTTTTAATGAATGATCTGCGGTCCTGGCTCATTAGTATCTTGGTTTTGTTTTGAATTTCGGTGAATTTAGCGCTTTAAATTAGGAAAAGGGGAAAGGAACTCCTACAATAAAGCCGTGTTTATGCTGTTAGGAATGGAAAAAGATGAGCATTTCTTCACCAATTGTGTTATCTTGTTTTGATACCAAATCGCATTTTTTATGTCAACTGCAATTGCTGCTATGCCACTGACCAATGAAGAGCTGTCTAAAACCAATGAACCCTTGCCGCTCCGCTACGCGGCATCGGAAGCAGAATATTGGTCGGTTATACAGGAAGCAGAGTACCGGGCAGACTACTACCGTGGAGAAATCATTGCGTCTATGAGTTATGAATCTGAAGACCACGCTGCAATTGCATCGCGGCTTAATTTCTATTTGCAGCAAATATTCTTTGACTTTAAAACATACAGGATTGGCAACAGCAACCGCCCGGTTTGCATCCCAACTTGCGGCAATGCCATTTTCAATCCAGACGGCTCCGTCATTCAGCTGCCGGCCCGCTTTTATGAATATCAAAAAGGCATGCGGGCAGATTTGACGCCCATAGTGGTTTTTGAAGTGCTCTCGCCTTCCACCCGGGTGCGCGACTTGGGGGAGAAGCTGCCTTGCTACAAGCAGATTGAAAGCATTGAGCACATCCTTTACGTAGATGGGGCTACCGTTAAAGTACACCACATGCAGCGGCAGGGCGATAATCAGTGGCTGGAAACGGTCTATACGGAAAGAGAACAACACTTCGAAATCAACGGGGAACCCATTAAAATCGGGGATTTATACGCCGGCGTTGATTTCGAAAAACCAGAAGATCAGTCCGGTAAATAACACTCTGGTATCGGCTGCTCCTCCGTTTCTCTCATCCAATATACACGGACGATCCACCAGCGCGCTACATTGTAAAATAATTGAACCCTATTGATACCACAGGCAAAAGGCGCTTCATCAGCCAAATTAAAGCCATCCCAATTCCAGCCTTTGGCAACAAGTCCGTAAATTGCTGGTCTAATCATTGAACGATCCAATCGAATTATGCCAAAACTACTGCTACTGCTGTTGTTGCTAAGCCCGGCCCTGCATGCACAGCGGCAACCTATGAAATCCCTGCCCCTCGATGACCTTTCTGCCTTTCAGCCTCAGGCAGGCAATTGGTCGGTCGTAGGCAATGTCTACATGCATCCGCATATTGACATTCACGATGATGCCAGCCGGGCAGTGCGTGCGGAGCCGGGTGCGGGTATCTTGCTCAACCAAAATGACGATTCTCTCCGGGACCAGCTCCTCACGAAGCTGAAGCACGGGGATGTCATCCTCGACTTGGAGGTGATGCTGCCCAAAGGCTCCAATTCCGGTATTTACCTGCAAGGCCGCTACGAAGTGCAGCTGCTCGACAGCTGGGGCGTACAACAACCTACCTACGGCGATATTGGCGGCATCTACCGCAATTGGCCCAATGACGTTTATCCGGACTATCTGGGTAAAGCGCCTCTGTCCAATGCTGCGAAAGCCCCAGGTTTATGGCAGCATATGCGGATTGCTTTTCAGGCCCCCCGCTTTGATGCGGATGGGCGGAAGGTTCAAAACGCCAAAATGGTCTACGTGGACCTGAACGGGGTTCGTATCCACGAAAATGTAGAAATCCCTGCGCCTACCGGTGGACCGGTGGAACTCAATGAGGTGCCCCAGGGGCCTTTGATGATACAGGGCGATCACGGCCCGGTGGCTTTCCGCAATATCCGCTATCAGTTGATGGAGCCTCAGCCGGTGCATTTCTCCAATTTGCGGTACGAAATTTATGAGGGCGTATTTGACGGGCCTTCCGCAGTAGGGGGCGACAGTGTGTCGGCTTCTGGTACAATGGCACAGTTTACAGTGGCGCCGGCTATGGATTTTTCCACCTTTGGCATGAAAATTCAGGGACAATTGACGGTACCGGCTTCTGGCCAATACGATTTTCAGCTGGAAGGTGGGGGCGGCGTACGGCTACAGGTCGGCCGCCAATCCGCAGAAGCTGCCTACGCGCGTAGGTTTAGCGAGCCCGTTGAGATGAAGCTGGATAAGGGCACTCATGATTTTGAACTGATTTACTACAAAAGAGACAGTTGGTTCCCCACCCGTTTAGCCTGGTACAATGCCACTTCCCACCCGGTGCCCATGCATGCCCTAAGTTCTTATCCGCCTCCGCCTGAGGGCGGGCCTATTTTGGAAAGGGTAGGGCCGCGCCCCCGCTTGCTCCGCGCTTTTCTCGATTACAAAGGGCAGCGGGACGAACGCCTGACGCATACGATAGGCGTTGGTGACCCGGCCGGCGTACACTATGCGTATGACTTGAAAGCCGGTGCGCCCGTTTGCGTTTGGCGGGGCGATTTTGTAAACGCCACACCTATGTGGAAGGGGCGGGGCGATGGCTCTTTCCACCCCATGGGCGCACCGGTCTACTTGCCGAAGGGGCATTCTTTCGCTGTACTGCCGGATAGCGCCGCTGCTTTTCCGGTAAGCCTTTCTGAGGTCGATGGGTTCCATAACGTAGGCTACGAAGTTGTGCCGGAAACCGGCTATCCTGCCTTTTTGTACGAATGTGCCGGGGCCCGTATCCGAGATGCCATCCGGCCCGATGGATCCGGTAACGCGCTGGTCCGCAATATTCAGCTGGAAGGGGAGGGGCCCGGGATGTTCTACGCCCGCCTGGCCCGGGGTGCCGATATCCGGCAATTGGAAGGGGGCTTGTACCTGGTCGACCAACTGTACTACATCAGGCTGCCCGAGGGCAGAAATGCTGTTATACGTCAATCTGGCGGGCAGCAGGAATTGATTTTGCCCCTGAATACATCTATTCGATACACGATTAATTGGTAATGATGTCTACTTTAAAATACCTGTGCTTCTTTATGCTTGTGTTCTTGCTGTCGCCTGTGCTTACCGCTCAGGAAACCCTGCAGGAGCGCGAAGATCAATACTACAAAATCATCACCCTGCCTGTGCCCGAAGATATCTTGCTGGAGGTGGGCGGCCTGGCTGCCCTGCCGGACGGGCGCATCGCCGTTTGTACCCGGCGGGGAGACATTTGGGTGGTCGAAAACCCGGGCATGTATGCAGGCCGCCCACCGCAGTACATCCGGTTTGCAGAGGGGCTGCACGAGCCGCTGGGCCTGGCTTATCAAGACAATGCCCTCTATGCTGTACAGCGCGGCGAACTCACCCGTCTGCGCGACACCAACGGCGATGGTATCGCTGACCGCTACGAAACCGTCTACGACTGGCCCCTTTCCGGGCACTACCACGAGTACTCCTACGGCCCAAAGTTTATGCCGGACGGCAGTATGATGGTCACGGCCAATGTGGCTTTCGGAGACGAAGAATGGTGGCGGGGCGAAAGCCCGGTGCCCTGGCGCGGCTGGACGATGCGCATTACGGAAAACGGCCAGATGGAGCCCTGGGCTACAGGCATGCGCTCGCCCTGTGGCCTGGGCGTATACGATGGCGAATTCTTCTACGATGACAATCAGGGCGATTGGATGGGCAGCGGGGCCATCTGGCATGTGGAAAAGGGCAGCTTCACCGGGCACCCCGCCGGGCTAAGGTGGTCGGAGGAAGCAGCATCTCCGGTCGGACTCCAACAGGAAGCCTTTTTCGCAAAAGTGGACCGACGGCGTGAGCAGGAAAACGGCCGGTATATCAAACCTTCAAATATCCCCGGCGAGGCAAACCCGGGCCTCCTCTTTGAGGTCAAGAAAGACTTCCCGGAAGTACAGGTGCCCGCCGTTTGGCTGCCGCATGGGGTCTTGGGTATTTCCAACTCAGAAATTCTGGAAGACCAAACCGAGGGCCGGTTTGGCCCCTTCGGCGGACAGTTGTTTGTAGGCGATCAGGGGCAAAGCAAGATCATGCGCGTAGTGCTGGAAAAAGTGAAGGGGCAGTACCAGGGGGTGGCCTTTGATTTCCGGTCCGGCTTTCAGTCCGGCGTACTGCGCATGGACTGGGGCATCGACGGCTCCCTTTTCGTAGGAGAAACCAACCGTGGCTGGGGCTCTGCGGGGACCAAGAACTCTGGCCTGGAGCGCCTGGTATGGACCGGCCTCACGCCATTCGAAATGAAGACCGTCCGTGCCATGCCCGATGGTTTTGAAATTGAATTTACCATGCCGGTGGATCCGGAAAGTGCCAAAGACCTTGATGCTTATGCCGGCCAAAGCTTTATATACAAGTACCATCCGGTATACGGCAGCCCGACCATCAAAAAGGAGCCCCTGGATATTGAAGGCGTGCTGTTGGCGGAGGATGGCAAGACCGTTCGCCTTCAGGTCACCAATATGCGGGCCCATTTCATTCATCAGCTCAACGTGCCAGGTATTCGGGCAGCCAAAGATACCAGCCTGAAGGTACTCCACCCATCTGCTTACTACACCCTCAATGCTATTCCCGAAGGTACTGCCCTTGCCGATGATGCATGGATACGCTACAGCTCTGCTGCCGAACGGGCCAAACGGGAAGCTAAGGCCCTGGCTGCCGCCCAAGCCCGCCGCGCCAAAGCTGCCCGGAAAGCTGCTTCCTCAACCGCTGCCGTACCTACCTACGCTGAAATCGAGCCCCTCCTCATCCGCAACACCTGTACTGCCTGCCACAACCCGGATACCCGGCAGGTCGGGCCTGCTTACCGCGAAATCGCTAAGCGGGGCTACACCCCAGAGCGCATCGTGGAGCTCATCTACAACCCGGAACCCGAGAATTGGCCCGATTACACCCCGATGGCGCCCATGCCACAGGTACCCAAAGCCGAGGCACTCAGGATTGCGCGTTGGATCAATTCACTGAAGTAACCCATTCCGCGCGGAGCGCGCATCAGGAAAAAGTCAGACTTTTAGAAAGCTGAAAAATATTTGACAAATACATTTGTTTTTCTAAATCAAATGCCGTTATCTTTGGTGCAAACGCAATTGAAATGAATTTTTTTACAAGCAACAACTGGTGGTGGTGGCACAATCGTTCGGGAGACCGGGTGAAGTGACACGGCTATGCTTGTAAAAAACAAATCAAGATAAAAAGCGGCTTGTCGATTCACTCGGCAAGCCGCTTTTCGTGTGCCATGCATGCGTACTACTTATAGGGTTAAAATCCCGAACGGGCTGTGAGG
>CAZNSK010000065.1:0-33906 GCA_964575505.1 uncultured Phaeodactylibacter sp.
ATAAGTAGTGGTGCTGTTCAACAAATTTGATTTTTCAAACAGCTTTTTCTGTATTTTATTATCCAAATTTAAAAAAAAATGTGGTAAAATACCCAAAGAAAAATTGACAGATTTTTCGGTAGCTAAAATACCCCGTTTAAAAAGTAGGGCAGCCTATACCTTTTCCGCTCTGTACCCCCCGGTTCTTTCCGCCGATAGTAAAGGCCAGGGATACCCCGCCGATGTAGTACCAGTCATTGTATTCGCCCCCGCGGCAGTAGATGGTATCCTCAGCCGGGTCTTCCAAGGTGGGGCGGCTAAGGCGGGCAGCCAGCTCTCCGTTGCCTTCCAGCACGTCAAAGTAGTTGACTTCGGTGTTGGATACATCATCCAGGTAATCCGTAAATAACAGGCGGCCGCCAAATTCCAGGCCGATGGTCAGTTGTTCGTTCACCATAATTTTCACGCCTGCGCCCAGGGGAACGGCAAACTGTGTCAGCCGGTAGGGGTCATCATAATTAGGCAAACCTTGACCTTCGGTGCCGAGGGGTTGCAATTCGACGTAATCGCCATCAAACGGCGCTTCAGGGTTGAATTGAAAGGCCGCAACACCACCTAACAGATAGGGCACCATACCCCGGTTGCGCGCGGTGCCGATACGGAACAAATTCAGTTCGCCAACAAGGGAAAACTCAGTGACACGGGTCCGAAATGCCAAGCCCCGGTCTTCCCGGTTATGCTTGCTGTCATCACCGGTCAGCGTGCCCCGGCTTACCCCGAGGCGCAAGGCCCCAACCCGGCTGCTGGAAAACCGGGCAAAAACGCCATAAGCAGGTTGTACTTCCTGAAAGTAGACTCCAAACTCTTTAGGGGAGAGGTCGCCGCTGTACAGGGCTACGCCACCCATGACGCCAACCTGAGTCTGCGCCTGGCCTGCGGTAGCAAAACCTAGAAAAGCCAGTACGGACCAGCAGCAAAGTAAAGAGCGAAAAGTATTGCAAAAATTCAGCGTGGTGGTAAGCATGATGTTGTTCATTGGGATAGTAAAAGGATATACTATAGAAGGAAAAACGCTGCCTGGCGTTCAATAATTTTGCGAAAACCGGAAAATCCATTAAAGGCGCCGGCCAGAGCGCCGAAACCACTTCGGGCACGGCACAGGGTCAGACAGCATTTTATTCAGCCCTTCTCCAAAGTTGTAAGACACCGTTATGTTCATCATATAGAACCAATCCCGGGAGGTAACGCCGCGCCGGTAGTTCCGGTCCACCCCCTCTTCACCACCGAGGGAGGGGCTGCTGAGCCGTGCAGCAAGCGGTCCGTTGTTGATAAAAATATCGCGGTGATTCACCTCTGCGCCACTGACGTCGTCCAGGTAATCGTGGGTCAAAAACCGGGCTCCAAACTCCAGGCCAAAGGTAAACTTGCGGGTGATAAACTTGATACCCATACCCAGGGGAGCGTGGAACTGAGTCAACTTGTAGGGCTGTTCATAACCCAGGATACCCTGCCCCTCCGTACCCAATTGCTGCAGTTCGACCCAATCCCCGTCAACCTGGGTGCGCGGCACAAAGTGGTAAACGCCAACGCCGCCAAAAAGGTAGGGGAAGGTAAAGCTATATTCAGTATGGCGGATGCGCCAGGCATGCCATTCACCGATGACACTAAACTCGGTAATATTCGTCTGGAAGCTAAGCCCGCGTGCTTCCCGGTTGTTGCGCAGGTCATCGCCCTGTACGCTGCCCAGGTTGAGGCTAAAACGGGTGGAAAAAGCGTTGGTAGGCGAAAGCCGGCAAAATACGCCGCCGGCTGGCATCATCTCCTGAATCATTGCCCGCGGGTCGCCCGGAGAAATATCCCCGCTGTAGAACATGCCGCCAAAACTGAACCCCAAATCGACAAATTGGGCATTTAGAGCACTACTAAAAGCAAAGCAAAAGAGTAGAGTAGTAAGCTTTTGCATAGTTTATGGGATTTTTAAGAAGGGGAACCCCGGTATTATGCGAGTACGGTTTAGGTTTCACCATTGATTCCTCCCTGCTATTATACGCCAGCCAGGCGTTGAACGCTGCGATCAAAGCTAGATTTATATCTGACAGCCACTGAGACGACAAGCCGCTGAAAGGCAGGCGTTAATCCGCAAGATCTTATCTAAAGCTGCCTGCACCCCTTTGGGGCGGACAAAGCTAATTTTTTTTGCCATGCCACCCAAGAGCCCCTAATCTATTAACGTAAATAAAATGCAACAATATTGCGTGCCGTCCTGCAGCCCAGCGCACTCCCCCCGGGTTTTTGCGGCCTCAACTTAACTTATGGTGGCTACAGTTGTTACCTTCGTTGAATAAACCTCCTTTATCGATATGTCAAGACGTAGGCCCAGCTCAGAAGAAGCCCCTAAAGTCAAGCTTACCCGGGAAAAGCTAGTTGCCGCTGCAAAGATTTTCAGATTCATCCGCCCTTACCGGATTGCCTTCGGGGTCGGCTTGGTCCTGCTTTTTCTGTCCTCTCTCACCTTCATGGTCTTCCCTTACCTCTCCGGCGTGATGGTCGACATCGCTTCCGGCGAAAAGGAGATGCCCTACGACCTCCGGGATGTGGGTTGGCTGCTCGCCCTTATCCTGGTCGTGCAGGGCGCAGTTTCCTACTTCCGCATTTACCTGTTCTCAATCGTGAGCGAAAAAGGCATCGCAGATGTCCGTCGCGCCCTGTACGAAAAGCTGGTCTCCATGCCGATGTACTTCTTTGAGCAGGCGCGGGTAGGCGAACTCGTGAGCCGGCTGACAGCCGATGTGGAGAAGTTGTACAATGCCTTTTCAATTACCCTGGCGGAATTCCTGCGGCAAATCATCATACTGGTAGCGGGTATTATTTTCCTGGCTTTCCGCGCACCACAACTGTCGCTGATTATGCTGGCTACTTTTCCGGTGGTCATCATCGGCGCTATGTTTTTCGGGCGGTTCATCCGCAAATTGTCCAAGGAACGGCAGGAAGAATTAGCGCAGTCCAACAACATTATCAATGAAACCATGCAGGCCATAGAGGCAGTGAAAGCTTTCACCAATGAGCGCTTTGAAACCCTGCGCTACGGGCACCGTATCGACCGGGTGGTTGGCATGTCGCTGCATTATGCCCGATGGCGGGCGTTGTTTTCGGTATTCATCGTCACCTTCCTGTTCGGGGCCCTGTTTTTCATCATCTGGCAAGGGGCCAACTTTGTACAGTCCGGGCAAATGACCATCGGCGTGCTCATTGAGTTTGTGGCTTATACCGCCATCATCGGCGGCTCTATCGCCGGGCTTGGCAACTTTTACACTGAACTGCTGGGTGCTATTGGCGCTACCGAGAGGATACGGGAAATTTTGCTGGACAATTCAGAAATCGATGTCCCGGGCAGTGCGGAAGCCCCCGAGCAAGCTGTGGAAGGCAGGATTCAGTACCAGGAGGTGCGTTTCCGCTACCCTACCCGGCCAGATATTGAAGTGCTCCAAGGGCTTAGCTTTGAAGTAGAGCCCGGCCAAAAGGTTGCCCTTGTGGGCACGAGTGGAGCCGGCAAGTCGACGATCGTGCAGCTGTTGCTGCGGTTTTATAATATAGGCGGCGGTGATATTTTAGTAGATGGGCAGTCGGTTTACGATTACGACATTACTGCTTACCGCCGTAACATCGCTATTGTCCCCCAGGAAGTCATCCTGTTTGGCGGCTCCATCCGGGAAAATATCCTTTATGGCAACCCTGGAGCCAGCGAGGAAGAGGTTATCGCCGCTGCCCGGAAAGCCAACGCCTGGTCTTTTATCCAGTCTTTTCCGGAAGGCTTGGATACCATCGTGGGGGAACGGGGCGTAAAATTATCAGGCGGCCAGCGGCAGCGGATCGCTATCGCCCGCGCTATTCTCAAGGACCCGGCCATACTGCTGCTGGACGAAGCCACTTCCAGCCTCGATGCGGAATCCGAAAAGGCGGTACAGGATGCCCTTGCCAAGCTGATGGAGGGGCGGACTTCAATCATCATCGCTCATCGCCTGGCCACTATCCGGGATGTAGACCAGATATTCGTTATTGAAAATGGCCAGATCATCGAGCGGGGGACGCATGCAGAGCTCTCTCAGCGGGAGGAAGGCGCCTACAACACCCTCGCCAAATTGCAATTTGAACCTATCTAAACATGGGATTCAACTGGCAGGAACGGCTAAAGTACGGGGCGATCGGGCTAGGGCTGCTCGGGCTAATTGTACTGTATGCGCTGGAATTCAACTGGTTTAACCGGACTATCAACATGCCTGCTCTGGCGTTAGGCAGCTTTATCCTGGCGCTGCTTATCGGATTGGGAATCGGGCACCGTTACGCTCAGCAAGAGCACGGCCTGACGGAAAAGATCCAGATTTATCTGTTTTTTGCGGGTAGCTGTGGTATTTTTGGCCCGCTGGCCGGCAGCCTCTCCAACCGGCTGCTCAGCCCGCCGGCTGGTAGCCCCACACCAGTGGAATTCGTAGACCAGTGGTCAGAATACGCCAGCCGCGGAGGGCTCATGAAGGGAGAGGTGCCACAGGGGAACCTGTACACGATCGAATTTTACTATCGCCAACGGGTGAGGCGCGTCATCAGCCGCACGCCCGTTCCCAACCCGGGGGCAAGGGGTGATACCATCTACCTCCTTATCAAACCGGGGTTATGGGGGTTTGAGGTCGTCCAAAATAAAGCCGCAGCGGAATGATCCAAAAGAATGTATCGTTAGAGCCTTTCAATACCTTCGGCGTCGCTGCCCGGGCGGCTTGCTTCGCTCAGGTTGATTCCGTAGCTGCCCTGCGGAAAGTATTGGAAGATGAGCCGGGCTGCCCCACCTTCATCCTAGGGGGTGGCAGCAACCTCCTACTAACCCAGGATGTAGACCAACTCGTTTTGCGGAATACCATCTCCGGCAAGTCAATCGTAAGCACCGCCTCCGGACACGCTATCGTACAGGCCGGCGGAGGCGAGAACTGGCACGAACTGGTGATCTGGTCCCTGAAGCAAGGGTTAGGAGGGCTGGAGAACCTGTCCTTAATTCCCGGTACGGCAGGTGCCGCCCCCATTCAGAACATCGGAGCCTACGGTGTAGAACTGGCCCAGGTATTCGATCATTTAGAAGCCGTGGAGCTAGCTACGGGAGCGGTGCGCCGCTTCGATGCAGCGGATTGCCATTTTGGCTACCGGGACAGCGTTTTTAAAAATGAACTCAAGGGCCAATACTTCATTACCCAGGTCTACCTGAAACTGACGACCTCCTCCCATCACCGCATAACGACCAGCTACGGTGCACTGAAAGACTACCTGCAGCAAGCGGGCATTTCCGACCCGCAGCCGGCAGATGTGAGCCAGGCGGTCATACAGATCCGCCAAAGTAAATTGCCCGACCCCAGAGAGATCGGAAATAGCGGCAGTTTCTTTAAAAATCCGGAAATTGAGCAGGAAGCTTTTGAAGACTTGAGGCGCCGGTATCCGGGGGTGCCGGGTTATGCTATGGACAACGGCAGGAGGAAGGTACCCGCCGGATGGCTTATTGAAAAGGCCGGCTGGAAGGGCAAAAGAATCGGCCAGGCAGGCACCTACCACAAACAGGCACTTGTGCTTGTCAACCACGGGGGCGCTTCCGGTGCTGAACTATGGGCGCTCGCACAGCGCATTGCTGATGCAGTGGAATCACAGTTTGGTATCCGCCTGCAGCCGGAAGTCAATGTCATTTAGCCCCAGCAAAATCAAGCAGGCATCTAAACCTAAAACAGCCCAGGCGGAGCCGATAGTGCTTGCAGGGGCAGCAACTATGACAACCAACTGCAAATTGAAAATGGCCACTTCACACCAACATCCATTCCTTGTTATCGAAGGCAATATCGGGGCGGGCAAGACCACCCTTGCCCGCATGTTGGCCGAAGAGCAAGGCGCCCGGTTGCTCTTAGAGGAGTTTGCCGACAACCCCTTCCTGCCGCACTTCTACCAGAACCCGGAGCGCTATGCCTTCACGGTAGAGCTGTTCTTTATGACGGAACGGCACAAACAGCTGCAACAGGAATTGTCCCAGCGCGACCTGTTTCAGGAGGGCATAATTTCCGATTATATCTTTTTGAAAACCCTGCTCTTTGCCCGCAATAACCTGAATACAGAAGAATACCGCTTATTCCAAAGGCTGTTTAACATCCTGAATGCAGCCTTCCCCAAGCCTGACTTGCTGGTTTACCTCCACCGGTCTGTAAACGACCTGCTAAGCAATATCAAAAAGCGGGGGCGTGCCTATGAACAAGAAATCGAGCCTGCCTACCTGCAGCGTATCCAAAAAGCTTACTTTGATTTTTTCCGGGCTAACGAGCAAATCCCAGTGCTGATCATAGATGTAGAAGCGGTGGATTTCCTCAATACCCCCCGGCACTACCAAAAAATCAACGAGCTGATCAACCGCCCTTATCCACCGGGGCTGCACCGCAGCAGCATCTTCTGAGTTTATAACAGGGCAATCCGCCTCTTTGCCCGCTTTCTCCTATTTGATCTGGCTGGCGAAGTCGACGAAAAAGCCAAGAGCATCCGGGTTGCGCATCGCGTCCGGATTGGCAGCTTGGTCGACGGCATGGCCCAACAGTATTTTCTTGACCGGCGCCTCCAGTTTCTTACCGCTGATGGTGTAGGGGATGTCCGGTACCTCCAGGATATCATCGGGCACATGGCGGGGCGAGTAGGTTTCCTTCAGGCTTTTATTGAGGGCCGACTTCACCGATTCGGTTAGCTCCTGGCCTTCATTCATCAGCACGAAGAGGGGCATGTAGTGCCGCCCCCCTGGCAGCTCCAGGTTGACCACCAGGCTGTCCTTAACAGCTTTCACCTGATTGACGGCCCGGTAGATTTCGGCAGTTCCAATACGTACACCGTGCCGGTTTAGAGTGGCATCAGAGCGGCCCAGGATGACCAGGGAGTCCCGTTCGGTAATTTTTACCCAATCGCCGTGCCGCCACTGGCCGGGGAACATTTCAAAGTAACTGCTGCGGTAGCGCTGTTTGCCTGTATCGTTCCAAAAGAAAATGGGCATACTGGGCATAGGCTTGGCAATCACCATTTCCCCGACTTCACCCTGCAGCACCTGCCCGTGGTCGTCGTAGGCGTAGAGCGCACAGCCGAGCGCACGGCACTGGATTTCCCCCATATACACCGGGCGGGCAGGGCAGCCCCCTACAAAGGCCGTGCATACATCCGTCCCCCCACTCATAGAGCACAGCCAAAGGTCTTTCTTAATTTCGGTATACACATAGTCGAAAGCTTCGGGAGGCAGGGGCGCTCCGGTAGAGCCAATAGAGCGCAGTGGGCTGAGGTCGAATTGCTTGGCGGGCTGCACGGCCCGCTTCATAGAAGCGACCAAGAAAGGGGCGCTCGTGCCAAAGTGGTTGATCCGTGCCTTTTCGGCAAATGCCCACATCGTATTCATATCCGGATAGGCGGGGCTGCCATCGTAGAGGACCGGAGTGGCCCCTACGAGCAGAGCAGCCTGTACAAAATTCCACATCATCCAGCCCGTCGTGGAAAACCAGAAGAAGCGCTCCCCGGGATGAACATCATTGTGGAAGGCCAGGTATTTCAGGTGCTCCAGCAGTACGCCCCCGTGGCCGTGGGTAATGGCTTTCGGGATGCCCGTTGTACCCGAAGAATAAAGCACCCAGATGGGATGGTCAAAGGGGACGGCTTCGAAAGCCAGCCCCTGATATGGGGTACGGAGGGCGTCGCTCCACAGCACCGATTTGGGGATGGCCGACAGCTCAGGCGATTCGGCCAGGAAGGGCACTATGACGACCCGCTCCAGGGTAGGCAGGGCTGCACAAATTTCCTGCACAACTTTTGTTTTGTCGTAGGGCTTGCCGTTATAGGTATACCCGTCTACTGCGATGAGTACCTTAGGCTCAATTTGCTGGAAGCGGTCGGCCACACTGCTCGCGCCAAAATCTGGGGAACAGCTCGACCATACTGCACCAATGGAACAAGCCGCCAGAAAAGCAACCGTAGCTTCTTCGGTATTAGCCAGGAAGCCCACTACCCGGTCGCCCCGGCCCACTCCCTGTGCCCTGAGGTAAGCCGCAAATGCTGCCACCCGGTCTTCCAACTGCGCCCAGCTTACCTCCGCCAAGGGCCGGGTTTCGGACTGTGTGACCAGCGCAGGGTGCTCAGCCTGCTTGTTGCGGAAAATGTGCTCCGCGTAATTTAGGGTGCTGCCGGTAAACCAGGCGGTATCCGGCATGGGGTCATCCGTCATAACTTCCTCGTAGGGCGTATGGGCGATGATGCCGAAGTAAGCCCAAAGCGACGCCCAAAATGCCGCCGGTTGGTCTACCGACCATTGCCATAGCGACCGGTAATCGGAGAACGTCAGGCTGTGGTTTTCTTCCAGCCAATGCTGATAGTGCTGGAGACGGGACTGTTGGATAAACCCCGGGGAGGGTGCCCAGAGCTGGCGAGGTTGCTCGATCATTTAATTTGGTTTTACGGTCTTCGCCCCGCTGCCGGGCAATGCTAAAAATCACCTATATTATCGCAGGGCAGGTTGTGTAATCGCCGGGAATTTAATTATTTTCCCGCAGGAATATAGAAATGGGCAGGGGCAAAATCCAGGCTTCTGCAAACAAACAAAAACGAGACCAATGAAGAAAATCCTCATTGCCAATCGTGGCGAGATCGCATTGCGCGTTATGCGTACCGCCAAGAAGATGGGCATTCGTACCGTAGCTGTGTATTCAGAGGCCGACCGGCATTCGCCCCACGTCCGATTTGCCGACGAGGCCGTTTGCATTGGCCCGCCTGCTTCCGCTCAGTCCTACCTCCTGGTAGACAAAATCCTGGAGGTCGCTAAAGCGCTGAACGTAGACGGTATCCACCCGGGTTACGGTTTTTTGAGCGAAAACGCTGCTTTCTCCAAAGCCGCCGAAGAGGCCGGCGTGAAGTTTATTGGCCCTGGCCCGCACGCTATTGAGGTGATGGGCAGTAAGCTCGCTGCCAAGAAGGCAGTCAAAAACTACAATATTCCGATGGTGCCTGGCCTTGACCACGCCATCACCGATATAGAGGATGCCAAAAAGGTGGCCCAGGAAATTGGGTTCCCGGTCCTCATCAAAGCTTCCGCCGGCGGGGGCGGCAAAGGCATGCGAATCGTAGAAAACCCCGGAGAATTCGAGGATCAGATGAAGCGTGCCATCAGTGAGGCTACTTCTGCCTTTGGCGACGGTTCCGTTTTCGTGGAAAAATACGTTACCTCCCCCCGCCACATCGAGATACAAGTGCTGGCGGACGAGCACGGCAATTACCTCCACTTTTTCGAGCGGGAGTGCAGCATCCAGCGCCGCCACCAAAAGGTCGTCGAGGAAGCGCCTTCTTCCATCCTGACCCCAGAGCTGCGGGAGCGGATGGGCAAGGATGCCCTCAACGTAGCCCGCTCCTGTAATTACACTGGCGCGGGCACGGTGGAGTTCCTGATGGACGCCGATATGAATTACTACTTCCTGGAGATGAATACCCGCCTGCAGGTAGAGCACCCGGTTACCGAGCTGATTACCGGCGTTGACCTGGTAGAACAGCAAATCCTGATTGCCCGGGGCGAGCCCTTGCAGATCAAGCAGGAGGACCTGAGCATTAACGGGCACGCCCTTGAATTACGAGTCTACGCGGAAGACCCCGCCGAGAACTTCCTGCCTAGCGTGGGGGTCCTCAGCCGCTACCGCCGGCCTGAGGGCGAGAATATCCGCCTGGATGATGGGTACGAAGAAGGGATGGAGATCCCTATCTACTACGACCCTATGATCGCTAAGCTCGTCACCTACGGCATCAACCGTGATGCTGCCATTCAGCGCATGATCGAAGCCATTGAAATGTATGAAATTGAGGGCGTGGAGACGACTTTGCCGTTTGGCAAGTTCGTTTGCGAGCACGAGGCATTCACCTCCGGCCAATTTGACACGCATTTTGTCAAACAATACTTTACACCGGAAGCGCTGGAAAAAGGCAACGAAGGCGCCGCCCAAGTGGCTGCCCAACTTGCTGCTTATCTTTTCGACCGCAATGACATCAAATTGAACGTACCGGAAGTTGTCCACTCCGAGTGGCAGTCCCGGGAGTGTTAGCCAATGAGCTTACCGCCGGGTGGTTAGGCTACACCTGGCTACCCGGTGAACAGGCTTAAGGGTGAAGGGTATGAAAAGAGACCACCTTTACCGGCTCGCCCCACATGTGCAGCGACATTTCCTCCTGAACGCCCTTCAGGGTCACCTCAACGGCTTCCCCATCGTGTTTGAGCTGCTCAGGCATATTCACCGGGCGGTATTCCTTCCCATCCTCACCAATGATGCCCCAGAAGCCGCCTTCCAGGTCAAGGTGCTTTACAGTGCCTTTAATCTTTACTTTTTTCATGGCTTTTTACTTACCGGTTTGTGCGCTAAGCCGCCCTCGGACAGGAGGTGGCTCACCGTTTCGTTGAGGTTTTGGATTAATGCGCCCTGTTGCTGTATGGTTTGCTTCAGTTCCTGCATTTCCTCCTGCAAGTAACGTTTGATATTCTGAGGAGAAGGCAAAAACGGGCTGATTTTAGCGCGAACATACCAAATCTCCCGAATGTCCCCAAGGCTGATCCGGTAAGGTTCGTAGAAGCTATTATCCGAGCGCAGCTCCAGGTGCTTTTGCTCTTTAAGGTGGTTGAAAGCACGCTTCACGACCACATCTGCCCGCGTGACCACGACGTACACATAGTTGTCCTTGACCGCTGTTTCCCAGACGGTAGGCTCCAGGTAACTGCAAACAACTTTATCGCCCTCAAAAAGCGTTGGCTCCATACTGTCGCCGGCCACATCGAAGGACCGGTGGGTGCCGACTTTGTACTTGTAGTCGGGCAAGGTAAACTGCGGGAGCTCCTGAATGAAGGTCGGGTCAGTCATCTCAGCAGCGTAGCCGGCCTGCGCAGGCACAGGCACATGCACGATGCGCTCATCGTCATTCGTATTCGTCACAATAGTCAAAACCCGAAAGCTTTTGTCCCCTTCCTCGCTCATAAACATCGGCCCCTCGCCGGTGTAAATGTATACCGGATTAATTTTGTAGGTTTCGACAGCCTTGCGTAGCAATTCAATCGTTACATCCCGGCGCCCTTTCAAGATTTCACTCAAGCTCTGCGGCAAATAATCAAGAGAAAGGGCAAATTGCCGGCTGGAACGTACTTGATTATCGGCTTTCAACTTGTCGTGGCACTTGATAAAACGCTGTGTAACGATATTACTCATAAAACTAGGGTTTCCGACAAAAGTAAGGCTTTTGTCCATAAAATGAGTAGACAAGCGGACTCATTTATCAAATTAGTGATACTTTTATTTCAGTACCCCTTGCAGGCCTACTTCACCGTTACTGCGCCCGCCTCACTGTCGAGCCCCACAATCTCTTCGCCCAGGTTGACCACCTCGATCGCGGTGGGCGTATCCACAATCTGCACCGGGCTGCGCTGCCCGCTTCCGCCTTTGGCCTCAAAGCAAACGGAATAAAGCGGGCTGCCGTCGCTGACCGTCACGCCTTTCAGGGCATTATCAATCCAGACCACTGTCAGGACGCCTTCCGCGGTGCGGGTGGCCCCGAAATTTTGGGCCGACAGATGGGGCAAGCCAAAACCTTTGACTTGCTTGAAGGCCAAGATGCTGGGGTCCCAGGCAATAGTGTACTGCATTGAAAGCAGGCTGCGGAAACCTTTCGCCATAACCGGCACACATACGGTGCTGCCGGCCTGGGCCTCTTGCTGGCCCAGCTTCAGGAAAAGGACATCGCTGCTATGGGGTGGGCTGTAGAAACCCGAGCTTTCCGCCTGAGCCGCAGCCTCCTGCTTTGCGGGTTGGGCCGCAGCGGCCTGCTTTTCGGATTGGCCATTGGACGAAGCCTCCCCTTGGCAGCTCCACAGCAAAAGGGCAGCCCCGTAAGTCATGAATTGACGAATTGTCATAGGTTCTTTTTTCGCAAAGGTAAGCTGCTGGTGCGACTAGACCGAAATGTTTGACAGTCTTTTCACGCTTGAGCACTTACTGGTGCTGGGTGTAAACTGTCAAGCATCTACGGCTCAATCCACCAGCAGCCCGGTTTGCAACATTTTTGGCAGCCAGATTTTGAAATTATAGCCACAGCCTCCCAGCCCGCCGCCCGCCAATGCCAGCTATCCGCAAACTAATCATGCGGCGGGCGGCGTTATAGCACTGTGTTTCTGCGATTTCTCAAAATTTGGTACATTGCACAAAAATATTGCAGTATGAAGCCCCTTTTTCCAATCCTTGTTTTAGCGATTGCCCTGCTGTCGAGTTGCGTGACGAAGAAAGAGTTCCAGGAAATGGAAGAACAAAAAAACACCTTCCAGGAAAAGGCGGAGTCTGTAGATTCGCTGCAAAGGCAATACAACCGGCTTGCGGAGGAGAACCGACAGCTGGAAATCGAACTGCGGAACACCCGCCTCGAGCTGGAAGAATATGTAGTGACCAACCAAAGCCTCAACCGCAGCTACCAGGAAGTGCTCAACCGGATGGACCGGATACTGAAGGAGCGCAATGAGCTGGACGAAACCGCTTCCTACGAAAAGGTCGCCTTGCAACAGCAACTTTCCCGGCAGCAGCAAGACCTGGAGCAAGACCGCGAGCGCCTGCGGGGGCTGGAATACGAGCTCTACCAAAAGGACAGCCGGCTCAACAATATGGAGTACGACTACACCAGTATGAAGGGCACGCTGCAAGACCGCAATTTACGCATACAGGAGCTGGAGCAAATGCTTAACCTTAAAGAGGATAACATGCAGGAAGTGCGGGCCGGATTGGGGGACCTTGTCCAACAATTTTCCTCCCGGGAGTTGAGCGTGGAAGAAAAAGGAGGCAAGTTATATGTTTCCCTTAGCTCTGCCTTACTATTCCCGAGCGGCAGTACCCGGATTGACCCTTCCGGAAAAGAGGCCCTGCGCCAACTGGCTGGTGCGCTGAAGAACAACCCGGACATCGACATCCTGGTCGAAGGCCATACCGATTCCGACGGCAGCGAGCTGACCAACTGGAAACTGAGCGTTGACCGGGCAGTGGCTGTCACTCAAATCCTGACCCGGTTTGGTGTCAAGGGAGACCGCCTGACCGCTGCTGGCCGGGGGGAGAACATACCGGTAGCGACCAACAACACAGCAGCCGGCAAAGCTAAAAACCGCCGCACCGAAATCGTTATCTCGCCCAAACTCGACGAGGTTTACGAGCTGCTTAGCAATTGATGTGCCATGATAAAATCCGCCCTTTGCTGGGTGACATTCAGCCTGCTATTGCCCTGGGTTTCAATGGCGCAGCACCGATGTGCCGTCGATACCCCATCAGCGGTAGCCCCCGCCGGGAGCATTCGCTTGCCCCAAACCGGCATTCTGAAAATCCCGGTAGCGGTACACATCGTCTGGCACACGCCGGCCGAGAACCTTTCTATGGCTCAGATCAACTCTCAGATTACCGCCCTGAATGAAGACTTCCGGGCGCTCAACGCCCAAATCCCCGACATCCACCCCTTATTCGACGGCTTGTTTGCCGATACCGAAATCGAATTCTGCCTGGCTGCAGTTACCCGTACGCCAACTGAGGTACCAGGCATCGCCACGACCTTTGAAGGCGGTATGCGGCGCGTGTGCTACACTGCACTCGGAGGGCGTGATGGGTTCGACCCCGGGCACTACCTGAACATTTGGGTGGCTGGGCGCAGCGATGGCGCACTGGGTTATGCAACATTCCCGGGAGAAAGCGCGGCAGCGGAAGATGGCGTCTTTATCCGCCCCGATGCCTTTGGCACCGCAGGCACCGTCTCCCCTCCCTTTCACCTCGGGCGCACCTGTACGCACGAAGTTGGGCACTACTTCAATTTGCAGCATCTCTGGGGGCCCTTTGAGGACAACTTTTCCTGCAACCAGGACGATGGCGTAGCCGATACGCCCCTGCAAGCAGAAAGCTACCGAGGGGCCTGTCCTACCCTGCCGCCCCTCTCCTGCGGCACGCCCGACATGTATATGAACTTCATGAACTTTACCGACGACGCCTGCATGGCACTATTTACCCCCGGCCAAAAACAGCGGATGCTCGCGGCCATTCAGGTCTTCCGGCCTGGCTTGCTGGCCAGCTCCTGCGACCCGGTATCAACCGGCAGTACCCGCAAACCTGGCTCCGCGCCCGCTTTGCTGCCAAACCCGGTCAGCAACCAGTTACAGCTCCAGGTAGAGGGAAATGAGCAAACCCAACTGGCAATTTTTGACCTCGCCGGCCGTTTAGTACATCAAACTGCGGCAACGGGCCCGGTAGTGACAGTAGACTGCTCCTGGATCAATCCTGGAAATTATTATATTAAAATAAGGCATGGGAATAAAATCCACTTCAAAAAGCTTATTATTGCCAGGTAAGCCCCGGGGCTTTCATCAGAGCACCTGCTTGGACATTGCTCCTGAGCCTTCCCCGACGAGGCAAGTAGCCGTCAGCAACAGTCTTTTCTTTTTTCGCCGGGCCGCGCAAAAAGGGAGGCAAAAGCCCCTGAAGGCAGCTAGTCCCAGCCTATGGGCGCATGC
Organism: uncultured Phaeodactylibacter sp.; assembly: GCA_964575505.1. Taxonomy (GTDB): domain Bacteria; phylum Bacteroidota; class Bacteroidia; order Chitinophagales; family Saprospiraceae; genus Phaeodactylibacter. Next base: position 14,567 of record CAZNSK010000065.1, read on the forward strand.
CCGCTTGGCTCAAAGTGCAAACACCGGGCCCGGAGCAATTGTAACCATACTGCTTTGGCGTATTATGGCAATGGAGCCTTAGCTAAACCGGCGCGTTTAAAGCCGTGTTGCCCTAATGGTTCCGGTACAATCCACTGCTTAAACCAAACCTTCGTTTCCTGATGAGTATGAATCATCTCGTTCCCCCCAGGAATCTGGGCGCTTCCCTTCTCTTTCTCACGCTGGCCTTCCTGCTTCAAAGCTGCGGCTCTCCTGCCAATATGACTTTGAGCAAGCTGGACCCTGTCATTGAGATGAGCAAAGGCCCCTGCTATGGCCGCTGCCCGGTTTTCACGTTGACTATTTACGAAAACGGCATAGCCAGCTATACGGGCGAGCGCTACACCGACCGGCTGGGCACTTACGTCAAAAAACTGGAAAAGGAGGAAATGGCGAAGATCCTCGGCGAATTTCAACGCGCCAACTTTTGGCAATTCCGCGACAGCTACCGGGGCCGTATCCCGGATATGCAGAGCGTGACCATCTCTTACCACGAAAAAGGCAAAAAGAAAACCGTAACGGGGAAGGAAATCCGCCCCAACGCGGTCAAGTGGCTGGAAACCCAGCTGGACCAGATCGCTCAAACCGAGGGCTGGATCCTCAAGGAAGCACCGGAAGAAAAGGTGCCGGATTTTCTAATCCCGGACGAGCTGCTCGTGGAGCTGGCTGAAGATACTGACCCCGAAGAATGGGCTAAAAAATTCGTGCAAACTGATATGACTTTCCTCCGCCCCCTGAATGATGCCGGGTATTGGATTTTTTCCTACGATGATCAAATCATCACCCCGGAGCAAATGCTGGAACAGGTTCGCACCGACGAGGAGGTCATCAGCGCTGAATTCAACAAAAAAATCTACGAAAGCCTGGAAGAGGAGACAGAAAAAGAGGCTGGCTCGAAAGCCTCCGGCACCAATAACCCTCCGAAAAAAGAAGCCAAACCCGGAGAAAAGACAAAGCCAGGCAAGCAAAAACAACAGTAGCTCAACCTACCGGCGCAGATAATGAAGCAGCAGCCCCAGTTTATAAAGGTCAAACACTTTAAGGCTGGGGTTGCTGTTTTTCCGGAGATGGCGATACAGGGACTTGTGCACCCGTTTCAAAACCAGCCGGAGGGGCTCCGTCAGTTGCCAGCGCTCCAGCTTTTGGTAAACCCGCAGCAGGCGGGTGTCTATGGGGTGGCCCGCTTTTACTAAAAAGGCCAGGTTTTGAATGGCTTGTTCGGATTTACGCAAAAAAGCAGCAGCTGGCTCAAGCCCATCGTGCCGCAAAGGATTGTCAAGGTGCCGGACAGGAATGGCCCGCTGTCGAAGCTCCATGCCGAAAAGGGTATCCTCGTGGCCGTATTGCAGCAAGCGGCTGTCAAATTGAATGGGCATAAACAGAGCTTTGGGGATCAGGAAGTTGTTGGTCATAAAGCTGTGATAAGGCCGCTGCTGCCGCGCTTGCGGAGGCTGCACTTCCCGCTTGCGCCCGTACTCCCAGTGAAAAACCAGGCTGGGGTCCGAAGGCCGTTCCGCCTGATAGGCCCGCCCGCCGTAGAGCAGGCTTTCCGGCGATAATTGGCTAATATAGGTTTTCAGGTAGTCTGGGCGAATGACCGCCGAATCTCCATCCATAAAAAGCAGGTAATCGTAGGCTGCTGCTGCTGCCAGCCGATTACGGATGCGGGACCGGCCGAGGTTCTCCGGCAGCACGCGGTAGTCTACCCCGGCTAAACCGCTCAACTCCGCATTCAGGTTCAGGAAAGCCGGGTCGGAAGCATCTTCCCAGCACAGAAGCTCCACCGGCAGAGCCTGTGCCATGGCCTGCTGCTGCAAAGCATACACCAAAGCGCGGACGTCGCAGTTGTAAACCGGGATCAGCACCGAAACCCCCAGTGAGCTCATAGGCCAGATATTAATTTTGCCCAAACTTAAGGGATTAAGACCAAACTTTCTGGGCGCTGCAGTAAAGAGGATCGCCAAAATATTCGTAGCTTTAGAAGGAATCATACAATCCCGGGCTAGCCATGAAAAAACGCTTTGTAGCAATGCTTATCGCCTACTGCTGCTGCTCCGGTTGGCTGCAGTCGCAAGACTTTATTATGCAGGGCTGTTACTGGAGCTGCCCGGAAGATGCCCCTGGCAGTTTGCCAGATTCGGCTACGCTTGACTTTTGGATGGGCCACCTCGCTCAGCAGGCTCCGGAGCTCACCCACGCTGGCTTTACCGCTATCTGGCTGCCCAACCTCACTGCCCAATCGCCTGCGAACGTGCAACAACTCTTGCAAACCTTGAAAGCACAAGGACTACAGCCTATTGCGGAAATCGACCTTAAATTCGATACCCTGGGGGGATTCACCACCCAAGCTCTGCAACTGCACCAATCTATGGGCATCCGCTCGTTCAGCGTCAACGACTACGCCAGCTACGCGCCCCAGGCCTTCGCAGCCGACCTGCAAACCCTGGTGGAACAAGGGGTCAACCCCGCATTCGTTATCCGGGGGGCATCTGATTTTGCTGCCGGCAAAACACAGCAACAGTGGTTAATCCGCACACTTAGCTCGCTGCGGCAGGATACGGCTTCGGAGCTCTCGCCACGCATTTACGATTACCAGCTCCGGGAAGCCCTGCGCCAGGCCTGCAGCGACACCACCTACGATGTCCGGAACATCTTCGACAGCAGCATCCGGGATGCCTCCGCCTTGTCCGGGCACAACATCATCACTCTGGCCAACCACCCCGCCTACAAAAACCAGAACGGCCAGGCAGGCGACTGGGATGACCCAATCGCAGACCCACTACTGGCTTACGCCTACCTGCTTACCAACAATCAGGTAGGGCTGCCTACGGTTTATTACGCCGACTACTACGGGGGCGACTCTCAGCTGGAAGGGTATGTGGAAAAAAGCCCGCTACGGAAACAAATCGACCAAATGCTGGAAGCCCACCGGCAGTTCATTTTCAATTCTACCACTGCGGAGTACCTCAATCAAAAAGGCAGCCCAAGGCGTGCTGACTACACCTCAGGCGATTCAACCCGTACGCTGGTGTACCAACTGGAAGGCATAAAAACACCGGCGGGCCTGAAAAACCAGGGGCACAGCCCTAAGGATGTGATCGTGGGCATCAACTTCAGCACAGATACCTTGGACGTGCTCCAGGAAATCAATACCGCTAACCTGGCAGCCGGGGATTATTTTACGGATGTAACGGGCAATGCGGAAGTAGAAAAAATGGAACTCCTGCCCTTTCCGGAAGCGGAGGGCAGCCCGAAGGCGGTACGATTGCGGCTACCACCCCGTGCTTACGCTATTTGGGTACAGGGCAGAGCACCCATCATACAACTCAGCCGCGTGCAATTGACCGCCGACCCCTACCCCAACTATATTGAACTGACCTGGGAGGTCGCCTACGAAAGAAAGGTGCTGGGTTACCAGATTGAACGCTCCGTTAACGGCAGCGGCTACGAAAGCCTCAGCACGCTCCCCCCTCTGGCAAATGATAATGGAAAAGCCTCTTTTTTATTCCTGGATAAAGATATTTACCCCGGCGAAGAGCTCGCTTACCGGATCAAATTGGTAGACAAAGACGGCAAACACGAATACAGCCCGGTGGCCAAAGCCCGCCCCCCTGCACCCGACCTGAAGTTTGAGTGGCGGGAACACCCCGAACGCCAGGCTTACACCTTTCGGATGAAAAGCAACTACTCCGGCCGGGGGGAATTGGTGGTTTATGACGCGGAGGGCCAGGCTGTCCACCGCCAGCCTCAGCAGATACAAAGGGGAGAAAATATTGCCCGGGTAGACCTTTCACGTCTGTCAAAGGGGGTGTACTACGTGCGCTTCAGTACAGAAACCGAGGAGGAAGTGTGGAGCACCAAAGTCCTCCGGCTATAACTACAACTCAAGGAGCCCTTCCGGCAGGCGCATGACAAAACGCTGCGCCTCGGGGTCAACAGACTGAATGAAGGTATCGTTGAGCGGGATAAGCAAATCCCGGCCCTGATAAGCCACCACCGCCATAAACTGTTGCGGATATTCCACCACTTCCTGAATGGTGCCAATTGGGCCCGCCGTTTCGTCTTCCAGCAAAAAACCTTCCAGCAGGCGAAAATCATCAACGGTGAGGGCATCCACTTCTTCGGAACGCAGTAGTAAGTCCAGGCCTGCAATCTCCTGTGCTTCTTCTTTGGAGTTGAGGTCTTCAAATTGCATCACCAGGGGAGCTTCCAGCACTACACCATCGGGAAAAAACGGAACCGGGTGACCGCCGAGGGGCGCAAACACGACCTCAGCTTTCAGCACTGCATCCAGGAAATCCTCTTCTACAATAAGGCGGATAGCGCCCGACAAGCCGTGCGTTTTTCCAAATCGGCCTACTTTTTGGTATTCCGGCTTCGGTGTACTCATTCGAATGCAATCAGTTTTTGCCGCAGTAAAAACCCTACTTCTGCCCGCTCTGGCCAAGGCACTTCGGCGCAGATAGTGGTATCAAGCAAATCGTACCCGCCGTCGGCATTATCATCGCAACATAGCAGGCAGTCTGTGTCCAGGATATCCATCTCCCGGCTAACCAGGCCGACCCCAGGAGCGAAGCGCTCTACCACCCGCCGCCGCGTGAAGGGGTCAGGATCAGCAAATCGGTTCTCTACGGTGATGACCTGATCGAGGGAAGTGCCCCCAAGTTCAAAAGCCCCGGCGGTATCAAGCACCTGAAAAGACCAGGTTTCGAAAAGCGCTATCGAGCTGCCACCAATGGCAATGGCTACCCCGTCGTCGAAGTAGGCGGCAGGCTCCCATGTGCCTCCTAACGACGGCGGGAACGGCAAATGGATAAGCCGGAAGTTCCCTTCCTGCCGTATGGCTTGCCGTTCGGTACGCGACAGGGCAGCGACTCCCGCAAACACCCAGGCCGAATCTCCCTCGGGCCGGATGAAGCGTTCAAGCCGGTACTGCAGGGCACCGGATAAATCGGTAAATGTATCAGTAATGACCTCTCGAAGGCGGGCTGAAACCGTATCCTGCAAGCCGGACTCCCCATCGGAAAAATAGTACACGGAATCTACCTCATAGGTCCAAGCGCGCCCGAGCTGAAGGGGGTAATAATCGTATCCCCAGTTTACCGTCCTGTTATCCAGTGTAGCTTCCGGCTCACAGGAAAGGCCGATCAAGGCCAAAAGGGCGGCTGTTATAGCAAGGTGCCAAAGCTTCATCTAGTGGAGTGTTTCAGAAATGACTAACCGAAGAAACCCAGTAAAACCAGGGCGCCCAAGCGTGAAATACGCTGTGCTATTTCGGACTAGTCGCACTAGTTGTTGCGTTGTTCATCCAGGAAGCTGCCGTGGATAATCCCCCCGCCGATGACATCATCGCCTTCGTAAAAAACGGCTGATTGCCCCGGGGCAACGCCTTTGACATTCGCATAAAAATCGACGTGGATATTATCACCGACATTTTGCAACTGGCTCAGCGCCCCCTGATCTTTGTAACGGATACGGGTAATGGCTTCAGTACCATCCGGGATTCGCTCGTACTTCATGGCATTGACTTGCCCTACCATCATACCGTTGCGGACGAGCTCTTCCTGCCGGCCCAGCACTACCGTATTGGTCTCCGGCCGGATTTCAGTGACGTACATCGGCTCACCAAAAGCTACGCCCAGCCCTTTCCGCTGACCGATGGTATAAAATGGATAGCCTTTGTGGGTCCCAATGACTTCTCCGGTGGTATTGACAAATTGGCCGCCATCAACCCGCTCTTCCAGCCCATCGACCCGGCGCTTCAAGAAGCCACGGTAGTCATTGTCAGGGACAAAGCAGATTTCGTAGCTCTCTGCTTTTTTGGACAGCGCCTCATAGCCCCAATCCGCAGCCATTTGCCGCACTTCCGGCTTGGTATAGGGCCCAAGGGGAAAGCGGCTGCGCTGCATGCATTCCTGGCTCAGGCCCCAGAGAACATAGGACTGGTCCTTGTGGCCATCCACCGCTTTAGTCACATAGTGCCGCCCATTGGCTGTTCTCAGCTGCGCGTAATGCCCGGTTGCAATGAACTCGCAGTCCAGCGCGTCCGCCCGTTTGAGCAGGGCGCTCCATTTAATATGGGTATTGCAGAGGACGCAGGGGTTGGGCGTCCGCCCTGCTAGGTATTCATCTACAAAATTATCGATAACGTAATCTCCGAATTCGTCACGGATATCAATAATGAAGTGGTGAAAGCCTACTTTGACGGCCACCTCCCGGGCATCATTGATGGAGTCCAGGCTACAGCAGCCCGTTTCCTTCTTTGACCCGCCGGAATTGGCATAATCCCAGGTTTTCATGGTAATCCCAACGACTTCATAGCCCATATCGTGCATCATCATGGCTGTGACGGTGCTATCTATGCCGCCGCTCATGGCTACTAAAACTCTTCCGTGCTTACTCATGGAAAAATCCCCTTTATCTCTTAAATTTAGCAGCACTTCTCAAAACTGATGAAACCAATACGCTATTTGCACTAGGTTTTTTCAAGCGGTTGAGGGTGCTGTGTGCTCATTCCAAATGAACACACAAAGGTACAAATTTATGCTGCGAATAGTTCAATTTGCCGGCTCCCTTTACAAGGATTGGATGCCCCGCCGCGTTAATGGAAAAAATAAAACCTATATTTGGTACATTACTGGCCTTCCAAAAAACGATTAATCATGAAGAATCCACTGAATTTAGCCCTGTTAGCAATGCTAACCCTGGCCTTCACCCTGAGCCTTCAGGCACAGAGCAACGAAGAGTGGGGCGTCGCCTCCTACTACCACGATAGCTTTCATGGCAAAGAAACTGCCTACGGCGTGGCTTACAATAAAAACGAAATGACCGCTGCCCACCGGGAACTCCCCTTCGGCACTATGATCCGCGTGACGCGGCTGGACAACAACAAGTCGGTAGTTGTCAAAGTAACCGATAAAGGGCCTTATAAACGAGGCCGGGTGGTTGACCTTTCCCGCAAAGCAGCAGAGCGCATCGGGCTCGTCCGGGATGGCCTCACAGAAGTTAAAGTAGAAGTGATTAAAAGAGGCTCAGGCGCGCCGGCTTCCAAAAAGAGTTCCCGCACCGCTGCCCGTAATCAGGACAATATGCCGGGCGACTACAGCAACGTCCGGAAGGACCGGTTGGTAACCGACGCGGGGAATTCGCCCCGGCAGGAACAAGCAGCGGAGCCTGCTCCAAAAACAACCAAGCCCAAACCGGAAACCCGCAAAACAGCTACCAAAACATCGGCTTCCGATGCCAAACCAAAGGGGGATAACAGCGCCAAGCCCCGCTTGGTAGGCAAGGGCTACCAAAAATACGGCCTTTACAAAATCAGCATTCAGGAGCCCGGCACCAAAGGCTTTGCCGTACAGGTTGCTTCTTTGACCAACTATGAAAATGTATTCAAGCAGGTAGCCGACCTGCAGGCCAAATGGTTTGACAATATCCTGATTAGCATTGAGGAGGGCGAGCGGATACCGGCCTATAAAATCCTTCTTGGCCCCTTCGAGAAAGAAGGCGCCGCCGAAAACTACCGGGAAAACCTGATGGAAAAACACCGGATCAAAGGGTTTGTGGTTGACCTGAGCACCATAGAATACGGCAGCCAACGATAATCTACCCCGAAGAGGCCCTACTGCAGCGCCTCTTCGGGAAAGTACTGAAAGGGGATATTGATGTAAAAACTATCCCGTTCGAAGCGGGCGGGCACAATCTTAAGGTGGTGCCCGCCTACGCGCTGCCTCTGCAATTCAGGGAAGCGGGCTTTAAGCCGCGAAAGGAAGTGTTGGCTGTTCCGGTCGGAGTTTTCATTAATGCCTTCCGGAAAAACCGACGCCAGGCCGATATTCCCTATCCAAAGGGTTCGGAGGGTGAAATGAAGTACGAAGTTGATCGTCAGCACGAGGGCCCAAAAAACAGGTAGATAAATACATAGCCCAGCAGCTCCTGCTGCTCCGCCGTAGTCCGCTGCAACGACCAGTTCAGCAAGTCATCAATCAGCCCGGGCAACTGAAGCGCCCCCAGCAGTGCCACACCCGAAACGATGAGTTCGGCCTGATAACTTTCCTGCTCCAGGCGGGTCAGCCAGTCGGGTTTCGCTTTGGGCCGAGGGGCGCCGCTCATTTAGCCAAAGCTTTCTATGATAGCAATAAAGTCCTTCGCCTTAAGGGAAGCGCCACCAATGAGGCCGCCATCTACGTCTGCATTTTGGAACAGCTCTTTGGCGTTGCCTGGCTTGACACTTCCGCCGTACAGAATGCTGATCTGGTCTGCCACTTCCGCACCGTATTGGCCGCTCAGCAGCTGACGGATGTGGGCGTGCATTTCCTGAGCCTGCTCAGGAGATGCCGTCTTGCCCGTGCCAATGGCCCATACCGGTTCGTAAGCAATGATCACCTTTTTAAGATCAGCAGCTTCCAGGTGAAAGAGCGCTGTTTTAACCTGCTCGGCGACCAGCTCATTCTGCCCGCCCTTTTCCCGGACTTCCAGTTTTTCGCCACAGCAGTAAATGGGCTGCATGCCCTGGCCCAAAACCGCATCTATCTTCTTGGCGATCAGGGTATCGGTTTCGCCAAAGTACTCCCGGCGCTCCGAGTGGCCCAAGATGACGTAGTCCACGCCACAGGAGCGCAGCATCCCGGCGGAAACCTCCCCGGTGTAAGCGCCGGAAGCCTCCTGATGGCAATTCTGAGCAGCCAGCTTCAGGTTGGAAATATCTTTAATGAAACTGGCCACATTGCGCAGGTGGATATAGGGCGTGCCCAGAATCACCAGCGCTTCGGAAGGCTTTAATCCATCAGTAATGGCTTTTGTCAGCTCGCGGCCGGCGTCATAGTCCATATTCATTTTCCAGTTGCCGGCAACAATTTGTTTGCGTTTTGTCATGGTATTTTTTAGGCTTTTTCTTGAATAGCTTTCTTTTGGGCTTTTCCCTTTTTGGTATAAGCGACATTGGCTTCGATGCGGTGCCCGGGCCGGCTCCACTTCGGCCGTTCCCGCTCGGGCTGCGCCGTTTCCGGGAGAGGATCTGGCTCAGGGCGGTCGTGCTTGGCGAAGGGCGCCGTTGGCTTGAGCCCTAATTGTTCAAACATTTCCAGGTCCTCATCGGTGGCAGGGTTAGGTGTGGTCAGCAGTTGGTCGCCAGCAAAAATAGAGCCAGCGCCCGCCATAAAGCAGAGGGCTTGCCCTTCTTTCGACATTGACAAGCGGCCTGCCGACAGCCGGACCGTAGATTTGGGCATGACAATCCGGGCCGTAGCGACCATACGGATCATGTCCCAGATGGGCACCGGCTCCTGGGCTTCCATTGGCGTGCCTTCTACCGGGACCAGGGCATTGATGGGCACGGACTCCGGCTGCGGGGCAAGCTGAGAAAGGGTGAGCAGCATTTGGCACCGGTCTTCCACCGATTCGCCCATGCCGATAATGCCGCCTGAGCAAATCGTCAGCTTGGCTTTGCGCACGTTATCAAGGGTCGTCAGGCGGTCTTCGTAACCCCGGGTAGAAATAATTTCCTTGTAATAATCCTCCGATGTGTCCAGGTTGTGGTTGTAAGCATAAAGCCCGGCAGCCGCCAGTTTTTTGGCCTGGTTTTCTGTAACCATGCCGAGGGTGGCGCAGACCTCCATATCCATGCTGTTGACCGTCCGGACCAGGTCAATCACATGATCAAAATCCTCATTATCCCGGACATTACGCCAGGCAGCCCCCATGCAAAGGCGTGAGGCGCCCAGCATTTTGGCACGGTTGGCTGCGGTCTTTACCTCCTCTATTGTCATGAGCTCGTGCTCGTTGATATCGGTGTGGTAGCGGGCAGCCTGCGGGCAGTAGCCGCAGTCCTCCGGGCACCCGCCGGTTTTGATAGACAACAGGCTGCTGATTTGCACTTCGTTGGGGTCGTGGTGTTGGCGGTGGACGGTGGCGGCCTCATACACCAGCTCCATGAGCGGTTTGCGGTGCAAAGCCAGGATATCTTCCAAAGTCCATTCGTTTCGTTCTTCCATATTATGCTTTCTTGCGATTATAAATTGCTTCTAAACCGATAGCGACGGCTGCTGCGCCCAGCATCATCAAGGCATTCCAGTACCAGGCTACGGGCGCTTCGTTTTCCTTGACCATAACCGGTGGCTCCGGCCATTGATAGCCTAGCGTTTCCAGTTCCGCCAACCCTTCGATATATTCTCTGGGAATGGGTTGCACGACGCCCTTCAGGGTGCGCTCGCCCCTTGAGACACAATCTCCGTTTTTTACGCAGGGGTCAAAAAAATCGGCCGTCCAGGCAAGCAGCACAGCACGTTGGCCTGTTTCTGAAGTAGCGGATACCGGATAGATCAGCACAGGCGGGTAGCCGGCTTCTTCCGGCTGCTGATGCACAAACGCCCCGTCAAAGTAAGCGCCCGTCACCTCTACATAGTCTGCATCGCCTATGCCCTCCCGGACGAATTCCTCCATGGTGAAGCTACGAAGCTTGTGCGTCCCGAAAAACTGGGAGACCAGGTTGTTGCAGCCATTGATAAAAAATACCAGGCACAACAAAATAATGACAATTCTTACGATCATAGGCTTGCGCTATCGCCCCTAAAGTAGGGTCTATTTTTGATTTATTGGAAAGCCTGACCGGGAAATTTCCGCCATTTACCGAAATCAAAAGCTATCTGCCCGCTGCTTTGAGCAGGAAGGCAGAGAAAGCCGCCTCCATTGCAGCGTAAGCTTTTTCCAGTTGTTCATCGGTGATGCAATACGGGGGGATCATATAAATGAGGTTGCCGAGCGGCCGGAGCAGTACGCCCCGGTCGAGAAAGAAATGGTAGAGCTGGTCCCGCAGGTTATTGAAGTACCCGGTGGCTTCTGCGCTTTCGAATTCCACCGCCAGGATAGTACCCCGCTGCCGGGTAGCCCGTACGGCCGGGTGTTGCTCAATACGGCCCCGGAAGCGGCGGTGCTGCGCCTCAATACGCAGGCGGTCCTGCTGAGAGGCTTCCGTCTCCAGCAAGTCAAGGCTCGCCAGGGCCGCCGCGCAGCCTACCGGGTTGGCGGTGTAAGAATGGCCGTGGAAAAAGGTCTTGCCGGTATCATCTGACAAAAAAGCATTGAATATCTCTTCCGTACAGGAAGTCACGGCCAGCGGCAGGGTGCCCCCGGTCAGCCCCTTGGACATACACATGATATCGGGCTCCTCCCTGAGGTAATCACAGGCAAACAAACGCCCGGTGCGGCCGAAGCCCGTCATCACTTCATCGGCAATGCAAAGGACACCGTACTTTTTGCACATCGCCATAAGCTGGTCTAAAACAGCTGGCTCATACATGATCATCCCGCCCGCCCCCATAACCAGGGGCTCGAAGATAAAGGCATAGACTGAGCCGCTTTTCAGGTGGTTTTCCAAAGCCCGAAAGGCGGCTTCTTCCTGCCCGGCTACCGGATTAGGGATGCGCTTGACTTCAAAGAGGTGGTCTTCAAAAGCCGTAAAAAACGAGTGGTCCCCGCTTGCTGCCATCGCCCCGAAGGTCTCACCATGGAACCCCATATCGAAGGCCAGCAGGTGAGTTCGCGGTTGACCCTGATTAAAGAAATACTGAATTGCCATTTTAATGCCGATTTCCACGGCTGAGGAACCATTATCCGAATAAAAAATCCGGTTTTGGCCTTTCGGCAAATGGCCAATCAGGCGCTCCGCCAGCTCTACTGCCGGAGGATGCGTAAAGCCCGCAAAGATGACATGCTCGAGTTGTAGCAATTGCTGGTGCACCCGCTCGGCAATGTAGGGGTGGGCGTGGCCGTGCAGGTTGACCCACCAGGAAGAAACGCAATCGATATAGGTGTTGCCGGATTCGTCGATTAGCTCTGCGCCCTTGGCACGGACGATAGGCAAGGGCGGGGCTGCTGTTTTCATCTGCGTGTACGGATGCCAGATGTGGCGGGCATCTCTAGCGACCAGGTCTTTCATGTTTCCCGTTTGTTTGTGGGCGAAGATAACTTAGGAAACCTAAAAAAGGCCTACCCCTTTTTAAACTTACGGCCATAAACGGCCCCGTATGCGCAGGCAGCTATTGCGACTAGACCGAATTATTTGACAGTCTTTTCACGCTTGAGCGCTTCCTGCCCCGAAGTTATCGGGGTTAACGGTCAAGCATCTAGTGGAGTGTTTCAGAAATGATTAACCGTAAAAGCCTAGGAAAACCAAGGCTCCCAAGCGTGAAATACGCTGTGTTATTTCGGACTAGTCGCACTAGAGCTAAATCCACTAGCGCGCAATGATTACCTGCTCCCAATGCACGGCCCGCCCGGTAGCTATCCGAAGCCAGTATACACCTACGGGCAGGTGGGCTACGGGATGCGTGGGCTGATCCGCCCAGCCGTCAACTTCCCGGCCTTGCGCATCAAATAACCGGGCCCGGAAAGCGCCCGGCTTGTACCGGATATACAATTCGCCCCGGGCAGGGTTGGGAAATACAGTGGGTTGCTCCCACGACTGCTCCTGGCTTGTGGTTACGCATTCCATATTCGACAGGCGCGCCCAAACTTCATTGTGGAGGTTCAGAGCCGCGAGGCTGGTGTTGTTGGAGTTACCCTGGCGGATGACCATCAGCCCTTCACTGGGGGCGATGCTAATGAATTGCCCTAAGCCGCCGGCTGCCAGGTACAGATCAGGGGGAGCCGCCGGCGCAATAGAGCCGCTGATGGGCTCCGGGCTATCAGGCAGGATGTGCTGCGGCTGCCCATTTAGCCACCACAGATAGCCATAGGAAGGGTTCATGGGCTGGCTGGGCTGCAACATGGCCCGCCAGTAAGCCGTATCCGATAATACGGCCTGCCCGTCCCAAACACCGCGGTTCTGGACCAGCAACCCAAAACGCGCCATATCTCTGGCCCGGCTGGTGAAGAAGTCGTTGTTCCCCGCCCCTACCCATAAGCCAGATTGCATCCCGATCGGTTGCCGGATACGGTTGAAAGTGTAGGTATTATGGTTAAGCCCAGTGGCTGCTTCTAGTACCGCCTTAAGTAAATTGTACGGGCCATTGTGGTAGGCCCACCGGGTACCCGCATCAGCAACGTAAGTCAGGCAGCCGGGGGCAACACAGCTGAATTCGGCCTCATCCAAGCCAGTGGTCATCGTAAGCTGATGCCAAATGGTAATGGAATCTTCCTGTTCGGGGGGCAGGCTGGTCCAGCCAGCGCCCAGATAGTCAGCGGTAGGGTCCTGAATATCGAGGAGCCCCTCTTGCTGGGCTACCCCTACTAAAACCGCACGAAGGCTTTTGCCCGCTGAAAACCAAAGCCAGGAGCTCTCCGCCGTAGTCTCGCCAAAGTACTTTTCCAACACAATCCGCCCGTTTTTCAGCACCAGGAAAGCAAAGGTTTCTTCGGCTTCCAGAAAATCGTAAAGCGCATCAACCTTTTCCGGGCACCAATTCAGGGTAGCCGGGGAGAGGGTATCCCATTCGCCCCCGTTCGCCGGCGGAAAGTAGAGTTCCTGGGCCTTAAGCGAAAACCCAGCTATCGCTATCAGAAAGCAAAGGATAGTGCGCTGCATGGTATAGATTTTACAATTGGACCGCAATAGTTGCCCGAAGTTTAATGGCCCTGCCCCAGCAGTTGTTGGCATTGCGCGCCTATTTTAGCCGCCTGCCGGGCGAAGGATGCCTCATTGAGGGTTTTCATTTCATCCAGCCGGAATAGCGGGCGGATGCCGGTCATCTTTTCGATAATACTCTCGGTAGAAGGGTGCGGGGCCCCGTTAAACGCCAGCCCGGCGATGGGGATACCCCGCTGCTGCAAGGCTTCCACGCTCATTAAGGTATGGTTGATGCTGCCCAGGTAGTGGCGGGAAACCAGAAAAACCGGCAGCTCCAGATAGGCGATCAGGTCGATGATGCAATCCTTATCATTAAGCGGCACCAGCAAGCCCCCTGCGCCTTCTGTGACCAGGAAATTGTCTGTAGCCGGCAGCCTGAAATCCTTCAGCTCAATATGGACGCCATCGTCGGCGGCGCTGGCGTGGGGCGACATCGGCAAATTAAGCCGGAACCGCTCGGGGTGGATGGTCCCCGCTGCAGGGCCAGCCCATTGCTGTACCTTCATCGTGTCAGTATGGTCCAAGTCGCCGGATTGCACGGGCTTCCAATAATCGGCCCGTAGGGCCCGGGTCAACAGGGCAGAAACGACCGTCTTGCCCACTTCAGTACCAATTCCACTGACGAAAACTCCGCGATGCTGCATAGTAGTAAACTGATTTTTGATCATTAGTCAAATACGCCGGGGGACAGGGCAAAAATAGTACGCCCTCCCATATTTTTCTTACCTTCGGCAACGAATCAACCCGTACTTTTCTGATGAAATTTGGCAAACTTCAGGATATCTCCAAGGTTGACTTCCGATTGCCCCCGGACCCGCCCGGCAATACCCAGCGGCTGACAGCCCTGCCTCCGGGGAAGCCGCCGCCTGAGCTGTTCATCGGATGTACGGGCTGGAGCATGAAGGAGTGGGTCGGCCGCGTTTACCCTAAGGGGACCCGGACTCAAGATTTCCTGCAAGCCTACAGCCAGCAGTTTAACACCATTGAGCTCAATACCACCCACTACCGGATACCTAACCTTCAGACCATTGAACGCTGGTATCGGGAATCTACGGCCGATTTCCGCTTTTGCCCAAAGGTGCCCCAAAGCATTAGCCACAGCCGGTCTCTGGGGCTAGGCACCGACCTCATCCCTGCCTTTTGCCAGGCCATTGGGGGGTTGAAAGAAAAGCTGGGATGCTGCTTTCTGCAACTTCCGCCCTACTTCGATGCCAGCCGGCTGCCGCAATTGGAACAATTCCTTACCGCCTTTTCCTCCAGCATCCCGATCGCCGTAGAAGTCCGGCACGAAAGTTGGTTTAACGAACCAGATACCAGGGATAAGTTGTTTTCTACAATAACTGCCCTGGGGCGCAGCCTGGTCATAACCGATGTAGCCGGGCGGCGCGATGTGCTGCATATGGGCCTGACTAGCCGGACTACGATGGTGCGCTTCGTGGGTAATGGCTTGCACCCCACTGACTACGAGCGGGCCGATGCATGGGCCAGAAGGCTTAAGCACTGGTTTCAATTGGGGCTGCAGGAAGCCTACTTTTTTCCGCACCAGCCCGACAACATTCTGGCACCCGAGATGGGAGCCTACTTTTTACAGCGGTCAAAAGCTGAAATGCCGGAGACAGCTACCCGGGGGCCAGCGCTCCGCTCTACCGATGAAGCAGAAGGCGAACAGATGTCCTTGTTTTAAAATAAGCAACAGCCGCCGGGCCCTAAAAAAATACCATATTATTTATGTCCAAACTAGTTGAACATCAGGAAATGCTCAGAAGCGAAAATGCGATATCCAATTACGACACCTCCGGCCTGGTGGGCAAAACCAAGCGCGGCCACCCGTTTTTGGAGCGCGATATCAGCTGGCTTTCTTTCAACTACCGGGTGCTGCAGGAGGCGAAAGACCCTACAGTGCCTTTATTCGAGCGCATTAAGTTTTTGGCTATTTACTCCTCCAACCTGGATGAGTTTTTCCGGGTCCGCATGGCGAACCACCGCAATTTGCTGCGGGTCGGGAAAAAGACGAAGAAAGAACTGCACATCGATTCCAAACAAATTGTCAAGGACATACAGCGGATCGTAGACAAGCAGCAGGAAGAATTCAGCCGGATTTTTGAAGAAGAGATTATTCCGGAGCTCCGTAACCACCGCATTTTTATGCTGCGGCGGCTGGACTTAAACGAGGCGCAGAAAGAGTTTGTAGAAAATTATTTTAAAGACCACATGTTGCCGTTCGTGCAGCCGGTGCTTTTGGTAAAAAACAAAATCCGGCCTTTTCTCAATAATGCCGCCCTTTATCTGACGGTTTTGTTAGCAGAGCGCAACAACAATAATGCGCCCCATAAGTACGCCATCGTCAAAATCCCTTCGGACCATCTGCCGCGCTTCATCCCCCTGCCATCCGAACCCAACCGCCACGATGTGATCATGCTGGATGACATCGTCCGCCACTCGGTAAGCTGGATGTTCCCGGGTTACGAAATCCTGGACACGTTTTCCATCAAGCTGACCCGGGACGCCGAGCTCTACATCGACGATGAGTTTTCCGGTGACCTGGTCGAAAAGATCAAAGCCAGCCTGGCCCGCCGGCAGGTCGGCCCAGCCTCCCGCTTTGTATACGACCGGGAAATGCCCGATGAGCTGCTGGATTTCCTTAAGGAAGCGTTCGACCTGGAGAAATACGATATTCTTCAGGAGGGCCGCTACCATAACAATTTCGACTTTTTCAAATTCCCGAACTTTGATATCGACCACCTGAGCAACCCGCCTATGCCGCCCCTGCCCTACCACCCGCTGGAGGACGCAGACGATTTCTACCAGGCATTGCGGGAACGGGACCACCTTATTCATGTTCCCTATCATTCCTATGAATCGGTCGTGCGCTTTTTCGAGACCGCCGCTCACGACCCCAAGGTGACCCATATCAAGATCATACAGTACCGGGTGGCCCGTAAATCCCGCATTATGAAAGCGCTCATGGAAGCTGTGGAAGCCGGCAAACAGGTTTCGGTCTTCATCGAGGTCAAAGCCCGGTTCGACGAAGAGGCCAACCTGCGCTGGGGCGAAAAGCTGGAGCAAGCGGGCGTTAATGTGCACTACAGCTTCCCGGGCGTGAAAGTACACTCTAAGGTAGCACTGGTGCGCCGTATGGAGAACCGGCGCCCCCGCATGTACGCCTACCTGTCGACGGGCAACTTCCACGAGGATACCGCCAAGGTATACAGCGACTTTGGGCTGTTTACGGCAGACGAGCGGCTGGTTAATGAGGCTGCCCGGGTCTTTTCTTTCCTCGAAACGGTGAAAGTGCCACAGCAAAGTTTTGAGCATCTGATGGTGGGGCAGTTCAACCTGCGCACCGGGCTGGAGCAACTGATCAATTACGAAATCGAACAAGCCCAGGCGGGCAACCGGGCGGAAATCATCCTAAAGCTCAACAGCCTGCAGGACGAGCAGATGATCGAAAAGCTCTACGAAGCCAGTCAGGCCGGCGTCAAGATAGAACTCATCATTCGGGGGATCTGCTCTTTGGTCCCTGGCATTAAAGGCATTAGCGACAATATCAATGTCATTAGTATCGTAGACCGTTTCCTTGAACACGCCCGGGTTTTTATTTTCTACCACGGCGGTGAAGAACTCATCTACCTGTCTTCAGCGGATTGGATGTCCCGCAACCTCAGCTACCGGGTGGAGACTGCCTTCCCAATCTACGCGGAGGCGCTCCGCCATCAGATTAAGGATTTCATCACCATCCAAATGAGCGATAATGTCAAAGCCAGGGTGATTGATGCGGCCTCGTCCAATGCCTACCGGCGGGATGGGTCTGACCTGGCTATACGTTCGCAAATGGAGACCTATTACTACATCAAGCGGCAGGCAGAGCGGGAAAGCCGCGATGGCCAGGAAGCGGTGGGAGGCCCGATCTAAGCGATAGGTTAATCGAAAATCCATCCGGCTTAATCTATAGGATTCGCGAATACAGGGCGCAGCGCCTATTATAGAGCTTTGAACCAATTATCACGCGAATCATGCCAATCACTCGATTACTTCCTATAGCGCTGTTAGCCTTTGTATTTGGGCTTAGCAGTTGCAAACAAGACCCTGCCCCCACCGATAGCCTGACTTATATCCCGGCCGATGCCGCCGCCGTCAGTACGCTGAATCTCAAGCAATTGATGGATAAAGCCGATTTCGAGTCGCTAAAGCGCCAGCCAGGCTTTCAGGAAATGGTGGAAGAGATTGCCGAAGAGAACCCTACTCTGGCAGCCATTGTAGCGCAGCCTGAGCAATCAGGAATTGACCTGGAGCAAAACGTATACCTTTCCACCCTTCTGAGCGATACGGAGGCGCCACTGATGATTTTTTCTGCCTCCATGAGCGATACCGCCGCCTTTGGGCGTATGATCCGAAGCACGGAGATTCAGGTATTGCCCGCCAGCCAGCCTTTCCAGTATGCATCAACGCCCAACCGAAGTGCGATGGCCTGGAATACAGAAGTGGCGCTGCTGGCCGTTTCCAAAAACAAGGACGGGGTAGCCGATCGCCTCAAGAAATTGCTTCAAAACCCGGATCGGGCTTCGGTTGCGGAAAACACCAATCTGCGCCAGCAATTGCAAAAGGATTACGACCTCCTCAATTGGTTATCTACTGATTTCATCCTGCAATCCGAAGAGATCCAAGCCGGAGGGGCTTTGCTCAACTACAGCGAGGAGGACCTGAAGGGGCAGTACGTTGCCCATACTCTTCTGTTCGAAAAGGGATACATCAGCAGTGAAGTAGCCCTGAGCTTGCAAGGGCAAATCAAGAATGATCTGAGCATGCTCTTCAAAGACGAAGTGCAAACCGATTTCACCGCTCTAGCCCCCGCCGGCACGCCCTTATTTATGCTTACAGCCGCCTTTGACATTACGGGGCTGAACCAGTTGTTAATTGAAAAGTACAGCAAAGACCTGGCTGAAAAGGGGCTTTCTGCCTTCGGCTTTGAGATAGAAGGCCTGATCGAAGTACTGGAGGGCGATATCATGCTTACGGCTTACGATGAAAACCATATCGTTTTCGCTGCCAAACTCAAGGATAAGGAGCGCTTTCTGGCGCAGCTCAATGCCGCTGCGGACGAAGGCAGCCTGGACCGCATTTCCGGCCGCCGCTTCCGCTTTTTGAAATTCAAAAAAGGGTCGCCCGCTGACTCTACCGGACAATCCCGGCGTATTGATATTGATGGGCAAATATTGGTGCAAAACGGGTTGGTTTACTTAGCAAGCCAGCCTGAACTGCTCGAAAAAGTCGAAGCCGGGGAAACCGGACTGAAAGGGGGCGTAGCCAGCCTGATGGGGGACGTCATGATGGAACAGATTTTCACCGCTATGGGCACGACTGCCCCCTTGTCGAAATGGGACGAAGATTTCAAACGGGTGGAAAATGTAAGAGCGGGCGCGACCCGGTCCGGCATACAGTTCCGGCTCGATTTTGAAGAAAAAGACCAAAACAGCCTGCGCTACCTGATTGAGCAGATTCAGGAAGAAGAGGCTTCGGAGTTGTAGGCATGCATGAGGCGGCTGTGGATGGCAGCCGCCTGATGCTATTTGTCTCCGTAATGTGAGTAAGCACTAACTACAACTACTATGACAATTTCATCCTCAATTTGGTAAACCAACCGATGCTTTTTATTTATCTTCCGTGACCAGAACCCTTCCAAATCGTGCTTTAGGGGTCGCGCAACAATAACTTACCGATTTAGACTCGTTCTTTTGCACGC
>CAZNSK010000066.1:0-33450 GCA_964575505.1 uncultured Phaeodactylibacter sp.
GGCGGCCTCCGGCTGTTAGTCCTCCGTGCTGCCGCAAACCCAAACCGGTTGGATGGAGCTGTAAATGTCTGACACTTAATCCTGATAGTCATTAGGGCAGTACCAGCAACGGTTACAGGGGCAAAAAACCCAGCAAATAATTCGGTCTAGCCGCACTAGAAAGTATATTTGTGAGCTAACGAAAATGATCCACTTTGGCAAAGGCAACCCAAAAAAAGAAAGGCAGTGGGAAGATAACCCCCCTGATGAAGCAGTACTTCAAGGTGAAGGCCAAACACCCTGACGCCATACTGCTGTTCCGGGTGGGCGACTTCTACGAAACATTCGGGGAAGATGCCATAACGGCGTCTCAGGTTTTGGGCATCGTTCAAACAAAACGGAATAACGGCGGCAGCGATATCGAGCTGGCTGGCTTCCCCCACCATTCCATGGATTTGTACCTGCCGCGGCTGGTAAGAGCCGGCTACCGGGTGGCCATTTGCGAACAGCTGGAAAAACCCAGCCCCCAGAAAAAAATCGTGCGCCGTGGCGTAACCGAAATTGTAACCCCGGGAGTAGCGGTTGACGACAAACTGCTGGACCACAAGTCCAATAATTACCTGGCTTCCCTGTTCTTTGGGAAAAAAGATCAGGTGGGCGTAGCTTTCCTGGATGTCTCTACCGGCGAATTCCTGGTTTGTGAGGGCAGCTTGTCCTACGCCGATAAGCTGATCCAAAGCTTCAAACCCTCAGAAGTGCTTTTCCCTAAGGACCGGCAGAAGCATTTCCAAAAGCAATTTGGGGATAAATTGTACACCTTCATGCTTGATGAATGGGTGTATACCTACGACTACGCCCGCGAAAAGCTGCTGGGCCACTTCGAAGTGCAAAACCTCAAAGGGTTTGGGGTAGAAACCCTGGAACTCGGGCAAATTGCCGCCGGAGCAGCCCTGCACTACCTGTCAACGACCGAGAACAAAAACCTGCAGCACATCAACGCCATCAGCCGGCTGCAACCCGAACGCTACGTTTGGCTCGACCGTTTTACTATTCGCAACCTGGAGCTGGTCTACAGCAACCATGAAACGGGGGTCGCACTGATTGATGTGCTGGACCAAACCGTCTCTCCCATGGGCGCGCGCCTGCTCAAAAAGTGGGTGGTGCTGCCCCTGACCATCCCCGCTGCGATTGAGCAACGGCTGGATATTGTCAGCCACCTTTACGAACAGACCGGGCTGGAAGCAGAGCTGACTCAATATGTTCAGCAGATGGGCGACCTGGAGCGCCTGATTTCCAAGGTGCCTCTGGGCAAAATCAACCCGAGGGAAATCAAGCAGGTGCAAAAAGCCCTGGAACTGATACCCCCTATTAAAGCAAGCTTGCAGAACTGCGGGCACGAGACCCTTGCCAAAATAGGGGAAGGGCTGAACCCCTGCGCGCCCTTGCGCAATGAAATCGAGCAACAACTGATTGATGACCCACCGGTCAACCTTGCCAAGGGCAATGTCATGGCCGACGGGTGCAATGCAGAACTGGATGAGCTGAGGGGCATCGTCCGAAACAGCAAAGACTTACTGCTGGGCATTCAGCAGCGGGAGGTGGAAAACACAGGTATTTCCAGCCTGAAGATCGGGTTCAACAACGTCTTTGGCTATTACCTGGAGGTTACGAATAAATACAAAAATCAGGTGCCGGAAGCCTGGGTGCGCAAACAGACGCTCACCAATTCTGAACGCTACATTACGGAAGAGCTCAAGCACCTGGAGTCCAAAATCCTGGGAGCCGAAGAGAAAATCCTGGTGCTGGAGGAAAAATTGTTTTCTGAGCTGGTCCTGACACTGGCCGATTACATACAGCCCATTCAGCACAATGCAGCCCTTATTGCCCGCATCGATTGCTTGCTGGGTTTTGCCAAAGTTGCCCGTAAGCACCACTACTGCCGACCCACCATTACGGAGGGAACCGCCGTGGATATCAAACAGGGGCGCCACCCGGTTATCGAGCAGCAGCTGTCCATGGATGAGCCCTATGTGCCCAATGACGTCTACCTGGATACGGAGACTCAGCAAATTATGATGATCACCGGGCCCAATATGGCCGGTAAGTCGGCCCTGCTGCGGCAAACAGCCCTGATTTGCCTCATGGCGCAAATGGGCTGTTTTGTGCCCGCCGAGGGCGCAGAGGTTGGGCTGATTGATAAGGTCTTTACGCGGGTCGGGGCATCCGATAATATCTCTTCCGGAGAGTCGACCTTCATGGTGGAGATGAACGAGACCGCCTCCATTATGAATAATATTTCCGACCGCAGCCTCATCCTGCTGGATGAGATCGGACGGGGCACAAGTACTTATGATGGTATTTCCATCGCCTGGTCGATTGCTGAATTTCTGCACAACAACGGAAGTGCCCGGCCCAAAACCCTGTTCGCCACCCACTACCATGAGCTCAATGAACTGGCTAATAAATTTGAGCGCATCAAAAATTTCAATATCGCCACCCGGGAAGTGGGGCAAAAGGTTATCTTCCTGCGCAAGCTGGTGCCCGGCGGCAGTCAGCACAGCTTCGGGATACACGTGGCTAAAATGGCTGGGATGCCGCGGGGTATTGTAGAGCGGGCGGTCCACATCCTTACGCAATTGGAACAAAAGTCGATCAGCCAGGATGAAAACGGAGAGGGCAGTATTGAGGTGGCCAAACCGGATACGGGCAGTATCTCTACCGATAGGCTGCAGCTTAGCATCTTCGAAACCGTTGACCCTACTGCCGGAAAGATCAAAGAAGCGTTGACGGACCTCAACATCAATAACATGACGCCTATTGAGTGCATGATGAAGCTCAATGAGCTGAAAGGCCTGCTGGAGGAGGAGGGGTGAAGCCGGGCGTCCGGCCGGTGCTCAATGGTTTCAGCCCCACTTGCCTATATCACACAATAAAGCTACCTGCCATGCCAAAGATCGCAATACTAGGTTACGGAAAAATGGGTAAGGCTATTGAGCAACTAGCGCTGGATGCCGGTGATGAGATCACGCTGCGCATAAGCTCGGAAAACGCCCGGGAATGCACCGCTAGCAACTTGAAGCGGGCCGAAGTGGCCATTGATTTCAGCCATCCGGATACAGGGTTTAAGCACATCGAGGCTTGTCTTAGGGCAGGGGTGCCCGTTGTGAGTGGCACGACCGGGTGGCTGCACCGCTACGAAGCGGCAGTGCAACTGTGTGAACAGGTGCAGGGCGCTTTTTTCTACGCTTCCAATTTCAGCATTGGGGTCAACTTGCTGTTTGCGCTCAATCAGAAGCTTGCCGAGCTCATGGAAGACTGGCCGGGCTACCAGCCTAGTATGACCGAAATCCACCACACCCAGAAGCTGGATGCCCCAAGCGGCACAGCGATCACTTTGGCGGAAGCCATTATCAAGCAGCTGAGCCGGGTGGAGGGGTGGACGGAGGCAGAAAGCGCAGCGGAAGGGCTGCTGCCCATTCAAGCCATTCGGGAAGGGGATGTCAAGGGGACCCATGAGGTCCGGTACACCTCCGAAGTTGATACCCTCACGATCCGCCACGAGGCGCACAGCCGGGAAGGCTTTGCCAGAGGGGCTCTGCAAGCGGCGCACTGGCTGATTGGCAAGCGAGGGGTGTTTGGTATGCAGGATATGCTGGGGATTTAAATAAAAGGCATGAAGAAAATCATCACTAGGTCGGCGCTGGCACTGGCGCTTTTACTCCTGTTGTATGTCGGGGGGATATTGCTGTACGGTACGTTGAACGACTGGGTGCCGCCGGAACGAACGGCCCTGGACAATACCGGGGCAGAGGCGCTTCCGGTTATCGAAGACAGCGTGCTGAGCTTTGTAACCTGGAATCTGGGTTTCGGCGGGCTGGGCGCAGAGTCGGAATTCTTTTTTGATCACGGCAATATGTACCTTTCTATGGGCCGCATGGTCCGCGCGCCCCGGCCTGCGGTAGAGAAAAATAATGCTGGCATTACGCAGTTTGCGGGTACTACGGCCTCTGATTTTTTCCTGTTTCAGGAAGTCGATTTCCACTCCAAGCGGGGGTACTACACCAATCAACACGAGCGGGTGCTCGATGAGCTGCCTGGCTATAGCGCCTATTTCGCTACCAATTACCGCTCCCCCCTTGTGCCCATCCCTGTTTTTGAACCCTGGCACCTCTACGGGGACGTGGAGAGCGGGCTGAGCACCTACAGCAAGTACCAGCCCTACGAATCGGTACGGCTACAATTGCCGGGCTCGTTTAGCTGGCCGGTGTATTTGTTTCAGCTCGACCGTTGCGTGGCCCTGCACCGTTTTCGGGTAGAGGGGGGCAAAGAGCTCGTCGTTATGAATGTGCACAACTCGGCTTACGATGCCGACGGGTCGCTCAAACAGCAGCAAATGGCGTTCCTGCGGGAGCTCTTCCTAAAGGAATATGAAGCCGGGCACTACTTGATTGTGGGGGGCGACTGGAATCAGGTGCCTCCGTACTTCCGCTTTGACGGCTACATGCCGGGCCGTACGCAGGGGTACACCCAAATCAATGTCAGCCCCAACTTCCTGCCCGCCGACTGGCAATGGGCTTACGACCCCCGGGTGCCTACTAACCGTAAGACCAAGACACCCTACGTGCCGGGCGAGACCTTCATTACCCTGATCGACTTTTTTCTGGTCAGCCCTAACGTGCAAATTAAACTGGTTAAAGGAATTGATCAGCAGTTTCGGTTCTCAGATCATCAGCCGGTATATATGGAGGTAGAGTTGAAGTAAATTTTATTTTTGCAACCGAAACGAAACCAAAACATATTGTTATGGATAAGTTGATGACTACTTTGGCGCTAGGCCTGGCTTTGGCAATGGCAGCTTGTACTCAGGATGGCAGTTCGGTGGCAAGCTCCGGCAGCCCGGTTGAAGCTAACGAATTTGAAGGCTACGATATTATTGACGTGGAGGGCTCTCCGGCACAGCGGGTCGTAAAGCGCAATGCCGAAGGCACCGTGGTGGAAGAAGGTATGCTGTACAATGGGCAGAAGGTCGGGGCCTGGATCACTTACGAACCGGAGGGCAATTTTCCGGCGCAGCTTATCACCTACGCCGATGGCCGCTACAACGGCACCTACCTCGAATTCAACCAACGGGGGCATATTACCCTGCGGGCAACCTATAAGGACAATCAGTTGCATGGCCCCTGGGCAGCTTACAGCTTCGGGCGGGTAGAGAAAAAGGCCAATTACAAAAATGGCGAGCTCGACGGCACCTACCTGGAATACAATAAGAAAACCGGTAAAATCCAGAAAGAGGCCAATTACAAGGAAGGGGTTCAGCATGGCACTTACCGTTTCTACGATGAAGAAGGCAACGTCATGCTGAAGTACGAATACCGCAATGGCGAAAAAGTGGAAGGCACGGTGCAGCAACCGGCGGAAACAGAGTGACTATCCTACGCTCCATATAGAAAAGCCGAAGCTCTATCAAAGCTTCGGCTCATGAAATGATGATAATTCTCCAATCCTAAAAAGGGAAATGGAGCCCTCAATTGTAGTGATTTAGTTGAGATTCTCCAATTTTTTCAACGTGCCTTTTTAGGGTACGGACTATATTTTCCTCCTCAAGGTCTTGCATGATTGTGGAGCGCTCCTTTGAACGCCCTTTGTGGCCGTTGAGCAGTGCTTCCATCGGCTGCCGCTTCTGGTTGTTGACCCAAAAAGCAAAGCCGAGCATTTCTTTGATACCGCTCATAACTTAAATTTTAGATGATTCAGCGTGCACTGAAGCACGCCTTTAGCAATTTGCTATCTTCAAGTTGCCGGTTATGTGGTGAATTTCCAAGTTTAAGCGCTGATTGGGAGTCCGTATTCGCGAATGCGGAACTGAACAGCTACTGCTTGAGGTATTTGCGGGGCGTCATACCTGTGATTTCTTTAAAAACCTTATAAAAGGTCGATTTATTCTTGAAGCCGCACTGACGGGCAATGCCAAACAGAGTCAGATTATTGTATTGGGTATCTTTGATTTTTTCCTTTACGGCGTCTATGCGGTACTTATTCACAAACTGCTGGAAGTTGCAGTGGGCTTTATGATTGACAACTTGCGACAAGTACTTGGTATTGGTGTCCAGCATTTCAGCAACACTCCGGAGCGATAGGTTGGGGTCAAGGTAAAGATGGTCCCCCTCTAAAAGCTCCTTCATTTTGAGGTATAGCCGGATTTCATCAACGCCTTTCAAGCTGCTGGAGCTATATTTCTCCTCCAGGTTGAGCAGAGGGATAGGCAATTCTCCCTGAATAGTATTGCCGTCAACTTCGAAGGCAATGAAATTTGTGAGTTGTTGTTGGTCATCGTAAACGGGGTGAATGACAAGTCGGCAAAGGTATTCTTCTTCGTTTTTCCGGTAATTGGTAATCTCTCCGCGGAAGGGCACCTCATTGGCAAGGCTGTGGCGGATTTGCGCCACTGCATCGGGTTCTGTACCTGACCCTTGCAGCAGCCCGCCCGGGCTTTTACCTGCAACTTCAGCAAGAGAATATCCGGTTATGGCTGCAAAATCTTCATTTACCCATAGAATGCGGCGGCTAGCGTTGGTCAATATGACAGCGATACTTGGAATCATGTTGTTTTTTATCTGTTTTGTTTAACCTTTTGACTCTTTTGAGGCTTAAAGGTTAAACAATTGATAGCCAGTGGCTTACGATTTAAATATAGGTGAATTTCTGGGGATTTCCAAGCTTTTCTCAACGGTTGGGCACAGCATGGGGTGAAGGGGGGGCTTAAGATGACAGTCCCCTGACGAAACCCGCAGCTGCTCATACTTATGGAGCAAAAGTTATTTTATTTTGAAAAATGGCAATAACTTAAGCCATAAATACTAAGAAGCACTATGAAGATGCAGGCGAGTGCCCAGGAATTAATGCAGTATGCCCGGAAAGAACAAATGGCCCACATTAAAGCCAACCCCGCTTTTGGCCAAACCATTGACCTGGCGCTGCTGCCCGACGAGCAGGGAGACACCTTATTAAGAGGTCTGGAAAAGGGGGTGTTCCGGCAGGAGCTTGCAACGGGGGCAGAGGGGCCCACCCACCTCCGCCACATCTATTACGAGTCTCGCAACTGGGAGCGGATACGTGGCGGCAGTGCCGTTGCGGTAGGTTTCCCGCTCTTCGCCCATACCAACGCAGCAGGTGAGCTATGCACAGCCCCTCTGCTCACCTGGGAGGTGCACCTGGAGCCGGGCCCCAAGCTCAACAGCCCTTGGGTAGTATCTCGTATGCCTACCCACCGTGCCCGGCTGAACCCTTACCTGCTGGCTTACTGGAAAATCGAATTCGGGAAAGACCTCACAGAAGTGTTGGCACCTTATGACCGGCAAGCCCGGTACTCCCGCTCGGATTTTCACCAGCTCGGCGAAGCTGCCGCTGCTGCACTGGAATTGGAAGAAGCTTGGTCCTGGGCAGGTGAACTTCAGCCGATATCCGCCAGCGCAAGCCCTAGCGGCGTGCCCAAAGGGCAGCTACTGGCTAGTGCGGTACTCGGGCTTTTTCCGCATGATCTGCCCTGTACCGCTGGCTCGGCGACGGCCGCTCACCATACCCCCAACGACCGGGAGCATGCCTTTGGCCCTTTGGTGCTCGACCCCTACCAGGCTACGGCGGCAGAGCAGTTGCTGCAATCTGGCCAGCTTTGGCTGGAAGGCCATGCCGGCACTGGCAAGACTGCCCTTGGCGTGCATTTGCTTGTCAGCCAGCTGGCTCAGGGCAAACCCTGCCTGGTCGTATCCTCCAGGGTAGGCCCGCTGCGCGCTTACGAACAGGCGCTTGATAAGCTGAAATTGGGCCGGCTGGCATTCCTGCTCCGGGATACTGCTGCGGATAAGCTCCTGATGCTGGATATTATCCGGGCATCCGTAAAGCACAGTGCGCCCGTCGGGGATTATAACCCTCAGGTTTTCCGGCAACGGGTAGCCAAAGGCATCCGCCTGCACAAAAAGCTGCGGGAAAGCTACCGGGCGTACCGCGCAACGACCCTTGCCGAACAGCAATGGGCAGAGACCGTAGGACAATACCTGGAAAGCGCGCAGGCGGAAGGCAAGGAATTGCTGGGCACGCAGCTCAATGCCCAGGACTACTCATTCACCACGGAGGCCTACGAAGCCCTCGGCGAGGCCGTCGAACGCTGCTACCAGCTGTTTTTAAAAACCCATACTCTGCGCAGCCCCCTGGCTAAATTAAATCCGGGGTTGTTTTTGCGCATGGAGGAGCCCGAAGCCAAGGATTTTGCCTCCACCCATACCCGGCAATTTCTGGGTAAGGCGAAGCGCCTGCAGCTTTGGTACATCAACCGGCAGGACGCCTATGCGGATCAGCTTTCAGCCCACTACGAGCAGCATTATCAAAAGCTGGCGCGCAAATTGGGGCAACTGAAGGATACACTCGCCGAGCACAGCGCTACCTTTGGCCCGGCTTTCAACAAAACCGGGAGTGGTGCGCTGCGGGTCCAAAAGCTGTTTTCGGATCGGGCCCGCCGCCTGCAGGCTGCCCGGGAAGAAGTGAGCGAAGCTTATGCACAGCTGCGGGAAGATTTTCAGCGCAAGCCCTATTTCGAATTCAATTTGCCACCGCTCAGGAACGGCCAGCTCGAAGGCCTGGAGCCCCGACTCCGCAGCTTTGAAGAACGCCTGCAGCGCTGGCGGCTATCGCTGCGCGAGTTGGTACAGGAGGAAGTGGGGCGCCTTAGCCATAAGTCAGCTAATGCCCAGCTGGGGTTTGCCGATCAGGTGCGGGAGCTTGAAGATAGCCTGGACCGCCTCCTGGAAGAGCTGAATGAAACGGGCCTGTATTACCTGCCCCTGCACAACAAAACGCTGACCATCCCCAAACGGCAACGGTTTTTGGAGGAGGTGATCGAGCAATTGGAGGAGACCAAACGGGCCCTGGCCGATTTTGATAATTTCTACGCCTGGCAGCGCAACTGGCTGGAATTGGATGAAAACGCCCGCCGCCTGATCAAAGCCTTGCTTAAAGTCAGGCCCGGCGACTGGCAGGCAGCTTACCGGACCTGGTTTCTGGATAATCTGCTCAATGACCGCTACGAGGCCGTATTGCCCCCCGATGTTCGGGCTATCGAAGACTACGCGGATGTCATGGAGCACCTGCGGCAACAGTTGCAGCCCCATATTCTGAAAACCTGGGAAGACAAAAAGGCGGACTCCGCCCAGCGGTTGCGCCGGCGCAACCGGGCTGCCCACAAATGGCTGTCTCAGCAAGAGCCGATAGCCGACCCAGTGGTTTTCGAACAACAATTCCAGGCGCTGGGCCCACTGCCGCTCTCTACCTGTCCGGTTATGCTGACGGTGCCCCAGCTAGCACAAGACTTGTTTGGCGAAGGGCAGCCATCCTTTGGGCTGGTCATCGTGGAAGAAGCAGAGCTACTGTCTGCGGCAACGCTGGAGCGCTTGTCTGCCCTGGGCGAAAAAGCCCTTTTCCTGAGCCCCATGGGTTGGGATAATCAAAGTCTGCAACCGGAAGAGGCCCGCAGCGAAGTGCCGGCTTTCCAGCTCCGGCACGCCCACGCCCAGGCCCCAGCCCACTTGCGGCAGGCTACGGGCCCGGAGCCGGCAGTGCGCAACTGGGGCTATTTTCACTTCGAGCAGGTGGATGGCACTTACGATGAAGCCCTGGAGCGCAATGAAGCAGAAGCCCGCAGCACGCTCGCCTTGCTGACGCAAATTGAGCAGACCCCCCAGCGGACCTATCCGTCCGTAGGAATTGTGGCTATGACGCGGGGGCAACGGCAGCTGCTGGCAGAGCACCTCCTGGGGATCAAGCAGCGGCGCAGCAATGGTGTGGAAATTATTCAGCAGCTGGAGCGGAACGGCCTGACGCTGATGGACCTGTCGGAGGTGGGAGGGCAAAAGTTTGACATCCTGATCCTATCGGCTACCTTCGGCCCGGTAGGCCCCAATGGCCCGGTTAGCGGCCATTTCCACCGTTTGGATAATGCACAGGCACAGCAGCGTATCGAAGCCCTGATGAGCAGCGCCCAGCAGCAAATATGGGTGCTCAACTCCCTCCCATCAGATTGGTTGGAAGAAGCCCGCGCCAAGGCAGACCGCCATCAGCGGTTACCGGCGTTTCTGGCTTACCTGAGCGCTTGCGCCCGCCGTGATATCCCTCAGATCGAACAGTTGACGGCCCGGTACGCAGATGTTTTTGAACAAGCTCCGGATTTTGCGCCCCCCTATACTTTGTTGCGCCAGGTGAGCAGCTACCTGCGGCCCTACCTGAGTCCCGGACGGCTGCAGCTCTCAGAAAGGCACCGCTTGGAAGTGCCTCCGCTAGCCATTGAGCCGTTGCCCGGTTACACACAACGCTTTGCACTTTTAACCGATGGTTTTCTGGCTCATACCCCTGATACCAGCTACGCCTGGGAAGCCCAGCGGCGGCAAGCCCTGCAAGCGGAAGGGGTTACGCTGGAAAATATCGCCTCCCCGGATTGGTGGCGTAACCCCGAGCTGCAGGCGCGCAGGCTGGCCAGCGTTTTGCTGCAAGGTGAGCCCCAGCCGAAGCTTCCCCGGGTAGCGGAAGAAGAGGAATAAACCACTCTTAAACCTTTATTAACGACTTTGAGCCCCTGTTTTGCGTTTATATTAAGTAGTGGAAACTTATTGCTTGCCTTTAGCGTACATTAAAATAAGCGTTGGCAGTTTCATGATATTTCGGTATGATCAATAGAGCGATTTTGTTTGTAGGTATACTTTTGCTGGGCTTCTCCTGCCATTCGGAGGATCCGCAGCCGCCGGTTGAGCTGCCAGGCTTAGCCCCTTTCCTTCAAATCGCGCCGGGAGGCTTGCCGGAACGCATTGCTTCTCTTTCCTCAGAACAAAAACTCCATCATTTACTACTGCTTAAAACACCAGCCCCCGAATTGATCAGCGGGCAGGTGCCGGAAGCATCTGGATACCTGCTCACGTCAGCGGCAGTGGCTGACCTTCCCCGGTTGCGCGCCCTGGCACGGGCTCCTGAGGCCTTCCCGCCCCTTATTGGGATTGCACCCGGGCGGATGGCCAATCATCTGTTCGGAGCAGAACATGCCCTGCCGCTCTTATCGACGGTAGAGGCGATGGGCGACGACAGCCTGAACCACCGTTTGCTGGAAGCTTATCAGCAACAAGCGGCCGCTCTCGGGCTAAGCTGGCTGAGCATCCCTGGGTATGGGATGGAAGGCGGGGCCACCGCTTTACCCGGCGCTCGGGTCAAAGCCCAGTTGCGGTTTATTAATCAAATGAGCGAGGCCAACCGGCTGGCGTTTGCTGCCCCCTTTGTGGACCGCAGCTTGTTGCAAGCTGATACGACCCAAGCTTACGCAAAAGCGCGCGCCTACCATAACCAATTGGTGGAAGCCGGGCTGGGCGGCCTTTGGCTGGGTGCCGAATGGCTGGAAGAACCGCTGAATGCCCGCTTGTCATACCGCATTCGCCGGGACCTGCAATTCGGGGGGGTATTGGTTGCAGAAATCGCTTCGCCCAAGCAGGTGGCCGCCGCGCTCAGCGCCGATGCGGATTTGCTGGCCATCAGCACGGCGAACTATGCGCAGGTCATGGAAGCCCTGCGGCGGGCCCTGAGAAAGGGGCTGCTCAATGAGGCGGTCCTTGACCAGAAGGTCGGTCGTATTCTAAGCGCCCGGGCCTGGGCGGAACAACAACCAGCTGCAGATACGCCCACGCCGCCTGCACTCGAGGCTTCTCTTGCGGGGGCAAATACAAAAGATACCCCCCGGGGTTTGTCTACTGAAGCCTACTTTCAGTCTCCCAACTGGAGGTATTGGCAGCAGCGTGCTTATGCCGCCTCCCTGGTCTTGGCTGCTAATCCGGGCGGGCAGGTGCCCCTGGCTGCCGGCAAGGGAAAATGGGCCATCTTGCATTTGCCCAATACCGCTTTCGACCGCCATTTTGAGAAACAATTCGGGAAGTACAGCGATTACAGGGTGGTGCACACCTGGGCGGAAGCTGCGGCTGCGGAACGGCTTATTGTCCTGCTCGACCAACATAGGCTAGGCCCGGCGGATTACCAGCAGCTGGAGCAATTCAGAAAGCGGGCAGCCGTCATTGTGGTCAATCTTGGGCACCCGGTTAACCTACAGGGCCTTAGCCGCGATCAGGTAGTGGTGCAGGCATTTGGGAACAGCGATATGGAAAAGAAGCTCACCGCTCAGTTGTTATTCGGGGGCATTGCCGCTGAAGGCCGCTTGCCAATTACCTACAGCCCGGAATTCCTCATGGGGCAGGGCGAAAAGACAGCTGCCGTGCGCCTGTCATTCGGCGGAGCCCACCAAGCAGGGGTTTTGCCAGAAAAACTGGTAGGCATTGATGCCATTGTGAAATCCGCAATTGACGAAAAAGCGATTCCCAGGGCGCAGGTGCTGGTGGCCCGGAAGGGGCATGTGATTTACGATAAAACTTTTGGTTACCATACCTACGATACGCTACAGCCCGTGCAGCCTACAGACCTCTACGACGTTGCCTCAATTACCAAAATTGCCGCTACGACGCTGGTAGCTATGCAGCAGTATGAGCAAGAAAAATTCCGGATAAAGGACCGGTTGCGCCATCACCTGGAATTGCCGCGCCGGTCCCGCCTGCGCAATATTTCCATCCGAAAGCTGATGACCCACCAAAGTGGTTTGCAGCCTCACCTGCCGGTCATACCTTACCTTCTGGCACGCAGCGACCGGAATGATGATTGTTCCACCTACTTTTGCAGGGGCCAATCTGCCGAATTTGCGATCCCGGTAGCGGATGGCTTTTACTTTTCCACCCGGCATCACGGCGAAATATGGGAAGATATGCAACGCCTGCGTTCGCGACGGACCCGTTACCGTTACAGCGATGCCAACTTCGTTTTGACGCAACGGCTGCTGGAAGCCCTCGGGGGCAAAAGCCTGGACACTCTGGCCTTGGAAAGGTTTTACGAACCACTGGGCTTGCGTTATACCAGTTTTAGGCCCCGCCTGCGTTATCAGCCAGAGGTGTTGGTGCCTACCGAATTGGATTACCGTTGGCGCCATCAGTTGGTGCATGGCTTCGTGCACGATGAAACGGCTGCTCTGCTTGGGGGGGTGGCTGGTCATGCCGGGCTTTTCAGCAATGCCGGGGACCTGGCAGTACTGTTTCAGATGCTGCTCAATGGCGGCCACTACGGCGGGCAGCAATACCTCGATGCAGCGACCATCGCCTATTTTACCAGTGCCGACCATGGCAATCACCGTGGCCTTGGCTTTGATAAACCCGAAGAGCAGGACATCGAAGAGGGCGGTTACCCCAAAGCTATCAGTGAACATACCTACGGCCATACTGGCTTCACCGGTACCTGTGTGTGGGTCGATCCGGAACAGGAACTGGTTTATATCTTCCTGTCCAACCGCGTGCATCCCAACCGCGATAACCGCAAGCTCTTCAAGCTGAAAGTACGGGAGCGCATCCACCGGGTTATTTACGATGCCTTGGACTCCTTCGAGCCGGAATGGCCGGAGCTGTCAAGTGCACAGAGCCCTTCATTTCAAAATCCCCTCCAATAACCAATCGGCCAGGGCTTGCCGGTTGCTCTCCAGGATGATGCGCTGCTGGTCCGATTTATTGCGGATATTAGCCAACTCAATATAGACTGAAGGCGTTTGGGTCTCCCGGAGCATATGCAAATCCCGGGGCGTGACGGTGCCGTGGTACTGCCCGTTAGCGCGGTATTTCCGGTACTTCCGGCGCAGGGCACGCTGCAGGTCGAGCGCGATGCTTTTGCTTTCGGAGCTGCTGGGGTGGTAGTAGAAAAAGACGTCTTTGCGCTCTCCCCGGTTTCGGGAGTCTACATGTACTATTATGGTGGTTTGTTCTGCTACCCCCGCTTTTTTGTTCTGTTCGTAAAGCTCGTTGATGGCATTGGAGCGCTGGAACAGGCGCGGCTTTTGCTGCCGCATCATTTTGAGGTTGCCCCAGACTACTTCATCGTTGTCGCAGTCCAGGAATTTGCCGCCCCGTATCCCATCATCCGCATCCCGGATGATCATGTAAGCAGTGGCGCCGTGGGCAACGAGGTTGCGGCAAAGCCGGAGGGCTACATCGTAGGCGTACTCATCTTCGCAAAGGCTGTACTTGCCGCGCCGGCCAATGGCACCGGGGTCGGGGCCGCCGTGCCCGCTCACTACGTAGAATACCTTGCCTTTTAGTTGAGTGCTGGCCAGTGGGGTGTAGGCGTGCTTTGGGCCAAAAATGGGGAAGCGGCGGTTGCCCCCACCCGACTTGTCTGCGGCTTCCTCCGGCAAGCGGTTAGCGGGCTGGGGGATTTTGAGGTCAGGCTCCGGGCAGTACAATTCGTGGTAGGGCACCCACAGCACCCGGTCTTCATTGAAGGAGGTTTCCCGTTGTTGCTGATCGAGCATACGCTCATTGTAGTCCTGGATACGGACGGCCGTATTCCAATCGTCAATGCCTATCGTGGAGCGGATCGTGCGGCCGTTGAAATCGTAGATCAGGATGGGCAGTTCGTAGGTGCGCCCTACAATAAGGTGGGCATTCTTTTTCAGGTTGTTGAGGGTGTAAAACTTGTTGAAGTTGCAGGAGTTGCGGTCCAGGTCGTACCGCCGCATAAGGGCATATATGCCATCCCCCCGTGCTGCCTTGATAGTAAAGTAGCGGTTGCTTTCCGGTACAGTGGCTTTGGGAAGCTGTGCCTGCGCCGGAAGGCTCCGGAAAATGCCCAGGCAAGTGGCCAGTATTGTCAGGGATAGTAATCTCAGCATAATTGCGGACCCTTTGTAGCTATACACTAAATAGCTACCTCTTCGAATCGGTTGTCTTGGGGCGCAAAAGATAGGCATTCAAGCCCAAATTCCCTACCTTCGGCCCATGGGAATCCTGAAAGAAGTCGCTTTTCTTTTGCGCAAGGATGTGCGCCTGGAGCTGCGCTCCAGTTACGCTATCAGTGGTATACTGTTGTACGTGTTTTCGACGATCTTTATTGTCTATTCGTCTTTTCAGCGCGTGCCCCCTGACGTTTGGAACGCCCTATTCTGGGTGATCGTGCTTTTCGCTTCTATTAGTGCCGTCGTCAAAAGCTTCGTTCAGGAAAACGGCGCCCGGGAGCTCTACTACTATACTTTGGTCAACCCAACAGCCATCCTGCTGTCCAAAATCCTGTACAACATCCTCCTGCTAAGCCTGCTGAGCCTGCTGACCTGGCTGGGCTTCAGCTTCGTGGCTGGCAATCCAGTCAAAGAAACTGCCCAGTTCTTTGGCGTGATTTTTCTGGGAGCAACGGGTTTCTCCATCACCTTCACTTTTGTGTCCGCCATCTCCTCCAAAGCGGATAACAGCGCCACCCTGATGGCGATCCTGGGCTTTCCGCTCGTCATTCCTATACTGTTGACGCTCATCAAGCTCTCCTCCAATGCCCTGCGGCTGATGCGGGATACCGGAATCGAGAAAGATGTCATGATCC
Organism: uncultured Phaeodactylibacter sp.; assembly: GCA_964575505.1. Taxonomy (GTDB): domain Bacteria; phylum Bacteroidota; class Bacteroidia; order Chitinophagales; family Saprospiraceae; genus Phaeodactylibacter. The sequence goes on from CAZNSK010000066.1 coordinate 15,454, forward strand.
TGGTCGCCATCGACCTCCTGCTGCTGGGCGTTGCCCTGGCGCTATTCCCTTTTCTTTGGCGGGATTAATCCCATTACCGGGCGATAACGATTTTTTCGGCCCATACCCGCGTACCGGATGCTAGCCTTAGCGTATATACACCGCCGGGATAGGGTAGCTGTAGCTGTCCATCGGATGGGATCGCGCGCCAGTGCTGTACGGGCTGCCCCTGCGCATTAAACAAGGTTGCAGCCCAGTTCTCGGGTGTAGCTATCCTGATCTGCAGCGCACCCGCTGTAGGGTTGGGAAAGAGCTGAAGCCCCGCTGGCCGGACCGGGGACAGGGCAGACAGGTTCCCGATTTCGATGCCATGCCACACCACCGTAGTCGAAATTGAAATACCGTTGCGATATTCCCGGATCTGAATGGGCAGTACATAGCGCTCCCCGGGCAGGGATGGGCTGTCCCAGTGGATATCGCCGGTAATAGAGTCGATGGTGATTGTGCCAATTCCGCCCGGGTCCGATTCATTGGGTGGCGTATAGTAATCCAGGCCCGGGTTGATCAGTTGGTAGGCTATGGAGTCGTTGTCCTCATCAACTACATTGGGGTTGAATTGGATCGGTGCGCCGGCCGCCTCTCCTTCGGTCAGTTCGAGAGGCACTGGGGTCCGCGAATTGACGCCCTGAACTTGGGGGTTCAGAAAGGTGTAATCGGTTTCCAGAAAAATAGGGTTGTTGTCGGCTACATTGCTGATTTCATTTGAAAAACAACAAGGGGGCACTGTCACATTGTAAGTCGCTTGGGCGGGAAAAACGTGAGTGCCTGTGTAGGTATGCTGGGTTTCGTCATTTTCTATCGCTACAGAGGCAAATAATTGCAGGAAGCCCGAAGTCCCATCTCCCCAGTACACCGCAATACTGTCTGCGGCAGGGCTGCCAGTGGGGGAGATGAGCTGCACTGTAGCCTCCAGCTGCGGGGCTATACCCTGGGAGGGGTTGTTTAGCGATAGGGTGCCGGCCCGGTACGCGATTTGGGCGTGCATCAGTGGGAGCAGGAGCAGGAGTAGCAAAAGCGTGTTAATGGTTCTTTTCATGATGATATAGGTATTGAAGCGTAATCAGGCAGACAGCAATTACTATTTTGTTTGGCTATAACTTTATGCCTAAATTCGCGTTCTTGAAAGGTGGAAAATGTCCACTCTGAATATAGGTGAAAAACAAACCAATAGCAACCCAATAAATATATGCAGTTTCTCTTCCCTGCTTTTTTGTTTGCGCTGGCGGCACTAGCCATTCCGGTAATTATCCACCTGTTTCATTTCCGCCGGTTCAAAAAGGTGTACTTTACGAATGTGCGCTTTCTCCGGGAAGTGAAAGAGGAGACCAGTGCCCGCTCCCGCCTGCGCAACCTCCTTGTGCTCTTGATGCGCTTGCTTGCCGTTGCTTTTCTGGTATTGGCGTTTGCACAACCATTCATCCCGCAAGAAGAGGCCGAAGTGCAGCAAGGTAACAAAGCGGTCAGCCTGTTTATCGATAATTCCTTCAGCATGCAGGCATTGAGCCAGGATGTGCCCCTGGTGGAAAAAGCCAAGCAGCGGGCCCGGGAAATCGTAAAGGCCTACGCGCCCACCGACGAATTTCAAATCCTCACCAACGACTTTGAAGGGCGGCACCAACGGATGGTTTCCCAGGAAGATGCGCTGGGCCTGATCGAAGAGATCAAAGCCGGGCCGGCGGTGCGACAGCTCTCGGCCGTCCTGGCCCGGCAGCAGCAGGCGTTGAGCACAGCGGAAGCCGAGCATGAGGTGGTCTACCAGATTTCTGACTTTCAACAGAATATCACGGACATACAGGGGGTGGAAGACACCACCCTGGAGCTTAATTTGGTGCCCCTGCAGGCCGTGCAAGAGAAAAATATCAGCATTGATTCGGCTTGGTTCATCAACCCGGTGCCCATGCCCAATCAGCCCAACCCTTTGGTCGTCCGGGTGCGCAACCTGACGGAAGAAACCGCCGAGAATGTCCGCTTGTCGATTCGCCACGAGGGTGAAAATAAACCGGTGGGCACCCTGTCTGTGCCTGCGGGGTCGGCTGTAGTGGACACCATCAATGTGTCGATTCAGCGTACAGGCTGGCACGAAGCGCGGCTGAACATCACCGACTTTCCTATACAGTTTGATGACAATTATCACATTGCCTTTAATGTGAAGGAGGTCATCCGCGTACTGGCTATCAATGAAGGCCAGCCCAACCGCTACCTGACTGCTGCCTTCGGCGGGGTCAGTAATTTTGAGCTGGACAATCTGCCCAGCCAGGCCCTGGATTATTCTCAGCTGGGCAACTACGACCTTATCGTCACCAATGATTTGCAAGCCGTTTCTTCGGGGCTGGCCTTCGAGTTGCAGCAGTATGTAGAGAATGGCGGCAACCTTACCGTTTTCCCTGGGCGCAACGCTGATTTGGCCTCCTACCGCCGCTTCCTGACTGGCTTTCCGGCCAACGAACTGGAGCAATTTCAGGAACAGCCGCGGCAAGTTGGGCAAATCAATACCGAAGCATTTGTCTTCAACGACGTCTTTGAGAACCGCTCCGCCAATTTGAAACTGCCTGCCACCCAGGGCAATTTTTCACTGAGCAACTACGCCAACCGGGGCGAAGAGCCCCTGCTTTCCTACCGCGATGGCGCTGTCCTGTTGGCCCGCTACCAGAAGGGGCAGGGCAACCTTTACTTGAGTGCCGCCCCCCTGGACGAAGCCTACAGCGGCCTGGTGCGCAATGGGGAAATCTTCGTGCCTATGCTATTTAAGATGGCCATTTCGTCCCGTCAGGGGCAGGCTTTATCTTACACCATCGGCCAAAACGCGACCATTGTGGCGCCCCACGATGCCACGAGCAGCGATATTGTCTACAAGCTCAAGGGAGAAGCCGAGGAGTTTATCCCGGAACAGCGCATTATCGGGGCAAAGGTGTATTTAAATGCCGGCCAGCAGATCGAAGATGCCGGGTACTACGATTTGTTCCTGCAACCGGAAGATATCCTGGCGACCTACGCCTTTAATTACGACCGGCGGGAGTCCGCGTTGACCTACTACAGCCCGGAGGAGCTCTCCGAATACGTAGGCCCCCTTGCCAACCTGATCAACGTTTCCGACAACGCAGTCCTGACGGCTACGATTGAGGAACGGAGCCAGGGCGTTACCCTGTGGCGTTGGTGCCTGATCCTGGCTTTGCTGTTCCTGGGCGCAGAGGTGCTGCTGCTCCGCTTTTGGAAAGTTTAAGGCACATAGTGGTCCACCCGCAGGTCATCCAGAAAGGCCGTTTGGCCGGCCGGGTTGCGCGAGTATAGCTTTAGCTGCCAGGTTGGTTCGAAACCGCGGGGCAGGCGGAAGAAAAAGGCAGCTTCCCCCCATTGGCCGGGCTTGCCGGCGTGCCAGATAGAGTACTTTTCATTCCCAATGTAAGATACCGGGCGCATTAGCCGCCGCTTGCGGCGCTTCCCGTTTTCATCCACCAATTCTGCAAAAAGGAGGGGCCCCTCGTCCCGGTTCCAGGTTTGGTCAGCTGCCCGTATGTACGCCCACAGGCTGATGCGGAGCCAGTCGCCGGGCGATGCGGAGGGCATGGCCAGGCTTTCCGTAAGGTAGAAATCGTGCTCCGGCGGCTGCAGCGCTGCCTGTCCGCGGTGGGCAGCGGCGGCCGACCGGTGGGGGGCACCGGGCTCCTCAAACCCTGAGTGGTACAGGGATGCCTGGCGTTGCAATGCGGCTGTATCCGGTTGCCGTTCCTTGGTGTCGAAAGCGACCATAGAGTGCCAGGTAGGCGTCAGCATCCCAAAAGTTTCCAGGTAAAAAGCGGTATTGCCCCGCTCTGGCCAGATGATGCCCTTCCTCATTTGCCAGGTTTGAAAGAGGTTAAGCCAGGTGAAGAAGCCCAGAGCTGCCAGCAAAGCCACCGCCGCCCATCGCTTGCGCAGGATGGGCGCGAAGCAGGCGCCCAGCCCAAAAGCAAGCACCGGATAAGCCTCAACCATTGGCCGTTGCCCCAAACCAGGAAAGTAAGTCCAGGCGTAGTAGGAATAGTGGATATACACATGCAGCCCCACAAAAGCCAAAATGGGGAGGAGGCGGCCGGGGGCGGCCTTGGGCAGGCGGAAGAGGCCCACCAGGCTCAGCAGCATCACCGGCGTGTAGATCAGCCAGCCATTGGAAAAGTCGAACCAGCCTTTATAAACCATGGGGCGCAAAAAATCGAAACCCTCCCCTTCGTAAGGGTTGAAGCAGAGCTGCCCGCTGACGTAGTACCAGTAGCTCAACTGAGGGCTGAAGGCTAAAAGCAAGCCCAGGGCGGCCAGCATTAAGTGGCTACTCCGGCGGCGAAAAAAGTGCCAGCGCTCCTGAATGCCTCTCCAGCCCCGGACGCCCCAAAGCAGGGGCAGGAGGAGGCTGATCACTTCCGGGACCCGCGTAAGGGTGATGAGCCCCACCACCAGCCCAATGCCCAGCGCTTTTAGCCGACTGGGGCGGGCGTAGTACTTTTCTGTCAGGTAGAGGAGCAGGCAGTAGTCGAAAAACAAAAAGCCATGGGCCATGGTCACATAGGTGGCATGGTAAAATACATTGGTCGCAAAAGCCAGCGTGAGGAGCACCAGCCCCGTTACCCGCTGGCTGAAGCAACGCAACAGCACCCGCCCGAGCAAGTAAAACCCCAGGAGCAGATAAACTATTGTTGAAAGGCTGACGGCAAGCAAGTACGGGCGGCTCCAGCCATCAGCCGGGTAGGCCGGGTCGAGGCGGGCGTAGAGATGGGCCAGCCAGAAAAAAGGCGTTTCCATGACGGGTACGCCAAGGGTGTATTTGATGTAGCGGCGCCCCCGATCGGTGAGCCGGATGCCGTATTTGTCCTCCCGGGGGTCCGGCGATCCGGGGTTAGCAGCTTGCAGGCTGCTGATAGTAGCCTCGTAATCGCCCACATCCTGGTTGATCCAGAACGAGACGACGTGGAGGTAGTAGCTGTTGCTGTCTCCATAGTACAACGCTTCGCCCCATCGGTCGATGAGCAGATAGCCACTCAGCAACAACAGGGCGATCGGCAGTAGGGCCTTGATGGTGAAGGAAGGCCGGGTTAGAGGCGGAGTTTGGCGTTTCAAATCTATTTTGCCTAGGTTTAATTACATTTGGAAAGTGGCGGCCTGACCCAGGCCCGCCCTGTGTACTGCCGTAAAAATAGGCATTTAAGCGAATCTGTGGGCTGGGGCCGCTAGTCCATCGCCTGTGGAAAGGGAAATGGGAATCCCGCTGGTCCACGTTTAGGTGCATCGGCAGAGGCAGTATCTGCTTCGAGGCGGCTATTGCTTAGAGGTTACACCTGAGATTTGTTGACCGGACTCCATGCGGGCGACTGCCTGCAATTCCTTCCAAAAACGTACTTTTGTTGCAAAACAGGATCGCCGCCCATCATGAAGCTACGCTTTTCTGACCCAAATCTTGGCCGCTTGGCTATTGTACTGCTAGGGATCGCCCTGCTTTGGCTGCGCTTTCCGGACTTTTTTGCGACGCCCAACAGCAAGGTCATCGAGCCCTACGCCGACGGGCTGAAGGCTTATACCAATATTGAGTACCACGCCCGCCACGACAGCTCCTATACCTACTTTGAAGGTATGAATTACCCCTACGGCGACCACGCTTCGGCCGCTGTCACTCAGCCCCTGATTTCCGGAGGCATTAAGTTGATTAGTGACCACATCGTGGATATCACCGGATATACGCGGGCTATTGTGCATTTTTCCTTGCTGTTGGGTATTTTGCTCGGGGCGTATTTTCTGTATTTGTGTTTTTTGAAGCTGGGGGTAGCTCCGCTATGGGGCGTGGCCAGCAGCCTGGGCATTGTGTTTTTGTCGCCCCAGGTTTACCGATTTGCCGCCCACTATGGATTGTCTCATTTGGAGGTGCTCCCTATCCTGTTTTACCTGCTCATCCGGTTGGAGGAGATGCACAGCCTGAAATACAGCCTGTGGATGGCGGTAGCGCTGACAGTGTTTCCCCTTATCCACTTTTATTACTTCGCCATTATGGCGATGACGATATCGCTTTACTTCCTGTTTGGCTTTTTGCGGAAGCCGACCGGGCACCGGCTGCTCCGCTACCTATTGCACTACAGCGTACAAATTGGGCCCCCGCTGCTGTTTTTTTACTTTTGGATGTACCACGACAATCCAATTGCTGACCGGGCAGCCCGGCCTTGGGGCTTCTTCCACTTCCATGCCATATGGGAAGATATCGTGGCCTCTACGGCTATGCCTTATTTCGAGTGGGTGCACGAACAAGTTATTCCCATACAGGAAGGTTCCTTTGAGGGCAAGGGGTACATTGGCCTGGTTGCGCTTATCGGTTTCCTAGTGCTATTGGTGCGTTGGGTACGCAGTGGGTTTCGGGGCCCCTTTGTGCAGGCGGGGGGCGGGCTGCAGCCTTTCCTCAATAAGTTGTTGCTAGCCAGTATGGTACTCTTGTTTCTGTCGTTTGGTTTGCCCTTTACCATACCGGGCCTGGGCGGTTTGCTCGATTATACCGGCCCCTATCAGCAATTCCGGTCCGTGGGCCGTTTCAACTGGCCTTTTTACTATGCTATCAACCTGATTGTTTTTACAGAGCTTTGGGCCTGGGTGGAGCGTAGCCCGGTTGCCTGGCGCTGGGCCGTCGGTATCGGTGCCTTGGCGCTGCTTGGCTTTGAAGCTTACCATTCTGCCACGGCCCCTGACCTGCGGCTGGACGAAATCCGGGAGTTGCAGCCCGGGCAGAAGTACACCGACCTTCCGGGTATTGACTACCGGGAATTCCAGGCTACGGTGCCTTTGCCTTACTTCAACCTGGGAACGGATAATTTCTGGTATGAGAATGGCGGCACCATTACCCCCTTAACCCTAATTCTGGGCATGCAGTCGGGGCTGCCCACCACCGGGGCTGCATTGACCCGGACTTCGAGAGGGCAGGGGCTCCGGCAGCTGCAATTGGTACACGAGCCTTACCGTGTGCCCGCTGTGCTGGAAGACTATCCTAATGGCAAGCCGCTGTTGCTAGTGGTAAGCAAGCATCAGTTCAAAGAACAGAAAGGCCGGTTCGGCCATATGCTGGAAGGCACGCAGTTGCTGTATGAGCATGAGCAGTACGCCCTCTACCGCCTGCCGCTGGAGGTATTTGAGGAGCGCATCGAAGCCCGGGTGCGCGACATAGCCTATACCCTGAAGGCCGACAGCGCACAACTCTATCCTGTGGGTGGGTTTTTATCCCGGGATTCCACGCTGAATTTTTACTACCAAAGTTTTGATACCTTAACTTCGGAACGCTACTATCGGGGTGGCGGGGCTTATGCCGGCGAGGTGCAGCAGGAGAATGTGCTCTTCGATGGCCGAATTCCCCGGCAATACGCTACCGGTTGGTACACTTTTTCCGCCTGGGTATATGTGGATGTAGACCGGTTGTCCACCAGCCAGGTGCACATTGAGGAATACGACCCGGAAACCGGAGAAACCCTGCAGCATCAGGCCACTCAGGTGTTCAAAGCCTTCAAAACGCTGGACAGCAATGGATGGGCCCTCATCGAAATGCGGTTTATCCCGCAGCGTTCAGACAGCCATATCCGTTGGTGGGTCACCAATAACGAAATTGGAGCAGCGCCCTTGTATGTGGATGAGTTGCTGATCCGCCACGAAGTCGCAGAGCTTTACCGGCAAGGGCCGAATTATTTGTTTAAAAACAACCGGTGGTACCCGGTCAATTAATACCAAGTACGCAAATGGACCTCTTTATCAAAAATGCCACGATCGTTGCACCGGGCAGCCCTCACCACGAGCAGGTGCGCAGCCTGTTGATTCGGGAAGGCTACATCCAGGCCATTGGCGAAAGCCTGGATCCCGGAAATGAACCGCAAATACTGGAAGCTGAAGGCCTGCACCTCTCCATTGGCTGGGTGGATGTCGGGGCACAGGTTGGCGACCCGGGCCTGGAGCAGCGGGAAACCCTGCATACGGCCGGTGCAGCGGCGGCCGCAGGAGGCTATACGGCAGTGGTGGCCCTGCCCAATACCAACCCCATCATCGATTCGAAATCGGGGGTGCAGTACATTTGTAAAAACGCAGAGGGCAAGCTGGTCAATTTTTACCCGATGGGGGCGCTGACCCTGGGCTGCGGCGGCAAGGAGATTACGGAAATGATCGATATGCAGCGGGCCGGGGCTGTAGCGTTTACCGATGGGCCCGACGCGCTGCAGCATACCGGCGTGATGCTGAGAGCCCTATACTACGTCAAAGCGTTCGGTGGAGTTGTGGTGAACCAACCTCTGGATGCTCAGCTCCGCCACGGCGGGCAAATCCATGAGGGCCGGGTTTCCACTTCATTGGGCTTGCCCGGCATCCCCTCAATTGCAGAAGAGGTAATGGCCCGCCGCGATTTGCAGTTGCTGGAGTACACCGGCAGCCGCCTGCTGCTCGCTAACGTCTCAACTGCGGGCACCGTGCAGATGGTCCGGGAAGCAAAAGCGAAAGGCTTGCAGGTGGCGGCAAGCGTGGCGGTGATGAACCTGGTTTACGAAGACGAGGCTACGGCTGGCTTCGACAATAACTTTAAGGTGCTGCCCCCCCTGCGCAGTGCAGCCGACCGGCAGGCGCTCCGGGAAGGCGTATTGGATGGCACGATTGACATCATCGCCTCCAACCACCAACCGCTGGAGGAAGAAGCCAAAAAGCTGGAGTTCCCTTATGCCGATTTTGGGGCAACTGGTTTGGAAACCCTCTATGCGATGTGCCGGACCCACCTTAGCGAATGGCTCACGGATGAGCTATTGGTCGAAAAGATAGCGTATAACCCCAGGCGTATTTTGGGTTTGCCCTTGCTCAAGCTGGAAAAGGGGGCGCCGGCGGAGCTGACACTTTTCCAGCCTGAGGCAACCTGGGCCTACGACCGCAGCCGGGTCTACTCCCGGTCTTTCAACTCTCCTGTGCTGGGGGAGCAGTTGCGTGGCCGTGTATGGGCAGTGATCAATAATAATCAGTCGTTTGTTAGCGCGCATTCATAGAAAAATCCAGCGAGAGTACTTCAAATGAGCGATATTGAAGTTTATTCACCAACTTTAACCATTAGATCCATGAGTACGCTTGACAACCCTAATGAAGCAATCGACCCTACGGAAGTGTCTCCTTGGCCTACTGCAAGCCGGCATGGTTTCTTGGCGGGGCTGGTATTGATCGCCATCGGCCTGGTGATGCACCTGGCTGGCATGGTCGACTATACCGGCCAGAGCTCAAGTAGCAATTGGCTATCTAATATTGCCACCTGGGGCGTTATGATTGCAGCTATTATTATGGCGATTCGCCAGCACCGGGACCAGGAACTGGGCGGGGCCATCAGTTTTGGGCGTAGTTTTTACGTCGGCTTTATTGTTTCCTTGGTGATTGCCTCTATTTCGGCGCTATGGGGGTATATTTTCTTTGCTTTTGTTGAACCCAGCCTGATTGATACCATGACGGAAATGAGCCGCGAACAGATGATTGAGCAGCAAGGCATGACGGAGGGAGAAGCCGATGAGGCAATGAAGTACGTAAGCTGGATGATGACCCCGGCGATGCTGTCGGTCTTTGGCGGCTTAGGGGCGCTTTTGGCTGGCGTGATTTTCTCCCTGATTTTGGGCGCTATTCTTAAGAAGGAGGCCTAATTAAAGGTGGCTGGCTGCCAGGTTTTTGGTTCCGGGTTATATCTTTGCTCTATAAACCGGAACTATGCTGAAGCAAAACAGAGGCGTTAAATACGGCCTGATAGCAGGTGGAATTACCGTGGGTATCTACCTGCTGTTTTATTTTATCAACAAGGAATTGATCTTCAATTCATTTCTCAACTGGGCAACGGTGGGCCTCTACCTGGCGGTGGCCTGGAAGGCAGTGGATGATGAGCGGCAAGCTATCGGGGCGAAGATCGAGTTTCAGCAAGCTCTGAAAGTGGGCTTTACCGTGTTTGTGGCCGCCAACCTGGTATACTACCTCTACTATTATCTTTTGCATGGCCTGATTGACCCGGAGCTGGAAGCGGTGCAGCGGTCGGTCATGCGCACCACCCTAGAAGCCCGCCGGTCGATGATCTCGGAGGAGCAATACGAAGCATTTAACGAATCCCTGGAGGGCGACGGCCTGAAAGTAGGTTGGCAGAATACATTGCTAACCTATGCGAGGAGCCTGATTGGCTATTTCGTTATTGCGCTCGGGATTGCCGGGCTGGCCAGCCGACGTTAAGCGCCCGCCGGGTAGCATCTTTTTATCCCCGGCGCGCGTTCGTATTTGAAAGAAGACAAGCTGTTTCATGGATTTATCAATCGTTGTCCCCTTATTTAACGAGGAAGAGTCGCTGCCGGAGCTGGAGGCCTGGATCCGGCGTGTGCTGGAAGGCCATGGCTATACCTACGAGATTGTTTTTGTGGACGATGGCAGCCGGGATGGCTCCTGGCGGGTTGTAGAGCAGCTAGCTGAGCAAAACCCCTGCGTCCGTGGGATCAAGTTCCGCCGCAACTACGGGAAGTCGGCAGCCCTCAACCGGGGGTTCGCGGCTGTGCAGGGCGATGTGGTGGTTACTATGGACGCTGACTTGCAGGACTCACCTGAGGAATTGCCTGAGCTTTTCCGCATGATTACGGAAGAAGGGTACGATATGGTATCGGGCTGGAAGAAAAAGCGATACGACCCGGTCCTTACCAAAAACCTGCCCAGCAAGTTTTTCAACTGGACGGCCCGCCGAATGACTGGCATCCACCTGCACGATTTCAACTGCGGGCTCAAAGCTTACCGCAATGCAGTAGTGAAAAGCATTGAAGTCTACGGCGATATGCACCGTTACATCCCGGTGCTCGCCAAATGGGCCGGGTTTAAAAAGATAGGGGAGAAGGTGGTGCAGCATCAGGAGCGTAAGTACGGCACAACTAAATTTGGTATTGAGCGCTTCATCCGCGGCCCCTTGGATTTGCTTTCCGTCATCTTTATTTCCAAGTTTGGCAAACGCCCCATGCACTTTTTCGGCATGTGGGGCATGGTTATTTTCCTGCTTGGTTTTGGAGCTGCCGGCTACATCGGCATTAGCAAGCTTTACCGCCTCAGCCAGGGCCTGCCGACTATCCTGGTAACCGACAACCCGTACTTTTTCATCTCACTGACCTGTATGGTTATTGGTACCATGCTGTTCTTATCCGGTTTTTTGGCAGAGCTCATTTCCCGCACGGCTTTTGACCGCAATAGCTATCTTATTGAAAAAGAACTGACCGGCGGCGTCGGGAAGGCGCATTCTGATACGGAGCCCCGGTAAGAAAGGCACCCCTGATCAAGGAGTGCCTTTCTACAGGGCCATTGCTTTTTTGACGAAGGTATAGCTTAGCGGTTGTAGAGCTGCTTTCCAGCCTCTTCGTATTTATCCCCCTCTATATCCAGAACGGCCGTTGGTCTTCGTTTGCAATCAGGCGGGCGGTACGCGCCAGGGCCTGAGTGAATTTATGCAGGTAATCAAAGTCGATCGTATCCGGGTCATCCGCTGCCTGGTGGTAGTAGGTGCTGATTTCCTCATCAAAGGCGGTCAGCCCCGGGCTGAAGCACAGTGCAGGTACGCCCATCTTAGCAAAAGATACGTTATCGGACCGGTCAAAGAGATTTTGCTCCGGCGCCGGGTTAGGAAAGACATCCAAGCCAAAGATATTGGCTCCCGCCTCTACGAGCCGGTCGGTGCCCGTACGGCCGTACCCGACGATGGAGACATAGCTGGGGTCGTTGTACCCGGCACCATCCGTATTGAGGTTAAAGATGGTTTGGTCAATTGGGATCAATGGGTTATCTGCGTAGTATTTGCTGCCGAGCAGCCCTATTTCTTCCCCGGTCACTGCCAGGAAGATCACTGACCGCTTGGGCGGCTGCTGAGCCAGGGCCTGGACGGCGCCCAGCAGGGCGGTCGTCCCCATGGCGTTATCGCGTGCCCCGTTGAAGATGCTGTCCTCAGGCGTATAGGGCGAACCACCGTCTTTGCCTGTGCCGACGTGGTCGAAGTGGGCGGTGATCAGGAGGTATTCGTCCTTCAATTCGGGGTCGGAGCCTTCCAATAAGCCGATAACGTTGTTGGAGGTGGTGGAGCGCCGTTTATAGCCCTGGCTGGCGAGTTCCACCTTGGTCTTCCGCGCGTCCTTCATTTCGTTGAAAAAGGCCTTGTCCTCTTCCTGAAGCCAGCCATAGACGAAGTTCGGGTTAGACGCCGTCGTCTTCATATCATCGGCCAGGTTAAGGCTTTCCTTATTGAAGTAAGACAAGAAAAATTGCCAGGGGAACTGCAGGCGGTAGAGTTCAATCAGGCCGATAGCCCCCTGCGCCTTGGCATAGTCCCGCTTTTTGCTCATAGAGTTGAATACGGTAAGCGGGTCTTTGCCTTCCGGAGTGCCGGGCAGCACGAAAACGAGCTTACCCTCTACGTCAAGGTCCTCGTAATCGTTGGTGCCGGCCGCTTCATCCACCCAGCCGTAGTTGGCGAAGACTGCTTGTGTTTTGGTGGATTCCAGGTTGCCGGTCATGACCAGCAGGTTGTCTCCTTGCCGGTATTCGGTATCGTTGATGCTGATGCGGGCCTCAGTGGGCGGTGTGATGGCTTCGAAGGGCACCGGTTGGTAGTAGCCTTCGGCCCCTTCCACCTGCTGCAGGCCGTAGGTGGCGTACTGAGCAGCGATGTAGACAGCTGCAATATCGTTGCCTATCTCGCCGGTGCGCCGGCCTTGGAGCGCATCCGAGGCCAGAAAGCGCAGGTGCGCTTCGGTTTGGGCAGCGGTAATTTGGAATTCGGGCGCCTGGCCCCCCGCCTGGGCAGAGAGCAAATTAGCTGCAAAGAAAGGGGCCGCTAACAGCGCAAAAAGCTTAAATGGCTTCATTAATATTAGAAATTTTTATTGTTGCTGGTATAAATGCACCCAAAGGTAAGCATCCGCCCGCTATTTACCGGCAGGCAATCTACGGATCGCCTGATTTGTTAGATTGACTGGGCTATTCAGGGCTCTTGCAGCCGTCTGCTGTGCCTTAAAGAAAGGCTTTCCCAATCAACTGTTCAGGCGCAGGCCTGTTTGATTAAAGATAAAAAGCGTGTGTTTTTGATAGGCAGGGAACATTTTCTCCTGTTCAACACCCTTTGGCCTCATGCCACGACCACTTCTTCTTATTGGGCTACTGTTGCAGCTTGGGCAGCTTTCCATGGCGCAAGCAACGCTACAGCAACGCGTGGACCTAAATATTGATGCGATCGTCTTGGAAGAGGCTTTGTACCAGTTGGGGGATCAGAATAACCTGCGCCTCTCTTTTTCCAACGATATTCTGCCGGAACGCCGGGTCTCAGCCGATTTCCAGGGGCAAACCCTGCAAAAAGCCCTCGAGCTGCTGTTGGCTGATACGCCTCTAGCCTTTCGGGAGATAGGGGAACAGGTGGTCCTATACCTCCCGAAAGAAGCTCAATTCACCATTAATGGCGTTCTGGAAGATGCCCAAACCGGCGAGCGGCTAATCCGGGCCAATATATACGACCACCTCAGCGGCAAAGGCACAGTGACCAATGAGTATGGGTACTTTAGCATTACTTTGCCGGCTGGCCCGGTGGAGCTGGACTTTTCCTATGTGGGGTACAGCACCTACCACCGGGCATTTTACCTGATGCAAAATCAACGGATGGACTTTCGCCTGAGCCCTGATTTGCTTTTGGAACCTATTGAAGTGGTGGGGGAGCGGCAAGCCCTACCTCCAGAATGGGTGCAAAAGGGCGGCCTAGCTAATCTTGATATCAGTGAGGTGGAGCGGCTGCCGGCCTTAGCCGGAGAGGCAGACCTGGTGCGCACCCTCCATCTGATGCCCGGTATCCAAACGGGCACGGACGGTATCGATGGGCTGCATGTCAGAGGGGGCAGCAACGGGCAAAACCTGATTATGATCGATGGGGTGCCGGTGTATAATATCGCTCATGCGGCCGGGCTTTTTTCGGTATTTAACACCAACGCCATTAAAAGTGCCCGCCTTTACAAAAGCGGTTTCCCTGCCCGCTACGGTGGGCGGCTGTCTTCGGTGCTGGACATCCGCACCCGCGACGGCAACAATCAGAATTACGACGCGGAAGCAAATGTAGGCTTGCTGGCTGGCCGGCTTACGCTGGAGGGGCCCATCCAAAAGGGCAAAAGCAGCTTTATTGTTTCCGGGCGGCGTAGCCTGGTGGGGTGGTACCTACAGCCTCTTACTGAGACGCTCCGCTCAGAAGAAGCAGAACGGCAAAGCTTCCTGGATTACGACTTTTACGACCTGAATGCCAAGCTCAATTTTACCCTTTCCAAACGGGATGACCTCTATTTCAGCTTCTACAAAGGGAAAGACGCTTACCAAAACCGGGAGTTATCCGCAGATACGCTGCTGGCACAGGATGACTCTGCACCGGAGCCTGCGCTTTTCTATTTGCACCAAAGCAGCCTGGAGGAAATGAACTGGGGCAATACAGTAGCGTCTATGCGCTGGACTCATCTGTTCGGTGATCAGTTGTTTGGCAGCCTGACCGTCTCTTATAGCGGGTTGGATGTAGGTATTCACTACGAACAGGTCGACTCTTTGACGGCGCTCCAATCGGGCAGCCTGGCCGACCGCTACATCAGTGTGGGGCAGTACCGCTCCCAGATTAACGACCTGGGGCTGCGCATGGACTTTGATTACCGCCCTTCTCCTGACCTCTTCTTGCGCTTTGGGCTGGGCGTTACCCATCACGACTTCGAACCCGGCTTGCTGTCGCTGGAGCTTATTGAAAAAACGGATACCGTCAGCCAGCCTCAATTCGAGTCCCGGCCCATCAGTGCCTACGAATACGGTGCTTATGTGGAAAACGACTGGGGCATCGCCCCCAATGTGCGCCTCAATGCAGGGCTTCACCTGGCTGCCTTTGCCGTGGATGGCAAAACCTACTCCTCCCTTCAGCCCCGCCTTTTGCTCAACTGGGAGGTGCGGGAGGACTGGGAAATCAATGGCTATCTAAGCAAGATGACGCAGTTTGTCCATTTGCTTTCCAACTCCACGTTGGGGCTGCCCAACGACCTTTGGGTACCGAGCACCGGCGACCTTAGGCCTGAGCGGAGCTGGCAAGTTGGGGTTGCGGCTTCCTGGCAGCTGGACAAGCGGTTTCGTCTGACCGCCGATGTCTATGGAAAGCGGATGAGCAACCTGCTTACTTATTCTGAAGGGGCGCTGTTTTTCAATAATTGGGAGCGCAACCTCACAGCCGGCGAAGGCAATGCCTATGGCCTGGAGCTATTACTCGAGAAAAAGGCAGGGGCAACGACCGGCTGGCTAAGTTACGGCCTGGCCTGGGCCGACCGGCGCTTCCCCCTGGTCAATAATGGGCGGCGGTACCCCTACCGCTACGACCGGCGGCACAACTTCTCGCTTGCCGTAGTACACCGTTTTAAGGATTGGTTAGAACTAACGGGGACTTGGACGTTCAATTCCGGCTTCGCCTTCAGCCTCCCTCAGGGGCGTTACGACGTATTCCTCCCGGGCGTAGGGCTCGTTAGCGTAGTGGACTACGGCGAAAAGAATAAATTTCGGATGCCGCTGTACCACCGGCTGGATCTGGGGGTCAATTTTTACCTCGATACCGAGGAGGTGCGGCACGTGCTGAACTTTGGCGTCTACAATTTATACAACCGCCGTAATCCACTGTATTACAATCTGGAAACGCAGTATGTAAGTGATGACAGTGAAATCCGGGAAGTGCGGGAGTTTAACCCCGTATGGCTGCTGCCGCTCATCCCGGCCCTGAACTATTCTTTGGAATTTTAATTGTATATTCGCAGACAAAGCCTTATATTTTAAGGTGCATTGTTCTTTCTTCCTGGCTAACGGGTTAAGATGATGAGCTGACTTGAAATATAATTTTGTGCGCGGGGTAATTTTTTTGAAAAAATTTGCCAAGTCCGTATGCCTTTAAATTGTAGTTTATGCCCCGGAAATTTATTTTGCCTTTTGTTCTAATCTTCCTGCTTGCAGCCGGCTTTAGCTGTGAGAAGACCTTCGGCGTGGATCAGGTTGAATCCTTGCCAGCCAAGCTGGTGGTCGTCAGCAATTTTACGCCCGACCGGGAGCTGCAGGTGTTTGTTTCTGCCTCCAGGAGCGTACTGGATGATGGGGCGCCTGCTTACATTGAAGATGCAATTGTTGAACTTTACCGGGGGGAAACCTTTATCACGGACCTATACTTCTCAGAAGAAAAAGACAAAAGCTCCAATCTGCCATTTTATTCTGCCGGAAGTTTTAAGCCTGAGGTGGGCATCACCTACACTATTAAAGTGCAAGCGCCTGGATTTGATCCGGTTTCCGCCCAGAGCCAGATCCCTACGCCCATCCAACTGGTATCTTCGGAAATTTCAGATTTGCAGTTTTTCGTGCCGGAAGGCGGCAGCAATGTAGAAGTCAGCTACAACCTGAATGTCGCCTTCGAAGACCCAGGCATGGTCAAGAATTACTACCACATTAATTTGTTGCAGCACTTCATTGATTATGAAGTAGTGGAAGGGGATACTTTCTACCTGCAGGAAGAACTCCGGCCGGTTATTTTCTCTAATCAGATGAATAATAACCTGCAGGTGGCACATATTGGAGGGGGGGTACTGCTACAGGACGAAGGGCAGGACGGAAAGCTCATCACCAGCCGGCTGCCCGTATCCTTTTCCTTTGCGCCCAGCCGGACTCAACTCGGCAAACTCATCATTGAACTCCGGGCGGTCTCAGAATCCTATTACCGCTACTTCTCCACGCTGAGTCGGCAGGAGGGCATTTCTGATACGCCCCTATCTGACCCCGTCATCGTCTATGATAATATCAAGGGCGGCCGTGGGGTGTTTGCAGGCTTCAGCAGCTCCAGCGACTCCCTGATCGTTAAATATTAGCCCTGGTATTAATATTCTGTGGGCAGTGCTTTCCAAAAAAAATCCTCTTTTGTGTAGGGGGGATCCTGATATTTAGTGTCTCTATTAGTGTAAATACGAAATACATAGCCAAAAGCGGCGACTGTTGCGGATAGTTTTACCTTAAATGAGACGTTATGAACGCGGAAGCAAAATCATCCTTTATTGACCTTTTCCCCCTGTTTACTGTTTTATCAGAGGAGGATAAGGCGCTACTTTCCGATATGATGGAATACAAAGTGAAACCCAAGTATTCCTTTGTATACATGCCAGGCGATGCCTCGGAGAATATTTATTTTCTAGCCAAAGGGACGATTAAAATCGGCACTCATTCGTCGGATGGCAAAGAGATTATTAAGTCACTCATCCATCCCACGGCGATGTTCGGCGAGCTGGGCCTGATTGGGGAGCGCCAATACAAGGATTTTGCTCAGGCGCTCAAGCAGGATGTACACCTTTACCAGTTGAAGGTATCCGATATGAAGAAGCTGATGCAGCGCAATTTCGAGCTCTGCACTGCTGTGATGAACCTCTTCGGAGGCCGCCTGGTTAGAGCAGAAGATAAATTAGAATCCCTTATTTTCAAAGACGCCCGCACCCGCATTATTGAGTTTATCAAGGACGCGGTAAATAAGCGGGGGCGCAGAATCGGGTATGAGATGCTGCTGAAGCACTCTCTGACCCATCAGGATATTGCCAACATCACCTGTACTTCCCGCCAAACCGTAACCCTTGTGCTGAATGAACTCAAGAAATCTGATTTGATCTACTTCAACCGGGGTAAGATTCTTGTGCGGGACATGGCCAAGTTAGTCTAGCCATTCTTGGGTTTAAGCAGTAAAAATCGGGAATAAAGGACCCCGGGTAACCAATGTGTTGCCCGGGGTCCTCCTTTTTGATACAGGGCGCTTATGGCTGATGGTACTTCGACCTGAACCCGTTGTGCTACTAGTGGAGTGTTTCAGAAATGACTAACCGAAGAAATCCAGTAAAACCAGGGCGCCCAAGCGTGAAATACGCTGTGCTATTTCGGACTAGT
>CAZNSK010000067.1:0-32265 GCA_964575505.1 uncultured Phaeodactylibacter sp.
GGGTTTAGAGGTTCCCGCCTTCGCGTTAGGCTATGGCGGGCGGGGTAGGGTTTAGAGGTTCCCGCCTTCGCGTTGAGCTTCGGCGGGCGGGTAGGGAGTGGAAAAGCCCCTGGTCAGCAGCCAAATGGCAAGAAAAAGCTCATTGAGGCCGATGGGGGCGTAGAGCAGCATGCCGCCCGATGGCTGGCCGTAAAGCAGCAATAAGGGGGCACTCAAGGCAAGGAGGGCGCCTGCCCCGCCCCAAATAGCGATAAACCTCGGGGCCAGCCGGGTGCGGAACAGCAGGGCGTAAAAAAACAGGGCATTGACCGAAAAGACCATCATGTACACTAAGGTCGTCCATTCCCACTCCAGCAGGGTGGCTTGGCCCAGGGAGTGCAGGAACTCAGCGGCATTGGGCTCGGCCTGCGCCCATTGGCGGCTGACCCCCACCAATGCCATCATCTTGATTTCGGACAGGACGATGATGCCAAACTCTACAAACCGCAAACCAATATAGAGGTTGGACAGCCTTGGGTAGCGCACCCGGAATGCCTGGTACAGAATAATGGAAAAACCGACAAAAGCGAAGGCACTCAATAGCTCCAGCACCACTGCTGTGGCAACCTGGGTGCGGCTTGAGTGGAGGTTTTGCAGAAAGTCGGGCGTGTACAGCAGCGCTCCCAGGATACGCTCGTGCGCGATGTAGTAGGGGACCAACTGCAGCAAGAACAACAGGCCGGCCAGGCGGGCAAACTTTTGATTGTAATCCATAGGGTGTGGAATTGATGAACCAGCTACGGAGGCTATGCTGCTACCGTAGCCTGCCATTACAGAAAGGTAAGGCATTTGGGTGACACTCTACGCAGGCGCCGGCCCGTTTTTTGCCAATTGGATTTCCAATCTGGCCAGGCTCATGACAATCAGGATTTCCCCGGCGAAGTAGGCCATGCCCAGCCAGGTAAGGCTTTCCCTCAGGTAAAGGGCAAGGCCCAGCGTAAGCAGGCAGTACAGAATATTGGCTATTGCAATCCCGCTGAGAAAAGCCGGCTGTTTCGTTTTTAGCCAGAAATGGCAGGAGAAAGAATAAAGGGCGAAGCCGCACGCGATAAGGGCTAAGATGTGGAGGACATCCCGGGGCATACCGAATACCGGCACCCACCGGGCAAGTACCTGGCTCAGCAGCGTTGCGGTAAGCAGGGCACCGATGCCATCGATCAGAAAAATATTGCCGTAGGATAATTTTTGCCGCATCTTTCAAGGTATTTAGGCGGTAAAGCATGCAGACAAGATAGGGCGAGGGGAGGAGCTGGCATTTGACCAAAGTCAAAAAATCATCTTTGGGCCCGCACCCGGCTAAGCGTTTCCTGGGTGATGCCCAGGTAGGAGGCGATATGGCCCAGGCTTACCCGCTGCGTAATGTCTGGGTGGCGCTTCAGCAAATGCGCGTAGCGCTCCCGGGCGGTGCAGAAGGCCCTGTCCTCCAGGCGTTCCACCAGGCCGATGTACAGGTGCTGCGTAAGCTGCCGGGCCAGCCGTTCCAGCTGCGGGTTTTGGTCCAGATAGGACTCCAGCGCCCGGTAGTCCAGGACAACAACAGACGAGGATTCCAGCGCTTCGATGCAGTACCGGCTTTGGGTGCCCCGGATGATACTATCGGCAGCGCCCACGATGCCGTACTCCAGGGCAATATGAGCGGTAATATCCCTTCCGCCAGCGTAATAGAAAGACCGCAGGGCACCGGACCGGACAAGGAAGAGGCTGTAGCAGGTCCTACCCGCGCGGTGGAGCAGCGCCCCTTTCTCAAAACGGGCAGGCGTAGAGACCGGCGCAAACCGGGCCAGCACTTCTTCAAAAAATGCTTTCATAAAGCGGTGGGTTAGGCAGGGAACAGGGATAGGCCAACACAGAAAAGTGTACCCTTCCCCTTTGGAAAGATACACTTTTCAGGCCCGACAAGCCCAAAGCATTATAGGCTCGCGACGTGGCGAGTCAGCTTGCTTTTCAGGTTAGAAGCCTTGTTGGCGTGCCAGGTGCCGCGCTTGGCCAGCCGGTCTACCATGCTGATCACCTTAGGCAGGAATTGCTCAGCTTCCGTCTTTTGCTCCATTTCGCGGAGTTGGCGGATGGCAGTCCGGGTGGTCTTCTTGTAGTAGCGGTTGTGCAAACGGCGCTTGGCCTCCTGACGCATGCGCTTCTTCGCTGATTGATGGTTAGCCATTATCTTATTTTTAGCTTGCTTTTTTGAAAAGAGACGCAAATTTAACGCTTCTTTTCAAATTCTGAAAGCCTGGCTCCATTTTTATGCAGCGGGGCACCGGAAAGTAGGTTGTGGCGGGGAGTTGCCAAACAATGCAGCGAGGGGGGCTTAGCATTCCAAATGATAGTGGTATCTTGAGACCCGAATTTCTGCCTTGATTTTGCTTTCGGAAGGGAAAGCACAAAATGATACCATCTACACTATGAGAAGAAAAGTACTGTTTTTGGGGCTGCTGCTGGCCCTGCTGGGGTCTACCTCGCATGCACAAGTTTGGCTCGAAGTGGGCGCCAAGGGCATGATGGGGATGACGGGCCTGGCCAACGCCAATATCAGCGGCGATGCCAACCACGATAGCTCTCTGGGCTTTGCTACCTCTCTGGGTGGCGTTGCCAACCTGAATTTTGGCGATCACCACGGGCTTTCTTTTGAAATGCTAACCGCTACCTATAGCCACTCCATGACTTACCGCGGCCCGAACGGGAGCCGGGCGGTGAATATGGAATGGGAAAGCATCGATGCCTATGCGCTGTACCGCTTCTTCAGGGATAACGGCGCTTTTGCGGAGCTGGGCGGCAAAGCCACTTACCTGCGGGGCGCTCAGCAGTCGCTGGGCACCGACTGGGCGGATGTTTCCAGCAAGTACACCGACCGTTACCTGTCGGGATGTTTTGGCGTGGGCGGGTTTGTCACCGCCAATAATGTCCTGACCGTAAAAACCGGGCTGCGGGCGGAGTACGCGTTCACCGACCTGATTTCTGCCGAAGGCCAGGCTGAGAATTTCCCGACCTTTTACACCAACTACGAGGCCTACGAAGAAACGCGGCCGTTCCGGGTGGGCTTTTACCTGGAAGTCACCTTCGGGGTAGGTGGTCTTGCCCAGGCCCAGTGCGGGTCTCGCGGCGTCATCATGGGCACCGGCTACCAGTAAGCCATCCGAGTTTTGGCCCGGTAGCCGCGCCCGGCCGTAGAATTAATCAAAATAAAGCAAGTCAATGGCAAATAATGGCCACCTGGCTTGCTTTTGTGTAAAAGCCCCTTTTATTTAGGGCAAATTTATTGTTTGCAAGAGCAAAGGGGAGGGCGAACGATCCCCCCGCCCAGGTGTTGTCGAACAAAAAACATAATCCGTAACTGAGCAGTAATGAACGATTTCTCATTTATAGCCAATGCACATCCATCGTACATAGAGTCGATGTACGAAAAGTATCAAGATGACCCCAGCCAGGTGGAGGAGTCCTGGCGGGCGTTTTTCCGTGGCTTCGACTTTGCAGCCCTGAGTACCAATGGCCATCCCGAAGGCGGCACGGCTGCCGTATCTTCCGACGCCCTTGACAAAGAGTTCAAAGTGCTGGCCCTGATTAAGGCGTTCCGCAACCGGGGCCACTTGCTTTCGACCACCAACCCGATCCGGCAGCGCCGGGACCGCCACCCCAATTTACGGCTGGAAGACTTTGGCTTATCGGACAGCGACCGGGAGCTGTCCTTCGAAGCCGGCCGGGAAGTTGGCCTTGGCAAAACCACCCTGCAGCAGATCATCGACCACATGCGCAAGGTGTACTGTGGCAACATCGGCATTGAGTATCACCATATACAGGACCGGGATAAGCGCCGCTGGATCAGAGCGAAGATGGAAAGCGTGGAGCCGGATACGAGTTTCGGGTTCAGTGATGACCAAAAGCGCCGTATCCTTGAGAAACTCAATGGCGCTGTGGTTTTTGAGCGGTTCCTGCACACCAAATACATCGGTCAGAAGCGCTTTTCGCTGGAAGGGGGGGAAAACACCATCGTCGCCCTGGATGGCATGATCAACACTGGCGCGGATCTCGGCGTGGAGGAATTCCTGATTGGAATGGCCCACCGCGGGCGCCTTAATGTGCTGGCCAATATCATGGGCAAGACTTACGCACAGATTTTCAATGAATTTGAAGGCACTGCCGTACCCGACTTAAGCTTTGGCGATGGCGACGTGAAGTACCACCTTGGGTTTTCCTCCCAAGTTGAAACTACGGGGGGCAAGACCGTCCACCTCAAGCTGGTGCCCAACCCTTCCCACCTGGAGTCCGTTGACCCGGTAGTGGAAGGCTTTGCGCGCGCCAAAGCTGATATTCTGTACGATAGCGACTACGACCGCATCCTGCCTATTCTCATCCACGGAGACGCCGCCCTCGCCGGGCAGGGCGTCACCTACGAAACGGTGCAAATGAGCAAGCTGGCCGGTTACTACACCGGGGGCACCATCCATTTCGTCATCAACAATCAGGTCGGTTTTACGACGGACTTCGACGACGCCCGGTCTTCTACCTACAGTACTGGTGTGGCGAACGTAGTGCAAGCGCCCGTTTTTCATGTGAATGGCGATGACCCGGAGGCCGTGCTGTTTGCTACGCAGTTTGCGGTAGAGTACCGGCAAAAGTTCAACAACGATGTCTTCATCGATATGGTGTGCTACCGCAAGCACGGCCACAACGAAGGGGATGACCCCAAATTCACCCAGCCCGAGATGTACGATATTATCAACAACCACCCCGACCCCCGGGAAGTGTACAACCGCGAGCTGGTGGAACGGGGAGATGTGGATAAAGAACTGGCGGAAGAAATGGAGGAATCGTTCTGGACGTTGCTGCAGGAGCGCCTGGATGAGGTGCGGGAAAACCCCCTGCCCTACGAATACCAGGAGCCGGAGCAAGCCTGGCGGGAACTCAAGAAAACCGCAGACCCGGATGACTTCCGGGAATCTCCGGATACGGGCGTCAGTCGTGATACCCTCGATAAGCTGGTGGATCACCTGATGTCCTTCCCGGAGGGTTTCACGCCCCTAAGCAAGGTCAAACGCTTGATGAAAGGCAAGAAAAAGCTGCTGGAAGAGCAGAAAATGGACTGGGCGATGGGCGAATTGCTAGCCTACGGCACGCTGTTGGCAGAAGGCAAGGATGTACGCATGAGCGGGCAGGATGTCCGCCGGGGCACTTTCTCCCACCGCCACGCTATGGTCTACGATGCCAAGACTTACGAACCCGTCAACCGGCTGGATGGCATACAGGAAAACCAGGGCAAATTCCGGATTTTCAACTCTCTGCTTTCTGAGTTTGCCGTTCTGGGCTTCGAGTATGGTTATTCTCTGGCCTCACCCGACAATCTGGTCCTCTGGGAGGCGCAGTTTGGCGATTTCTACAACGGTGCGCAAACCATCGTCGACCAGTATATATCAGCGGCGGAAAGCAAATGGCGGCGGATGAGCGGCCTGGTGCTGTTGTTGCCGCATGGGTACGAAGGCCAGGGGCCGGAACACTCCAGCGCTCGACTGGAACGCTTCCTGCAGGCTTGCGCTGAATTCAATATGACGGTGGCTAATGTCACCAAGCCGGGCAACTTTTTCCACCTGCTGCGCCGGCAATTGGCGCGCCCGTTCCGAAAGCCGCTGATCGTGATGTCGCCTAAGTCGCTCCTCCGCCATCCGGAGTGCATTTCCGATATCAGCGAATTCGAAACCGGGAATAAATTCCAGGAGGTCATCGATGATACTTACATTGGGCCGCGCAGCGGCAAAAAGGTGGAACGGCTGTTGCTCTGCAGCGGCAAAATCTACTACGACCTCATGCATAAGCAGCAGGAGGATAAGCGCAAGGATGTGGCGGTGGTGCGCCTCGAGCAGCTCTACCCTCTGCCCGATCAGCAGTTGAAGGCTATCTTTGAGCGCTATCCGAATGCCACGCCTTTCTGGGTGCAGGAGGAGCCTTCCAATATGGGGGCTTGGCAGTACATCAACTCCATTTTCCTGAGCGAAGAGGTAGATTTGAATGTGAAGTTGAAACACATTGCCCGCAAGGCCAGCGCTTCTACCGCTACGGGCTTCAAAGCCGTGCACGATCAGCAGCAGGAGCGTATCGTTAACCTGGCCTTTGGCGAGGAATAGGCGTAATTGAATGGTATCAATCGAGCAGAGCCGCTTCCGGAGTTCCGGGAGCGGCTTTGCTGGTTTTTGCGGGTATGCCTTTTTGCGCCTTCCGGCGGAAGGGGACGTACTTGCTAAAACACCGAAATCGTATTGGCTGGTGGTACCGGACTTGCGGTCCATTTATGTGTACCACCACCGGAACGACAGCAATATTTTTGGCAGCAATGATATCCTCGTTGATAAGGTACTCGGTATTGAACTTGAGCTAAAAGAGGTATTTGGCGCTCTTGAGCGGAAAGGCTAACTTCCGCTCATCCAAATCAATACTCATGTCCATCGCTCAGCGCATCCTGCAATTCAACCGCTCCCTGCAGCCCAACTGGGAACTGCCGCCGCACGCCGACCTGCTTTATCCCTTCGACGGGGAGGAGACTTGGCGCGCTATGGAGCAGTTTTACGGCAAGTACTACGATGATGACCGCCCGCGCATTGCCATCTTTGGCATCAATCCGGGCCGTTTTGGGGCTGGTGTTACCGGAGTGCCCTTTACCGACCCCATCCGCCTGGAGGAAGTCTGCGGCATCCCAAATGCCTTTCACAAAAAACCGGAGCTGTCCTCTGACTTCGTTTACCGTTTTATCGACAACTGGGGCGGTGCGGAAGCCTTCTACGAGCATTTCTACATCACCTCCCTCTGCCCCCTGGGCTTCACCCGCGATGGCAAGAACTACAACTTCTACGACGATAAAAAACTGGAGCGGGCCGTAGAGCCCCACATCATTCACAACATCCAATCGCAGCTTAATCTGGGCGTAACCAACAAAGTCGCCCTGGTCATGGGCGTAGGCAAAAACTGGAAGTACTTTGAGCCCCTCAATGAAAAGCATGGCTTTTTCGAAGTGCTAAAGCCCCTGCCACACCCGCGTTGGGTAATGCAGTACCGGCGCAAGCGGCTGGAGGAATTTCTGGAAGATTATCAGGAGGCGCTGGCGTGGGCGGTTGGGAGGCAAAAACTTTGAGCATGAAGATAAGGAAAACAGATGAAGTTTTGGACCTCATCAATCGTGGTGAATCGGTCGACAATATCGTATTGTCTGATTTGAACAGCAAAAGATTGAGTATCAGGGAAGCATTGCAACTGGTGGAAAATGGTTTTTCTGTTTCGCAGGAGAATATCAGGTATGATGATGCTGAAGTTGCTTATGATGCTGATTTCGATGAGGTAGAATGGGAAGGTAATTACAAAAGCCTGAGAGGACTCTTGGTTTCCAGGCAAGTCGTTGAAGAAGAGCAGCCGAAAGAAGAGATCATAACCATAGAATTATCCGTTAAGGACAAAGGCTTGAAAAACTGGCTGGGAGAGAATACTGGCAAGCTAAAGGACATCATTAATAAGTTAGTGGTAGACCTGTACAAGACAGAGCAATTGTTGCACCCTGACCAGCATAAATAGCGTTGGCATGGGCACTCCCCACCCCTCCAACGGGCTTCTAATCCCTTCCGGGAAAAATGAAAGAAGAGCCCTCTTTTCAGCAGTAAGGAAAGAAAGTGTAATCACCCCTTCGGATACGGGCAATGCCTACACCCACTACCACAGCAGTACCCCCGCTTGAGATGCGACCAGCCCGTCATCACCAACATCCCGTTTTCCATGTAGTAATCGATACCCTCCACAGGCCTGCCGGGCCTTTTGTAACCCGGGGCAGTATTGGACCTTTTGCCGGCTCTGAAGTCTGCCACAAACTGCTCAATTTGCTCCTGTACCTGTGCTTTGAGGCAAGCCGGGCAAAGACAGCCCTTTGCTGCTTCGATGGGGGGAATAGCGGGCAGCTTATGGCACCAGCAAGCAGCTGCGTTCTCCACCTGGCAGTCAAAGGTGGTATTGCAATTTGGGCAGGTCTGTTTCACGATTGCGAGTTTACGCCGCAAAGCTACCTACTTTTACTCAATTCTTATTTATGTTGAAAGCGTGCGTGTGCACAACAAATTGCACTTTTTGAATAGCCCGGCAGCAGTTGCCGTTGACCCCGCTATACAGGAACAACAGCTAGTGCGACTAGTCCGAAATAGCACAGCGTATTTCACGCTTGGGCGCCCTGGTTTTACTGGGTTTCTTCGGTTAGTCATTTCTGAAACACTCCACTAGTGGCTGGATGAGGCCCCGGAGCAGGGTTCCCATTTTGGTGCATCGCCCAGATTTCTTGTTCTTTTGATGCTCTAAAAGGCTGATTTTACACCATTTGCACAGCCACTTGGGACGGAAGCAAAATTCGCCAAGCCGTCGGCCACGGCATTGATAGACGGTGGTCCCTTGGTATGGCGTATCAATCTTACTTCCTGTTTCGTGCATTTTGTCGTACACACAAAACGTGCCGTCAGGTACGCAATGTAGGTAAAACTCCTGCACCAGGCTGGTAGTCCGTGCCGTCAGGTACGGAATGTGCCGCCCTGTGCGTTGGGGAGCCATCTGCTGTGACGCTATGCAAGATAAGTGAAGCGTGCCATGAGGTACGCCAGGTAGGGAACCCGAGTCTAAGACAGGTAGAGCCGTGCCGTCAGGTACGGAAGGTGAGCCTCTTAACCTGCTGCTGTTTAGATCAATCCGCCCGCTTTTTGCCAGAGTGCCGGATATCGCGCGTGCACTTCATCATCAAGCAGCGCGGTATAATTTTCACGAACACCTCCTCAATAACTTCAACTTCCGCTCTTCCGATTGAAGAAGAGGGGGCTCAATCTACTAGTGAGACTAAACCGAAATGTTTGACAGTCTTTTCACGCTTGAGCACTTACTGGTGCTGGGCGTAAACTGTCAAACATCTACGGCTCAATCCACCAGGGCCTCAAGTCTAATCACTATCTTGCCCTCAACTAATGCCTATTGCCATGAAACTGGAATGGACTTACGAAGAATTCTCCGCTTTTGCAATGCTGTACGCGGCAGCTATCGATTCAGAAATCGACCCGGAAGAAGAGGCCCTGATCCGGCAACGCCTGGATGAAGACAGCTACACCCGTATCAAAGCCCTGTTCGAGGAGTACTCCGATGCTGACTGCATTGATATCATCCTGGGGTATCAGCAGAAATATATGGCAGATGAAGCCGGGCGGGAGCGCCTGCTGCAGGATTTTCGAGCCGTTTTTGAAGCAGACCACCGCTACTCCGTAATGGAGCGCGAAATGATGCGCTTGTTCAAACGCATGATATAATACCGTTGCAATAGGGGGAGCCTACAGAAAAACCCCTACAGCAGAAGAGCACCACCGGCAATTACCCGGTTAAGGAATAATAGCTGATCGATAAGCTGCAGGGGTGAAATCTAGGGTACGTCACTGCAAGAAAAAAGGGAGCAGCTTCAAGCCACTCCCCCTTTCTGAAATTGGGGTTCAAGTTATTTTCATAGCTTTAAGGAAACTGAAAATAGGTTTTAAGGTGTAGCTTGTTTTCAGGTTTTCTTTTTGGGTACATTGCAAAGGAGCAGAAATTCTTTACACGAAGCAATAGGCGCGAGCGGCTCTCCTCCGCTCTTAGTAGTATTTAACGGCTTTGCCCATTGGGGGCTTAATACGTTAAGGGTAAGGGCCTGGTTAACTCACTGATTATCACATTACAGTGAGAATTGTTAAATTCTTAATATAAACAGCATAAAAACTTTAACAGGTGTGAGGGAAACGTTGGCAGCTTGATTGGGGCAGTAAAAGCGGTAGCGGGCGGCTTTCAGCAGGAAGCTGAAAATTCCTTAAGTTCGCATAGAATTAAAAGCCCTCGATATGCCCGATGACCAAAGCCCTACTGGCCGGCATACCCAAAAAGGCGTCGTTGCCCCGGGTAGCCTCAACCCTAACCTCAAGCGCCGGCCCAAGAAGAGCTGGAGCCTGGACGATTACATTTCCGGTATCCAAAGCGGTGGGCGGGTGGCTTTGGCCAAAGCTATTACGCTGATCGAAAGTACCCGCCCGGAGCATCAGGAACTGGCGCAGCAGATTATAGAGGCCTGCCTGCCCCGGAGCGGGCAGTCCATACGTATCGGCATCACGGGCACGCCTGGCGTTGGCAAAAGCACCTTTATCGAGGCGTTCGGCCAGCACTTGCTTGAAGCAGGGCGCAAACTGGCCGTGCTCGCGGTAGACCCGACAAGCCAGGTCACCCAGGGCAGCATACTGGGTGATAAAACCCGCATGGAGCAGTTGGCCCACCAGGAAAATGCCTTCATCCGGCCCTCACCGGCGGGGGAATCCCTGGGCGGGGTGGCGCGCAAAACCCGGGAATCCATCATCCTATGTGAAGCAGCTGGCTACGATACCATACTGATTGAGACCGTGGGGGTGGGGCAGTCGGAAACGGCTGTCCACTCCATGACCGATTTCTTTTTGCTCTTGCTGTTGCCTGGAGCGGGCGATGAGCTGCAAGGCATCAAGCGCGGCATCGTCGAGATGGCGGACCTGGCCGTGGTCAATAAGGCAGACGGGGAGCGCTTGCCGCTGGCCCAACAAGCCAAGCAGGAATACCGCAACGCCATGCACCTGTTCCCGCCCAAAGCCAGCGAGTGGGCTACCCGGGTGGAAATCTGCTCCGCCACTACGGGCATGGGCATCCCGGAAGTCTGGAAAGACATTGAAGCTTACCGGAAGCAAACCCAAGCTAACGGGTACTTTCAGCGCAACCGCCAGGCGCAGGCCCGTTACTGGCTGCACGAAACCATAAACCGGGAGCTCCGCCGGTTGTTTTTCAATCATGAAGCAGTGCGGGGGCAGCTGAAAGCCGTGGAAGAGGCCGTTATGAAAGGCGAACAATCGTCCTTTCACGCTGCGGAAGCCCTCCTACGGCTATTTCGGGGCAACTCCTGATTCGGCTCACCCCCGTTCGTCTAACAATGAGGCAAGCCGGGCGATCAGAATAGCATCCGGCCTGTTTATTCCTAAACTTTACGTTTCAAAATTCGCATTACCAATGAGATCATTAATCCTTCCTATTGTCCTGATCGGCTTGGGGCTCGTCCTTTTCGTAAGTGGCTGCAACAGCTATAATGGCTTCGTCGAAATGGACGAGGATGTAGAAAATGCCTGGTCTAAGGTGCAGAGCGCCTATCAGCGCCGGGCCGACCTGATCCCTAACCTCGTGAATACCGTGAAAGGGGTGGCGGAGTTCGAAAAGAGTACCCTTACGGAGGTGACGCAGGCGCGTTCCCGGGCGACCAGTGTAAATATCGACCCCTCCAACCTCAGCACTGAAAAGCTCAAGGAATTCCAGCAGGCGCAGGGTGCCCTTTCCCAATCCCTGGGCCGGCTCCTCGTCGTGTCAGAACGCTACCCGCAGCTGCAAGCTAACCAGAACTTCCGGGAGCTGCAAGCGCAGTTGGAAGGGACCGAAAACCGCATCAAGGTGGAGCGCGACCGCTTTAATGACGTCGTCACAGCGTACAATAAAAAAGTACGCCGCTTCCCAGGCAGCCTCTTCGCAGGCCTGTTTGGTTTTGATCAGCGGGCTCAGTTTGAGGCGGAAGCCAGCGCGCAAAGCGCCCCCAAAGTAGAATTTTAACCTAAGCTGGCCGCCTCCAAGGGGGCGGCCAGCTCAACCTTCTTTTATGATCCGCTTTTTCCAGCCCGAAGAGGAAGACCGCATTATCGCGGCGATTCAGGAAGCCGAGCTCCATACTTCCGGAGAAGTCCGGGTACACCTGGAAGAAAACCTCAAGGGGGAAGTGCTCAAAGCCGCGCAGCAGACGTTCGTGCGGCTGGGCATGCATAAAACCGAAGCCCGCAACGGCGTGCTCATCTTTATTGCGCCGGAACAGCGCAAACTGGCGATCATTGGGGACCGCGGCATCAACGAAAAGGTACCGGAAGACTTCTGGGCCGAGGAGCGCGATATTATGCTGGCCCATTTCAAAAGTGGAGATTACGCCGACGGGGTTTGCGCCGCCATTCAGCAGGTCGGTGCCAAACTGAAGGCCTTTTTCCCTTACCAATCCGATGACGAAAACGAGTTGCCCGATGATATTTCCTATAGTTAATGACACTGCCTTCAGCCGGCCCATATGGCTCGCCTTTTGGTTTTTCGGTCTGGTGCTGCCGCTCAGCGCCCAACAGGCAGTGCCTGCCCCAACCGATGAGGTGGTTAATGACTACGCTAGCCTGCTTTCCGCTCAGGAGGATGAGCAGCTCACCCGGAAACTGGCGCAGTACGCCCGTCAGACCTCTACTCAAATCGTCATTGTCACAGAACCGTCTCTGGAAGGGGGCGACCCCTTCAACCGGGCATTGGAATACTACGAAGCCTGGGGTATTGGCGGCAGCCGCGAAAAAAGCAACGGCGCATTGATATACGTAGCCCGTGATGACCGCAAAGTCCGCATCATGACGGGCTACGGGGCCGAAGGTTTTTTGCCGGATGCGCTGGCCAAACGCATCATCGACGAGATCATTACGCCCAATTTCCGCGAGGGGCGCTACTACCGGGGACTGGACCGGGCAACGAGCGCGATCATGGAGCTGGCACAGGGCGAGTACACGAACGATAACCCGCAGCAGCGCAGCGGCAAGAAAGATGCCGAAGGGGGGCTGCCCGCCATCCTGATCATCGCCTTTGTGATTATTCTCATTCTCGTCCTTAGCCGCATGGGCGGGGGCGATGACGACGACGATGGCGGCTACTACCGGGGCGGCCGTTACGATATGGACCGCCGGCGGAGGGGCCGGCGCGGCGGCGGCTGGATGATCTTCCCCTTCCCCTGGATTGGCGGGGGTGGCGGTGGCTGGTCTGGCGGCGGTGGCGGCGGCGACTGGGGCGACTTTGGTGGCTTCGGCGGCGGCCTGACCGGCGGTGGCGGTGCCGGGGGCGAATGGTAAGCAGAAAAGGCCCATTTCTCATTGACCTTCCTCATTGCTCTCGCCTGAGCCCTTATTTATCTTGGGCTTAGATAAAATGCTACTGCTATGGATTTAGCAACGATGCGGGAAGAATTCACTCTGGCCGGGCTGTCCAGGGAGGCTTTAATGGCCGAACCGGTGCAGCAGTTTGAAACCTGGTTTGAGCAAGCCAAGGAAGCCGATTTGCGCATGCCTAACGCCTGCGCTTTGGCCACCGTTGCGCCCGACGGGCAGCCGAGCTTGCGTACGGTGCTGCTGAAGTACTTTGATGCAGATGGTTTCGTCTTTTTCACCAACTACGAAAGCAAAAAAGCCCGGGACATTGCGGCCAACGCAAAAGTAGCCCTGCTATTCCCCTGGCTGGACCTGGAACGGCAGGTGAAAATCCTCGGCCGGGCGGAGCGCATCAGCACGGCTGAATCGGCGCGGTACTTTATGAGCCGGCCCCACGGCAGCCAACTCGGCGCCTGGGTGTCCAACCAAAGCGCGCCTATTTCCTCCCGGCAGATGCTGATGGCCAAATTTGAGGAACTGAAACGCAAATTCAAAAAGGGTGAAGTACCCTTGCCGTCATTCTGGGGCGGCTACCGGGTCGTGCCTGATACCTACGAGTTCTGGCAGGGCCGCCAACACCGCTTGCACGACCGCTTTCAGTATGCCCGTCAGGAGGAAAATTGGCGGATAGAACGATTGGCCCCCTAAAGCGTTATTGCAAATAAAAACTATGCCTGCCCCATTGCCTCAGCTCAAACTGCAGCTTATTCAAGCCATCCTGCAAACAGAGGACGCAGAAGTCCTGCGAACAGCATTGCAGGTCCTCTCCCTAGGCGGTGCCGGGGAAAACACAGGCGCTGCTGCCAAGTCGATGTCATTGGATAACCTAACCGATATGCTCAATCAGGGCACAGCGCCCACCGGCCCGGAGGTGCAGGATTTGCAACGGGATATTGATGATGTTTTTAATGCTTAGGTTTGCCTGGAGCCATCCACTAGTGGAGTGTTTCAGAAATGATTAACCTTAGAAGCCCAGGAAAACCAAGGCTCCCAAGCGTGAAATACGCTGTGTTATTTCGGACTAGTCGCACTAGTGGAGTGTTTCAGAAATGACTAACCGAAGAAACCCAGTAAAACCAGGGCGCCCAAGCGTGAAATACGCTGTGCTATTTCGGACTAGTCGCACTAGTTGGTCATATATTCCAGATAATCTACAATGCCTTCATAGATCTTTTTAGCCATTTGGAGCCGGAATTCCGGGTCTGCTAATTTTTCTTCATCTTCGGCATGCGACATAAATGCCTGCTCCACTAAAATAGCCGGCATGTTGGCTGTCCGAATGACCGTATAGTTAAAGGACCCGATCAGCCCGAACTCCTTCAGCTTGGTTTCCAGTATGCGGTGGTATATTTTTTCTGCCAGAGGAGCCCAAAATGGGTTGTGGTAGTAAGTGCTTGTACCCGATACCCTTAAAAACCCACCGCCGGCAGCATTGGCATGAATACTGATCAGAAGATCTGCGTTGGACAGGATGGCAGTATCCCTTTTCTTCAGCAGGGGCATATCAACATCCGATGCCCTCACTTGTACAACCTCTGCGCCACGGGAGCGGCAGATGGCTCCCAATTGGAGCGACAAGTCCAGGTTGATGTCTTTTTCCAGCAAGCCTGACAGGCCCTTTGCTCCTGTATCGGATCCTCCATGACCGGCTTCAATGGCAATCTTGAGGCCCTTCAGGGGATAGGCTTTTTCAGGGGCAATGGCTGGCGGGTGCTTAAACCTTACCGTCAGCTTATCCCCATCAGGCTTAACTTCGTAGCCCCATATTTTCGAAGTTTTCAAATGGATGTAAGCTTCATAGGTTTCCGGATCGGCCTGCTGCCAGGTTACTTGCTCTATCACCTTTCGGCCGGCTTTATGGGTAATCCAGGTGCTGCTTGTTTTAGCACCAAACAGCCTGACGACCACCCTTTTCTGGCCGGGCTCGGGGATTACTTCGTAAGGGATGGCGGACAAATAAGGGATGTTTACTACATCGGCCTCCCCGTCAGGGGCACAAGACATATTGGTGATGTAGTAGGGTGCTTGTGAGAACTCTGATGGCAATGCTTGCACCTGATCGGCAGCTATGATTCCGGTTTCTACCTCATTTAACCGTACTCGGTAGTGCGCTCCAATCTTGCCGTTCGTTTTGAGAATGATCCCTTTGGGGTACTCAGCCCTGACAGGGCCTCCCAGCCGTACCGGCCCCAGATTGTAGGTTAAGCGTACATGGTCCTCTGTTGTTTTGACGTACGGGAAATCATCCGCCTCTCTAACCGTAAGGGAAGGTTCAAGAGGAAAAACAGCGGCGTTGTTCAACCGGATAACCAGACTGTAGGCCTGGTTTTTTTCCAATTCATCTAAACGCAGCGCTGATTGGTAAGTACTGTGATCCTCATAGTCTATTCGTGTGCAGGGGAACCGGAAGCCTCCGGGAGAAACTTCTACCGTTGCCTCTTGTCCCTTCGAACCCTTGAATTGTATAGGAACAAGCTGGTCCGGGGTAAGCTCCATGCTCGCTCCCGGAGTAACCGATTTTTCTTCGATCCAAAGCGGGAATGGGGCCCAGAGCTGATCCACCCGCTCAAAAATAACCTCCTGTTCGTAGAAAACTTCTTCTTGTGTATCGGTTAGGACTGTGGCTCTGACCCGGTTAGCCCCCTCGCTGAACCGGACTGTATCAAAAAACACGCCGGTTTTATAGACCCTGGCCTCGTCTCCGTTGATGAATGCCTGATTGGATGCTTCTGTCCGGCAAAGCAGGTCGTATTGCTCACGGTTGGTATATGGGGGCAGGGGTCTCCTGAATTCTACCCAGGGCTCCGGGCGTTTCACGGTGCCACCATGCTGTAGGATGTATTTAAAGGGCAATACCCATTGCTGAATCGGAAGGTGCAGAGTGTCTCCGTTTATCCTGATCTGCAAAGAATCGGCTTCAGCAGTAATAAACTTGTACCAGCCATCATCATCTGCTTGTACAGCCCCGGCCCCTTTAACAGATATTTCCGGACTTGAATTGTTTTCGGGAAAGTAGGCGGACAGATTCAGGGCAAATACCTGTTTTGGAGTTGCTTTTTTCAGGTTTTTTGGAAAAAGGGCAGGATCCGCTATTGCTGTAAGTTTTTCATCTGGAGCATATTCCGGAACGGCAGAGAATTGCAAATCAATAATGCCTTGCTTTAAAAGTTGTTCTGCTACTTTACTGTCCTGGTCAACGGAGTGGAAGATGCCGTTGATCAGGTATGGTTTTACAAGCATCATGTCCACCACTTTATTTCTAAGCGACGAATAATCCTCCAAATCAAAGGCAAAGCCGTCCAGGTTGTAGTCTTTAGCCAGTTGGCCGGTATTGGTTTTGTTATCGTCAATAATGACAAACAGCTTAAGTTGCTCCGCATGAGCGTTGCCGATTAGTTCCGTAAGCCATGCTGTCTTTTCTGGTAATCTGAGCAAAACCGTATTGTACCCTGCGTCGCTGATTTGTCCCATTAATGGGCTAAGCTCCTCGTTATCTAAGTCGCCCCAGGCAGCCATATCCAGAAGGACAGGCTGAACAGCACCTTCAGGTGCCGTAGTTGCTTCTTTTTGGAGCTGCTCCAGAAACGTGCCCAGTTCCGGAATAAGCTTCCGGGTTTTATCAGAAACATTGATCTTGACTTGGGTACTTTCGTTACCAAATTTATCAACAGCCGTCATGGCAATGGTATTTAAGGGTGTGATTACATCTTCTATTTTTTCTGCCTCACCAGCCGTTTGGGGTTCAGACCCATCGTACTTGTAGACGTATCCGGGGCGCAGGCCTGATTGGGTTTGCCGGCCGACAATATCGTAGGCCCATTCCTCCCCGTATTGTGTATAGATCACATAGGCAAAGAGGTCTTCTTTATCATTATGGGCCCAATTTATTTGAAGGGAGTCTCCGTTTACAGCCACCTCAACCTTTGGCGGTGCGGGCGGCTCCTTATCCAACCAGGGAGAAGCCGGGACTAATGCCTTTTTCCGGTACGGCCCTTCCACAACTGACTTGGTCAGCAATTCAGACTTTAGGAACCCTCCGATATTCCAGTGTACGATTCCCGGGCTGTCGTATAAAATCCCGCGGGTAATCATAATTTGGTTGATCACTTCATCGACTGCTTCCCTGCCGGTTTTCCGGCTCAGGCTAATGCCGGGCCAAAAGTGCCGGCCCTTATAGTTCTGCTGATTCCACCATCCGAGCAGGACCGGAAAGCTCTGTGGGATGCGGTTGATAGGCCAGTAGAGTTGGGGTGTCCAGTAATCTATCCACCCCTCATTCAGCCATAACTTTGCATCGGCGTATAATTTTTCATACTGGTCAAACCCTTTAATTGATGGGGGATTGTTGGGCCTCCAAATCCCGAATGGGCTCAATCCAAATTTCACGTGTTTCTTTTCCGCTTTGATCCCCTCATAGACTCTTTTCATGAAGGTATTCACCGCATTCCGGCGCCAGTCGCCCCTGCTCAGTTTTCCGCCTTGTGTTTGATAGTTTTCCCAGCTTTTTTCGTCTGGAAACTCCTTGTTGTTATGGTAGGAAGGGTAGGGGTAGAAATAATCATCGAAGTGGATGCCATCTACATCGTATCTTTTTACAATATCCATGACTACGCGGTAGGAATGGTCCTGTGTTGCCTTAGCCGTTGGCACCATCCAGTAATAACCCGATTCGAGTTTGGCCACCAGCCCGGGCTTGGTGTTTACGATAGATTGATCGCTAATGGGCCCGCCAGCCACATGATGCGCCCGGTAGGGGTTCAGCCAGGCGTGTAGTTCTATGGCTCTTTTGTGCGCTTCTTCAATCCAAAACTGCAGAGGGTCATAAAAGGGTTCCGTCGCCTTTCCCTGTGTCCCGGTAAGATAATAGGACCAGGGTTCCAGTTCGGAGGGGTACAACGCATCGCACTGAGGCCTTACCTGCAGCACAGCAGCATTGAAATTGTTTTCGGCTAAAAAATCAAGCAGTTGAATGGCCTCCTCCTTTTGTTTTTCAACGGGCAGCCCGGGTTGGCTGGGCCAGTTGATGTTGGCCACGGAGGCAATCCAGGCTGCTCTGAACTCCCGTTCAGCAGCAGGCTGGGGTGGGAATGGGGTGTTCTCAGTACTGCTGCTTTCTCTTGAAGTTGAACACTGTGTGCCCAAAAAGAGCATCATCAAAAGGCCTAAATACTTGTAGATCGGTAGTTTCATGCAGTTGAATTAAACGATACACAGGGTAGTGGACGGTCTCGAAATAAAGGTAAGGCCATTTTTACATTCTTCCTGCTTGTATGATATCACACCAAGAATGTGGGAAATCCCTTGTAGGCGTTGGAACTGTTTGTGTGGTATCGCCGGACTGGATGGGGAGTGGCACCTTGCCCGTGATTTTCACCTCGCCCAGGCTGAGGGCTATCTGGATGATTTGACGTACGCTCAGGTCAAGGTCACCCCAAAGCTTAATGGTATCGGTGTAGCCATCTTGGCCTGCTTTTTTCCCGCCGCCATGAAGATAAGTGAAAAAAATCACTGTTTTACCTAGCTTTAGAATACCTATCCCAACGACAACTAACCAACTATGGACATAGGCCACCACAATTGGACTTACGAAGAATTCTCAGCTACGCCTCCTTTGATGCCGAAATCGACTCGGACCAAGGAAGCCCTGATCCAACAACGATTAGGTGAACACAGTTACCGGCGGGTAAAAGCAGTTTATGAGGAATGCTCTGATTTGGAATGTATCAACATGATTCTGAGCTGCCAGGAGAAATTTATGACGGATAAAGCGGGCCGGCAGCGGATGGTGAGCGGCTTCAAGCAAGTTTTCCAGGCTGGCCATCGGTATACTGCAATGGAGCAGGAGAGGGTGCGCTTGCTCGAGCCTATGATTTGATTCGGAGAGCTCGATAGGGTCTTGAATAAATATTTAGCCTTTACCTGCCGGCCGGGCAAATGTATGGCTATTTTTCTCTATATTTGAAGGGGTAAATTTGATGACCATCAGGAGCGCGAGATTTCTGAAACTCTATAATTCCAAAATTAAAACCTATTTACGTGCGATCCCTAAAAATTACTTTTTATTTGTTAGCCCTTTCTGTGACTTTACAAAGCTGCTTTATCGCCAGAGGTGTTGTGAATGTGACCCGGAAAAAGGTCTCTTTCGATACCCAGCCATCAGGGGCTACGGTTTATGTAGATGACGAAAAAGTAGGCACGACGCCAGTCAAGGTCGGATTGCCCAGAGCCCCTCACGAAGTAAGAATCGAAAAAGAAGGGTATCGTGACCATTCCCAGCTCATTGAGGCAGACCGTTTCGGCGTGGGCATTGGTTATATTAAACCGGTGCCTCATAAGCTTTCCGTTGATTTAGTGAAATATCCGCCCTCTGTAGAGGGGAGCGCTTTCATTGCCTGTGATCAGGTTAGGGTTAGCTTGCGGGCAGGGGATAAGCTTGGGAATATTTTCATCTCTCACAAGCCGCTCAATCCCAAACCAATGGATAAAATGAACCCGGGTGAGATCATTTACTTTGATGAGACGGTAGATTTAAATGCGGACCGGCTCGTTAGTTCTGCTAACCTGGCACTTGAAGACCTGGGCTTTGATGTCTATGGGAGCCGGCAGGGCGTCTTTTCCGTATCTTCTTCTGCCAATTACTATTTAAGGGGCAAGATTGATGATATTAAAGCCAATGTTTATCGTATAAAGCATTATCCTTCAACTACGCCGATTTTTGCTTCGCGGATACATGAGCGAAGAATTGTAAAAGTAGAAGTCGTAACTCAATGGGAATTGCTGGATGAACGGGGGAACACCATTGTCAAGGGAGAAGGGCTGGGCAAAGCTACCCAGAAGGAAGATCAGGGATTTACAGGTATTAATGTAGCCTTTGAAAACAGCCTTTATGATTTCGTCAATCAGCATGAAACCTCTTTTTACAAAGCTTTGGAAAAGAAAGAGGGGGCTCAGGTGGCAGGGGCGCCTGAAGCATTGCCCACGGAGAGGGTTCAGAAAACTGTTACGATCCGGAAGCCTGCCGATGAAGAAAAACCAACATCTTTAGAAAAAGCAGTAGAGGGGGTGGTCACTCTTATTGTTGATGAAGGGCATGGAAGTGGGTGTATTATTAGTAAGGACGGATATATTGTCACCAATAATCACGTGATCAATGACTCTGAGGATAAGATAACTGTCAAGACTTCTGGTGGAGAAACTTATCGTGCCAAACTAGTGGCCCGGAACATGAAATACGATGTGGCACTCCTTAAGGTAGAAACCCTTAGCGGGGTTGAGTTTGAGTCCATGACTTTTGACCAGGCACTACCGGGGCTCGGTGAAGAGGTTTATGGTATTGGTACAGCGGTAGATATTAGCCTTGGGCAAACGCTGTCTAAAGGTATTGTGAGCGGCAAACGGCAATTTGAAGACTTAAGGTTAATACAATCGGATGCTAGTATCAATGCAGGCTGCAGTGGTGGTGCCCTGGTGAATGAAGAAGGCGTTTTAATCGGTATTTTAAATTCGAAAGTTGCAGGGCTTGGAGTAGAAGGGCTGAGCTTTGCAATACCAATGGCCGTTGTAGTTGAAGCGCTGGATTTAACTATAGAGTAAGCCCAGAACCGCCGCTCATTTTGCCGGGTTTGCCAACCCGCGGCTTTTAGTGTGAAAATGACAGGAAGGCTTATCTGCATGGGCCTTCCTTATTGACATAGCCCTCAGAGCAAACTACATTTGAACTGAAACCAAAAGCTCTTTAATCCCTGACTTACCGGGGGATCAGGTACAGCTCCTCCTGCCGCCCGTCAATATAACGCACCCCATTTTCATCAAAGAAAGCATCTTCCTCCATCATCATCCGGATTTCCTTGTTCCATTCTGGTAAATACACCTTGGTGTTCAGCTCGATGGAGTAGGCGGTGTTGTGGTAGAGTGGGTAATCACCCTTATGGGGCACGCCCTCCTGCTGATCCCACAGTCCTATGGTCGGACCAGCACCATGCCCGTGGTAGCCGATGGGGTGGGTGTAAATTTGTGGTTTGAGCCCTGCAGCTTTGGCTTTTTTCAAGGTACTCTCCAGGACTTCGTTACCGGTTCTGCCCTGCTGAAATTCATGGGTAAGGATATCCATGAGCTGTAAGCCTTTTTGGTGGGCATCCAACAGGTAAGCAGGAGCCTCTGCCTCGCCCGGCCTTAAAACGTAAGCGTTCTGCTGCGTATCCGTATTAAGCCCGAGGTAGGTGATCCCGAAATCACAGTGCACCAGGTCGCCCGGTTGAATGATGGTCTCCCCGGGCCGGGAGGCGAAGCTGCGGGTGGAGCCGTTGTCCTCCGGATTGGCACGTTGCACATCCACGGTGGGATGGAACCAGGCGGTCAGGCCCAGCTCCCGAATGCGCTCGCGGTAGAACCAAACCACCTCATTAGTGGTCGTCACGCCGGGTTGTATCACCTGGTCCGACAACCCCTCCGCAATAATGGCGTGGGCAATGCGGCACACTTGCTGATAAACAACCATCTCTTCCGCAGTGCGCGTCTCCAGCCACCCCAGGGCCAGGCCTTCGCCGCTGACCAGCCGGTCTTGATAAGCCTCGGGCAGGTATTCCATCAGCTGATCGTAGTGGTAGGCCGATAAGCCATCCGCCAGGCCAAAGTGTTCCGACCGGTTGATCGCAATTTTTGCCGGGGCTCGTTCGGCAATCAGCTGGACCAGCCGCTTCCACTGATCAGGCTCCGCTTCCTTATCCCAGGCTTTTTTGAATACTTCGCCCACATCATAGCGGGCGCAGGCAAGAGTTTCCAGGCTGTCGCCGGTATCGTAAATGACCAGCATCGTCGTCCGGCGGGCGGAGAGCCAAAACGAAGGCAGCATGGTCTTCAGCACAGGGTCTTCGTTGTACTCCCGGGCGATGAGTATCCATATGTCGATGCCCTCCCGCTGCATAATATCAGGCAGTACGGTTTCCATGCGCTGTTGGAGCCATTGGTCGCGCAGTTCGCCCTGTTGTTTTAGCGATAGAATATGGGGCATATCGAATTGAGCAGAGAGGGACAGCGTGCCTAAGATCAGCACAAGAAGAGCAAAGCGGTTTTTCATACGGTCAGTTTTATCGGGTCAACAAGCAGAAGGCTTGCCGGGGCTCAAATGCCCCGGCAAGCCCTAAGATAGTCAGAATTCCGATTTTCAGACCGGTTTACTCTGCCGACGGGTCCGCCACATACCCGGTAAACAACATCGTGTTCGTCTCAATATGGCGAAGCACCACAACAAAGGGCTGGTCAAACCGGAAGAAGGGCGGGACAGAGGTGGTCCCAAAGCCAATACTCGTAGCGGCTGCTCCTTCTGCGCCTTTCTCATCCACTTCGAGTACGGCTTTATGGGCAATCTGTTTAATGAAAATATTCTGCCCGTTGGTCGCACTCCCCATCAGCTGGAAGTCGGCCAGAGCAGGAGAAAAGGCATCCTCCATGCCCAGATTTCGAAGGGAGCGGACAAGGTTATTGCCGTATTCCAGCTTCAATTTCGGAAACTGCACGATAGCCCGGCCCGGCTGAATGGCATCATAGAGCGCCAGCCAACGGTCTTTCGTTAGTGAAGCCGGCCACTGCGCATCCGGCTGTTCCGGATCGGGCATGATGAGCGTCAGGCTGTAGGTGGAGTCTTTGAATGGGAGGTCTACCATGTGCAGCCCATCCGCCTGAGCCGTGAGGAAGTTGCCATCCTGATTGACAAAGGGGACTTCGGCAGTGCCGCCCGCTGCCGTTTGGAAGGTTCCGTCAAAGGTGAGCTCCTCCGGGAAGCCGGCCAGCCAATCGGCTTTAAAGTACAGGGCGTTGATGAGAAACGCCACATCTTCTGAAGTGATCTGGTCCACAATGGTTGGGATTTTGCCATTGGTCTTTTCCGATACCCAGTTGTTGATGGTATTCTTGCTCTGCTCTTCCTGCCGGAAGTCCAGGCTTTCGGAGCCAGCTGCATAGAATTCGCTCAGTGGGTTCAGGAAAGCTTGCTCTACATTGATACGCTCCGCATCGTAAAAGTAGCTGTTAGCGACCGTCACTTCCGGGTGGTCACCGGGATTGGTGAGAAAGGTATTGAGTTGCTTGTGGGCCTGGTTCAGGCTTTCCACGCTGGTGTTGCTGCCATCCATGAGGTCCAGCATTTGCGCCAGAGTGCTGCCCTGTGCACCGTTTTGAGCCATGAAGAGCGCCGTTTGTACGCTGTAGGGCGAAATGAGGATGTTTTCCTCCGGCAAGGCCTGCTGCTCCTGATGGAAGAGGTCCCAGCCGAGCGTTTGATTCATGTCGGCGGCTTGTTCCATATCGGCGGTGACAGGCAGATAGGGAGCCGGTTCGTTGGATGCGGTATCACATTGCCAGAAAATAAAGGCAGCCAACAGGCTAAGAAAAATTGTCTTGTTCATGTCTGATGGATTTACTTTGGGTTACAGACGAGAGTAATCTAAAAACAGTTGGGTGAAGGATAAAGATTATGGATTTGAGCACCCTGGTAAAAAGCCGAGCATTTATGCGGGTTTCAAGAAAATTACTACCGCCTCTACTGTAGGGTGGCTTTAGTAGCCATACTACAGGAGGCTAGCAGGCCGCTTGGCGCATACAAATGGGAAGTGGAAGGGAGATAGGGGCGCGCCGTAGTGCGCCCCCAGATCGGTTTTATGCTACAGCGCCGTCGTCCGCACAAAAGTTATGGCTTTACGCCGGCCATCGTACTCCTCTTCGTAAGACCCTGATGCCTTGAGGATCAGCTCCCCTTCTATGGTGTTTTCATCTACCATATAGCCCTCGAAGTCGGCGGACATGCCTCCTTTTATTGCTTCATCGAAACTTTCTTCCTCCCCAGTAGGGTGAAAATCTACACAGGCGTAGGTAAAAACATACCCAATGCTTCCCATTAAATCCTCAATTTTAACATAAACCCCCTCCGTCTCTTCTTCTATTGTGAGCCGTATTAGACCTTGTCTTATACCACTCGGAAACGCTTGCTCAACTCTTGGGCCAAAAGGTGAAGTCCATTCCTCCGCAAATCTTAGTGGTTCAACAGGGAATTGAACGGCTAAAGTCCGATAACAGCCAATGGTATCAAACTCAGCCAGGAAAGTGAGTGGGTCCGGCTCCAGGCAAAACAGTTGCTCTTGAGTACCCTGAAGTGAATCGGGCAAACTACCCCAATACATCCCGGTTTGGTCAATCACAATGGTACCCTCCGGGCACTCGCAAGATGCATCTACGCAGAGCGCCTTTTCATTCCAGCATTCGGGGCACTGCGGCTCAGCCTCTTTCTTTTTGCAAGCAGCAAAAACGATAATGAAACTGAATATAATCGAAAAAATAGTGGCTATTTTCATGGCAGAAATATTTTTTGGGTGAGTGAATGGTTCTGGCCAATTACACGGACGAGTATCAAGCCCCTTCGATAACGCACAGGTATGGAAGATAGGGAAATGGTTTGATCACCCTGCAGCCTTCGTTGTGACAACCTCCTCCCCTCTATATTGAATAGCTCCAATTCGTAAGGGTCATCATCGGGAAGATTGGCGATCTGAAGTTCGTC
The DNA here is from genome assembly GCA_964575505.1 of uncultured Phaeodactylibacter sp. Lineage (GTDB taxonomy): Bacteria > Bacteroidota > Bacteroidia > Chitinophagales > Saprospiraceae > Phaeodactylibacter. Next base: position 24,607 of record CAZNSK010000067.1, read on the forward strand.
TTCGTTGGTAAAGTACTGTACTGAAACATCAGACTGCGCTGTATTGGGTAGATTGCCTTGAACTAAACTTTGGTTGACCGTAGTCGCGCAGTTTGGCAACTCATCAGCAATAAGGATATCCCGGTCGTTCTCACCAATGATCAATTGCCCAGTTCCTTCATTAATGGGAAAGCAGCAGTTCAAATAATCATTCAAATGAGCCCCTATTACCTCCCTGTAATTACTCGAACTGACGAGTGGATGGAATGTTTCAGTCTGGTAAATGCCAGCTGTTTTGGTGCAACAATACTCATTTTCCTGCCCTACATCTTCATTTTTCTCTAAAAGCACCGAGATGGCAAACCCACTCTTCAGCGAGGCTGTAGACCTCCAGCGTTCTTCACCTCCCACTTCTAGGTGGTCACCAGCGATCAAGCGGAATACAAGCTCCCGGTCGCCCTTCAGATCAAAAGGGATACTATTTGGAGGCCTATGCGTGAGCCCTCTATCATCTGTATCACAGTTGTTTTCTGCCCACTCTTCAGTTAATAGTTTATTCAAAGAAGAAAAGGCATTTGTTTTGCGGTACTCTTTCCATGCTTCATTTAGGACTTGATTAACAAGCGTATCAGCCAACTCCCATTCTTCCCCTCCTGCTGAAAAAGAGAGGTCAATACCTTTCGCTGCAGCGTAAATTTCAAGCCCTAATTTTAAAACATTTACAATCTGTTCCTCATTAAAGTCTTGCTCGCAGTAGGAGTATGCAATTCCTGCTTGGACCGAGTCATAAAGCACCTCTGTTGTATTAAAATTGACTTGCCGTGTTACATAAGCACCAACTACATCCTGTACTAAAGCATAAGCTCTTCTTGGTGCTCCATCAAAACAGGCGCCTACTTTAGTTTTTGCAAAGGTATGCAGGCGCGAATCATACCGGTAATTGAAAGTGATCTTTTGGGTGCAGTAGCAATCGCCTGGCTCCCAGTTTCCGGTAGCGCAAAGTTGACGAACCGATATGACGGCCTCTTTGGGGCCCTCAAGCACCTCATCTCCAAAAGAATAACTTCCATCACCACATTTATTTTTTTTGATGGTACCGTCAAGCTGTTGATAACGAGCAGGGCCAATGAAGCGGCCAGTTTCCCAAATCTTCCTTCTGTGTGTTTCATGAATGATATAGTCGTGTACTACGGGCTGCAGTATCAGATCCTCTTCATCCCCTCAATGTGGGACAATCGTATTATCAGCATTAATATTCAAAACTCGACAGCTACATTCGTCGTCACCATCGTCGGAATCTCCGGGGTCTCCAGGTCCTGGCCCAACCGGTCCTACGATGAAGGCGTCTTGGGGAATATTCCCTTGGGCGTACAAGTCAGACAATGGCACTCCCTTTTTCAGAAAGTCCTGCATAAATGCAATCCGTTCATACAAAGGAAGCTCTGTGCGGTTCATCAAAAAAGTATACAAATCCTCATTGCCGACCTTTTGCCAGTCGTACAGTACCTCATTGAGCTGTTCCGATACAGTAATCATTTCGGTGCCGGTTCCCGGGCGGGTATCTAATACCTTTAGCGGCTTCCAATTGCCTTTGGTCGTCCGGGTGAGCAGCTCATACTGCCTTCCGGGCGACAGCTCTAGTCGGAAGTATCCACCTTCAGTCACAGTAGGTATATTTAAAGTTGCCTCTTGTGAATCCCCCTGACGCAGCTTCAATTTATTATTCTCAAGCAAATATTGCGCTTGCCCAAACTTCAAATAGGCTACTGACTTGGTTTGGAAATTGATAACATGCGATTCTTCGACCCAGCCAAGCGGATACTCATAATCCTCTAAAAAAGTAGTATCCATGACTAAATCCAAGCTGTCCTCCACTGTGGTTTGTGATATGCCTGTTAAGCTTAAAGACAACAAAAACATGATCAATGTAAGTATTCGAGCCAACTTCAGCCGTTTAAGCGCTAAAGTCAATGAATACAGGATGCGTGATGCGTGACATAATTACAGAGTTTTTTAAAGAGAGAATAAATGATCTCTACAAATATGCTGTTTATTGATTAATAGTGCAAATAAAATTTGAAAAAGACCATATTTTAAATTAGTAATTGTGGGTTAATATAAATAAACAAAATAAATTTTTATAGAAAAACAAGAATTCAACATTCCAACCAGACAAATTAAATATTCAATCAACTCATTAACAAATACTTATACTTAAAAGCCCCTTTTGATATTGACAGGCTTCCTTCATCGAGGCGTGCATACAGACAATCTAAGACCATGTTTAGCGCCCGTCCTTTGTCAGCATTACCAATCCATTTCATTTCCACAACCCACATTTTTTATCGACCTTGACCCAAACAATCAACCATCTCGACGTGCAGATCAAAAAACCTACCAAAACCTACGATGCGGTCATCGTAGGCTCCGGTGCCGGAGGGGGGATGACCGCCAAAGTGCTGGCAGAACAGGGGCTCTCCGTAGCTATTGTGGAAGCCGGCCCCTTTTTCGACCCAGCAGACCCCGTAACCAAGACCCAAATGCGCTGGCCCTACGAGAGCCCCCGGCGCGGCGCTGGCACTCAGCGGGACTTTGGCGATTTTGATATGGCCTGGGGCGGATGGGAAATCGAAGGAGAACCCTATACACAGGCGGAAGGGACCGACTTTCGCTGGTTTCGCTCCCGAATGCTGGGCGGGCGCACCAACCACTGGGGGCGTATTTCCCTGCGCTTCGGCCCGGACGATTTCCGCCGCAGGGATATTGACGGGCTGGGTGCCAACTGGCCCATTTCCTACGAGGATGTCAAGCCTTACTACGATAAAGTCGATAAGCTGATCGGTGTTTTTGGTACCAACGAAGGGCTGCCTAATGACCCCGATGGCTTTTTCCTGCCCCCGCCCAAACCACGCCTGCACGAGTGGTACTACATCAAGGGAGCACGGAAAGCCGGCGTAACGGTTATCCCATCCCGCATGTCGATGCTCACCAAGCGCATCAATAAAGAGCGCGGTTTGTGCTTTTACTGCGGGCAGTGCGGCCGTTCCTGTATGGTGTATGCCGATTTTAGCTCGGGCTCCTGCCTTATCTTTCCGGCGCAGAAAGCCGGTGGGCAGATTGATTTGTTTGTCAATTGTATGGCGCGTTCGGTGGAAACGGGCCCGGATGGCAAGGCCAAAGCCGTCAGCTACGTCAACAAAGCCGACCGGCAGGAGTATCAGATTAAAGGCAAGGTCATCGTGCTGGCCGCCTCGGCTTGCTCCACCGCCCGTATTTTGCTCAACTCCAAGGAAGGTGGGCTGGGCAATGGCAGTGGGCTGATCGGGCGCTACCTCCATGACTCCACCGGCTCCAGTATGTACGGCTTCCTGCCTGCGTTAATGGACCGCGACCGCTACAACGAAGATGGGGTAGGGGGCATGCACGTGTACTCTCCCTGGTGGGAAGACAATAAAAAACTGGACTTCCCGCGCGGTTACCACATCGAAGTGTGGGGCGGCCAAAGCATGCCTAAGTACGGGCACGGCTTCAATCAGGCCGAGGTACAACGGGCACTGGGCATCACCCCCGGTGGCTACGGCAAAAAGTATAAGGAAGAGCTCCGCCGCATCTACGGCGCTTTTGTCGGCATGTCCGGCCGGGGCGAGTCGGTAGCGCAGTACGACAACTATTGCGAGATCGACCCCAGCAGAGTCGACGAGTGGGGCATCCCAGTCCTGCGCTTCCATTACAAATGGACGGACTACGAGCGCCGTCAGGCCCGCCACATGCAGGACACCTTTGAGGAAATCCTGACCAATATGGGCGCAAAAATCCTGTCCAGCAAGAAGACAGCAGCGAACGACTATGGGTTGAACAAGCCGGGACAGATCATCCATGAGGTCGGTACTGCCCGTATGGGCGACGACCCGAAGACATCCGTGACAAACGGCTACGGCCGATTGCACGAGGTGCCTAACCTCTTCATTACAGACGCTGCCACTTTCCCCTCCCAGGCCGACAAAAACCCGACCTGGACGATTATGGCACTCGCCTGGCGCACCAGCGACCACATCATTTCCGAACTCAAAAAAATGAACCTCTGATGGACCGCCGAGAAAGTATCAAGAGCTTACTGATTGGGGCGGCGGCTACTTCCGCCCTCTTCACCGCTGCCGGTTGCGAAGCGGACACCAAACCGGCGGGCGAATCGGTTGCTGAAAACCCATTCCCCTACGAGGGTACCCGTATTCCTGCTGAGCTGCGGCGCGATGCCCGGCTCCATGCCAATGCCCCCTTTTTTAGCGAAAGCGAGCGGAAAATACTGGACCACCTGGCCGACATCATCCTGCCCGCCGACGAACAGGGCCCGGCAGCAAGCGCCACCGGCGTGACCGATTTCATTGATTTCATAGCGCTGGACTTTCCGGATTTTCAATTGCCCCTGCGTGGCGGGCTGTCCTGGCTGAGCCGGGCCTCTCTGCAACGCTTTGAGCAGAACGACTTCATGGCACTGACCGCTGAGCAGCAACTGGGCATCATAGAAGGTATCGCCTATCTGCCCGAAGACCCTGCCGAAGTCCCGGAGCCGGAAGTCGCTTTTTTCGATCTGCTGCGGAGGTTGGTCACCACCGGCTACTTTACCAGCAAGGAAGGCATCAAAGACCTGGGCTACAAAGGCAATGCCCCCAACCTCTGGGATGGCCCGCCCGAGGAAGTTTTGCGGAAGCACGGCATCACCGGAGCGGAGGAATGGCTGGCTAAATGCATTGACCATGATACCCGCAACGAAATGGCCGCGTGGGATGAAAATGGCAATCTGCTGACGTAGAATCTTGGCAGGCAAAGCATAAGCCCTTACCTTCAGAGGCGTTTAAATCCCATAACTATGTGGCGCTTTTTATTGCTGCTGTTGAGCCTGTCTGCCCATGTTGCCTTGTCTGCCCGTATTGCCCAGACCGACAGCCTGCACGCTGTATTGGCCAATACGGAAGATGAAGCTGCACAACTGCCTGTTCTGGTTGCCTTATGCCGGATGTACAATGAGAAGGGGGCGGACAGTACGGTTTTCTATTGTCAGCGTGCCATCGAAGTAGCCGGGGCATTAAAGTTGCCTGCACCTGAAGTACAGTCCACTATCATCATCGGGCGCTGGCACCATAAGAAAAGCCAGTACCAGAAGGCTATGGCGTATTATTATCGGGCAGCGGCCCTTGGAGAACAAGCTGGCCTAACGGAACTCACGGGCAGTGTGTACAACAACCTGGCTCTTTCTCATCAACGCCTATCGCAGCCCGACAGCGCCTATTTTTACTGGAATAAGGCGGAAGCTGCCTTTCGGGAAGCAGGCAGCCCGGCGGAACTTTGGAAGGTCTACTTTGGTCTTTTTCAACTCTTCAGCGAAAAACAGGATACCGCTCAGGCGAACCGCTACGCTAACCTCGCTCATCAGCAAGTGCAAGGGAGCACCCTGCGCTCAGACCGGGGTTATCTGCTCTTTCAGTTGTTGCAGTACTATTTTCAAACCGGGCAGTTTGAGAAAATGGGTCAGTTCCAGCAGCTTTGGGATGACTACAAGCGGGAGCAAAAGCCGGACGAAGCCCTCATGCAACAACCGGCACATATTGCCCTTTACATGTTCGCTACGCAGGAAGAGGCCGCAGTGGAAGCCCAGTTAAAAAAAGCTATAGCCTATTTTGAACAATCCGGTATTCCTTACCGTGCCGGCTGGTGCTATGAAGACCTGGCCAAGCTGTACTACAAGCAGGGCAATCGGGGGGTTGCCGAACAGGCGATGCAGCAGGCGCTCAGCTATTACCGGGAAGCCCAGGTGCCTTACCGCCGGGGCCGTGCCCTGAATAGGCTCTATCAGTGGAAGAAGGAACGCGGGGCCACAGCCGAAGCCTTGGCTTATCTCGAAGCTTACGAAGCGCTGGAGGATAGCCTTACTAACATTACTGTAGAACAAAACCTGAACGCGCTGCGGGTCAAAGCCGAAACTGAAAAAAAGGAGCAGGCGCTGCAAATCAAAGATTTGGAACTGAAACAGAAAACCCAGGAGCGCAACGCCCTGCTCATTGCAGCACTGTTACTCGTCATCCTGGCCATGCTGATTTTTCTGGGGCTGCGGCAGCGGCTCCTTGCCAACCGGCGCATGGCAGCGCAGGAACAAACCCTTCAGGAGCAACGCATTTTGCAACTGGAACAGGAAAACCGACTTTCTGCTATGCAGTCTGTGATTCAGGGGCAGGAACAGGAGCGTTCCCGGATTGCCAACGACCTGCACGACAGCCTGGGCGGTATGATCACGGCTATTCAGCGGCACGTATCCGAACTTGCCCGGAGGACCACGGCTCACGAGGATGGCTTGGCGCAGCGTACTGTTTCTATTTCAGCCGCTGCCAATCAGGAGCTTCGGAGAATTGCGCAGAACCTTATGCCACGTTCCCTAACCTTATTAAGTTTAGAAGGCGCACTTGAGGATATCGCTGCCCAACTGGAAGCGCAGGGGCTCCGTTGCCAGTTTCAGGCGATCGGGCTGGAAGCGCGCCTGCCGGAGGAAGTGGCGGTGACCCTATTCCGGATTGTGCAGGAGCTTACCAATAACATCGTTAAGCATGCAGAGGCTAATCAGGTACTGATACAGCTGTTGCAAAGGGACGAAACCCTCTTCCTTACAGTTGAGGATGATGGCCGGGGTTTTGATCTGGAGCAGGCCAGGCAACAAGCTTCCCTGGGGATGAGCAGCGTAGCCTCCCGGGTGGACTACCTGAAGGGCGATTTGGATATGGATACCGCCCCCGGGCAAGGGACGAGCGTAAGTATTTCGATACCGCTATAAGACTTTTCTACTGGAATTCCGGTAGAAGCTTTCGCGCAGAAAACCATGAGACAGGCCCGAAGTAATGTTCGGACATTTGGAAAAAACCAAATGCTATGCGACAGCGCCTGATTACCTTCGTTTTAATCTTGAACCTGATCCCCCTTTTTGCCCAGGAATGGGTGAGGCAGCACCCCTTTGACGACCTGCGTGATGTGCTGGATGTAGCCATGAGCCCTGATGGCTATGGCGTCATAGTCGGAGAAGATGGTTTAGCTATGGAAACCCAGGATTTTGGGGAGACCTGGGCTTACATTACCGAAAACTTCATTGGAACACAGCGGGAAGCTGCCTGCATACCCAACGGAGATGGCACCTACACCACCTGGATTGCCGGCAATGACCTTTGGCGCTCTACTGATGAAGGGCAGAGCTGGGAAAAGCTTCCCGATCCGGAGGGTCTCGGCAGTACGTTTTTCATGAATGTGCTGCAACCGGACGAGCTATTTATTGCTAACTACGTTACGCTGTTAAAGACAGCAGACGGCGGCAGCAACTGGGAAGAGATTACCCCGGACAGCCTGGGCTTTATCAGCAATATTTTTTTCCTGGACAGCAACCACGGCTGGGTGGGCAACCGGGACGGGCAGCTGTTTATCACGCAGGATGGGGGGCAAACCTGGGCGCAGGTGATGGTTGCCGAGGGGCTGGAAGAATATGTAGAGCCGCTCTTTGTTGACGAGCTCAATGGCTATGCCTCACTCCGGGAAGACTTCTACCGAACCTCAGATGGTGGCTTCACCTGGGAAAAAATTGCCGATAATGCCTTTGGCAATTACACGGATGATATGATGTTCATGGATGAAGCCGGGCAGTCTATC
>CAZNSK010000068.1:0-31861 GCA_964575505.1 uncultured Phaeodactylibacter sp.
TTGGAACAAAATCTCCTCGGTCAAAAGCGCGATTTATTTATTCCTCATTCCTAAGCAGAAAAATCGGCTTACTAATTCTGAAGTGAGACTGTGATTTGGCGACCGGCGCATATGACCTTATGCCGGGAAAAGAGGGAATCAATGAGAAATCACCAATTGGATATTTGGATAGCTGCTGGATAGATCAGTAATAAAGGAGTGGGCTCATTCCTGACTAAGGAGTGAAACAATAATTGCCTTTGAAACAATCTATTCTTTGTACTTTCTGTACGAGCACCTAAATATCCAAAAAAAATAGATAAATTTCAGGGATTCACGTAAAAAATTATTCAAGCTGAGCGTTGGCTCTCCTGCCATTTTTTCAAATCTCGCAGTGAGAGTTGGTTTTCGTAAATCGCTTTGCCAACGATGGCACCAAAACAGCCGATCTCCGAGAGCTGATCGAGTTCCTGCAGGGTAGAGACTCCTCCGCTGGCAATGAGTTGCAGCGCTGGGAATTGCTTGTGGATACTGCGGTACAGGCCGAGCGCGGTGCCTCCGAGCAGGCCATCTTTCGAAACGTCTGTACAAATTGTGTAACGGATCCCCTTTTGGCAGTAGCCCTCCAAGAAGGGGAACAGCTCCTGCTCGCTCTTTTCCTGCCAGCCACTTACGGCCACTTTCCCGTCTTTGACATCAGAGCCCAGAATGATCCGCTCGGCCCCGAAGTGGGCCAGCCAGCTTTCGAAAACCGCTGGCTGCCTGACGGCAATGGTGCCGCCAGTTGCTTGTTGGGCGCCACTCTCGAAGGCAATGCGCAGGTCTTCGTCCGACTTGAGGCCGCCCCCGAAGTCGACATGCAGCCCGGTGCGGGTGGCAATTTTTTCCAACACTTTGTGGTTGATGATCCGCTTGGCCTTGGCGCCGTCCAGGTCTACCAGGTGCAACCGTTCCAGACCATGCCCTTCGAAGGCTTTGGCCACTTCCAGCGGGTCTTCGTTGTAGACCTTCTTTTGGTTGTAGTCGCCCTGCGTTAGCCGGACGCACTTGCCGTCTATAATATCAATGGCGGGGATCAGGTGCATAGTTTACAAGTTGAGGAACTGCTTGAGAATGGCTGCTCCGGCTTTACCGGACTTTTCGGGGTGGAACTGGGTGGCGTAGAAATTGTCTTTTTGCAAAGCGGAGCTGAATGGCAGTACGTGCGTGGTCGTTGCGGTGGTGAATGGCCCTTGCTCCACGTAGTAGCTGTGCACAAAGTAAACGTAGGCTCCCTCCTGGTCCGGGCGGAACAGGCCGTCGGAGAGCTGCCGGATGCTATTCCATCCCATATGCGGGATTTTTTCTCCCTGCTGGGGCCGGAAGCGCACCACATTCTGGGGGATGATGCCCAGGCATTCGGTGTCGTTTTCTTCGGAGTGCTGGCAGAGGAGCTGCATGCCGAGGCAAATGCCCAAAACGGGTTGCCGCAGCCCGCGGATGACTTCATCCAAACCGTGCTGCCGGAGGTAGGCCATAGTGGTATTGGCTTCCCCTACGCCGGGGAATATCACCTTCCCGGCGGCCCGTATCTCTGCGGGGTCGCGGGTCAGCAGCGCTTCTGCGCCCAGCCGCTGCATGGCAAACTGCACAGACCGGACGTTGCCGGCGTTATAATCGATAATTGCTACTTGCATTGCTTATTGCCTTAAGCCCCTGCGCCTTCTTTCATCTTCTCGGCGTTTTCGGCCACCTTCAGCTGCTCAATGATGGGGTCGATATCCCCTTCGATGATCTGCTGCAGGGGGAAGTTCTTGTGTTCTCCTTCGAGGCGGTGGTCCGTGACGCGGTTCTGGGGGTAGTTGTAGGTGCGGATTTTGCCCGCCCGGTCGCCGGAGCCCACTAGAGACTTCCGCTTGGCGGCTTGCTCCGACTCGTACTGCTCGCGCTGTACTTCCATGATTTTCACGTAGAGGCGGTTGAGGGCAATTTCCCGGTTTTTGATTTGGGAACGCCCATCCTGGCTTTCTGAGACAATACCGGTCGGCAAATGGGTAATCCGAACGGCTGACTCGGTTTTATTGACGTGCTGCCCGCCCGCCCCGCTGGACCGGAAGGTGTCGATTTTCAGGTCGGCCTTATTGATGTCTACGTCTTCCATCTCCAGTTTGGGCATTACAGCTACAGTAGCAGCGGAGGTGTGGACCCTGCCCTGGGACTCGGTCTGCGGGATGCGTTGCACCCGGTGGGCGCCCGATTCGAATTTGAGAAGGCCGTAGACATCCTCCCCGCTCACTTCCAGCACGATTTTGTTGTAGCCGCCCACTGTGCCTTCGTTGACGCTGACGACCTCTGTTTTCAGGCTTTTGGCTTCAAAGTAGCGATCGTACATGCGGTAGAGGTCCCCCGCAAAAAGGCTAGCCTCATCGCCGCCGGTGCCCGAGCGGATTTCGAAAATCACATCCTTGGAGTCTTCGGGGTCTTTGGGGATCAGGAGCATCTTGATTTCCTCCTCCATGGTTGCTTTGCGGGGCAGTAGTTCTTCGAGTTCCATCTTTGCCATTTCGCGCATATCCTCGTCCTGGTCCTGTTTGCTCATCTCGCGGGCCGTTTCAATATTGCCCAGCAGCTGTGCGTAGGCGTCGTGCGCCTCGATAATCGGCTTCAGGTCCTTGTATTCCTTGCCGATTTTGGAGTACCGGTCCATATCCGAAAGGACTTTCGGGTCGGCCATCTGTTCTTCCAGGTAGAGGTAACGGTCTTTTATGGCTTCTAGCTTTTCCAGCATGGTTTGTATCGTTTGCAAAAGGGACAGAAAAGAATAGGGCAGGGCGGACAGTGCTACATAAACTGAGAATGAATGCTGCTTTTCCAGCTCATGGCAAAATTAATTTGGATGCCAAAGGTAACACCCTGGCCGCAGAGTGAAAACAAAAAGGGGCGGAATTTAAGTTCCCTGGCTTGCCTTTCTTACTTTTGCGGTTCATTATGGCAAAAATACTTCTCATAGAAACCGCCACTGATGTTTGCTCGGTGGCGGTGGGCGATGGCCCGGAGCTGCTGAGCATCCGGCAGGCGGCGGTAGGGCGGCAGCACGCTGCTCAGATCACGCTGCTCATTCAGGCGGTGCTGGAGCAGGCCCGCCTGGTGCTGCCCGAACTGGATGCCGTGGCCATCAGCAGCGGGCCAGGGTCCTACACCTCCCTTCGGGTGGGCGCTTCTGCCGCCAAGGGTATTTGCTACACCCTGGATAAGCCGCTCATTGCAGTGGATACCCTGCAGTCACTGGCATTGGCCAGCCTGCAGAAGGAGCGGGAGGAGGGGCTGTACCAACCGATGATCGACGCCCGCCGCATGGAGGTCTATACCGCCCGGTTTGATGCTGCCAATGAGCGCCTGGCCGAACCGGCACCCTTGATCGTAGGGGAGGGCACTTTTCAGGAGGACTTGAACCGAGGCAACTTGCTCATCCTATCGGGCAACGGAGCCGAAAAATGCCGCCCGGTATTGCCCGAAACCGGTATCCTGTACAGCCCGGTAGTTTGCTCTGCTGCCCACCTCCTGCCCCTGGCGCTGCGCAAGTTTGAGGCCGCTGCCTTTGAAGATATAGCCTACTATAGCCCGCTCTACCTCAAGCCGCCCAATGTGACCAAATCCAAAAAAAAGCTGCTGTAGGCCCTATCGGGCTTTTAATACCGGCAACCGGGTGTAGCTTCCGCTTTCGCCCGGGACGGCGATAAGGTACCAGCCGTTGGGCAAGCCCGACAAGTCTAATGCGCCGGCCGCATCCGGAGCAATGGGGAGCCGCCGGCCGGCTGCATCGAATAATAGGGGCTGGCTGCCCCTGGGCAGGGGGTCGAGGTATACCCGGCCCGTTGTAGGGTTGGGAAAAGCAGTTACGGGGCGGGCGTTGGGGCTGGGGGCAGGCGGCACGGGGGTAAGCAAATCCGCCATTCTGCCCCAAAAACCGCTCAGGTCGCCTGCGCTGCTCCGGTTGCTGCCGTTGAAGGAGCCCGTCTGGCCAAAGGTGCCTCCGGCCAGGAGTTGGCGCCCGGGGGTAAACGCCAAAGTGTTGATAAGCCCCAGGTCATTCGTGGGGATCGTCCGCAGCCATCTGGCGGCCCCATCAGGGGTGAAGCCGGCGGCAAAGCCCCAGATTACGTCATCTGTACCTACATCGGCGCTCAGGCCGTCCCACCCGATGAGCCCCTGAAACCCACCCCCCACAATGACGAAGCCATCCCGTACCACTACAGCATTGCCATTCTGCACATCGGGGCCGCCGAGCGCACGACCCCATAGTGGGGTGCCGTCGGGAGCATATTTGACGAGGAAAAAATCGTCATTGCCATTGCTGCTCTCAATGCTGAGGGTTTCTGAGAGGTTCATGACCCCAATGATGTTGCCGGTCGCGTAGATGTTGCCCAGGCTGTCTACTGCAATACCTTTGAGGTTGTCTTCGATGATGCCGCCCAGGTCGCGGGCCCACAGCGCTTCGCCCTGCGGTGAGAAGGCTGCCAGAAAGACATCCTGGTTGAAAAAGCCGGCATCGAGGGTAGTGCCCGCCAGTGTGGCAATCCCATCAAAGGTACCCCCTACCGCAATTTGGCCATCCGGGGCAGTGGCCATAGCGGTAATGCGCAGGTCGCCTTCCCCACCGGCCTGCGTAACCCACCGCAGGGTGCCCTGTGGCGAAAATGCGGCCAGGAAAAGGGAGGTGCTCCCGGGGGCAGCAGCGGTAGTGATGAGGCTATCGCCGAGCTCCAGGGTGTTCTTAAAAAAACCGGCCACCAGAAGGGAGGTATCCGGCAGGACGGCTACGTTGGCAATATCCTTCAGCCCGTCCCCGCTGATCCGCTGCGCCCAGACGGTTTGCCCCTGCGGTGTGACCCGGCTAAGGAATAAGGAGCGGATGCTGCTCCCGGTGCCAAGGATAGTATCGCCAAGCGATAGCTCAAACCAGTAGCTCCCCCCAATAACCAAGTCGCCACCCGGCAATTGGGCTATCCCCGCCACCTCTTCGTTCTCCGAAGCGCCGCCTTCCAGCCACCATTCTACCGCGCCGTTTTCGTCGTAGCGGGCGATGAACAGGTCGGCTTTTCCCTGGCTGGGCGTGCCTTCCGCAAAGGGCGAACTGCCGGAATAGGTCCCCGCCGCTACTGTGGCTCCCCCCGGAAGCGGCAGCAAGGCCGCTACGTTCTCCTGCCCGTCTCCGTCTATCTGCTGCAGCAAAGGCCAGGTTTGTGCCAACAGTGGGATGGGGCAAAACAGAAGGAGGAAGCGTAGCGTTCTCATGGTCAAATGTATTTTGGTCTTGAGCCCGGCGAAGGCAACCCGGCGAAGACTTTCAAATTACGTAACTTTGCGCATCTCAATTGTAATCAATATTACACATCTATGAAAGCTAAAATCTTTTCCGGATTGCTGGCCATCGCCTTGTTAAGCGGGCTGCTGGCCTGCGGCGGGCAGGAAACGGGAGAACAGCAAGAAACGCAACCTAAAATCGGCAATACCGGTAACCCAACCATCGACGGGCTCACCCAGGATATCGCCGCCAATCCAGACAATCCCGGCCTCTACGCCCGTCGGGGGGACGTATTCTACGACAACCGGGGCTACGATGAGGCTATTCTGGATTATTCTCAGGCGATACGGCTTGACTCGGCCGAGCCGGTTTATTACCACAAGCTGGCTGATGCCTATCTGGACTACTTCAAATCCCGGCGGGCTCTGGAAGTCCTGGAAGGGGCCGCGGAGCGTTTCCCGGAGCATATCCCGACTTTGCTCAAGCTCAGCGAGTACCACCTTATTCTCACCCAGTACGAGGAATCAATGCGCACCATCGACCGCATTCTCAAAATTGACCCCCAGCATGCAGAAGCCTACTTTATGTTCGGGATGAATTTTGAGGAACGGGGGGACACGGCGCGTGCCATCAACAGCTACCAGAAAGCCGTTGACCTCGATGCCGAACTCGTGGATGGCTGGATCAACCTGGGGCAGCTGTACGCCGGTATTGGCGACCCCCTGGCGTTGCGCTACTTCGACAATGCCACCCGCATTGCGCCGGAGAATATCACTGCTCTGCACGCTAAGGCGGATTACCTGACGAGCACGGATGACCTGGAGGGGGCGGTTGGCCTGTACCGGAAGATCGCCACCCTTGACCCTCAGTACGAAGAAGCTTACTACAACTCCGGTCTGCTATACCTCGATATGGATTCCCTGTCTAAAGCAGAACAGCAATTCGACCTGACAGTCAAAACTTCGCCTACGCATATCCGGGGCTACTACTTCCGGGGGCTGAGCCGCGAGCTGCAGGGAGAACTGGAAGCCGCAAAGGCCGACTACGAGCAAGCGCTGCGTATGGCACCGGAGTACGAAAAAGCGCAGGCGGGGCTGGACCGGCTGAAAGCTGCCGGTTAGCCCCCTGGCAAAATGCCTGCCGTCTAACTGCCTGGCTTCGGCCCCGGCGTGCAACCCTTGCAAAATTCAACCGTCTTTAGGAAGCAGACGATCAACTGAAAGTCATGCATGCAATAAAGTCACCCGCTGTTGATTACAAACACCTGAAGTTGGATTACGCAAGTACACATCAAGACATCGTCGAGAAGTGCAAGCGCGGCAACCGCCGTGCCCAGTTTGAACTTTATCGGCTGTACTCCCGAGCGATGTATAATGTTTGCCTGCGTATGCTCCGGCACGAGCAAGACGCTGAGGATTTGTTACAGAATTCCTTCGTCGATGTGTTCACCAAACTCCACACCTTCAAATACCATTCGTCGGTAGGGGCCTGGATCAAGCGCATCGTCGTCAATAACTGCATCAACCACCTCAAGCGCAACCGGCTGCAACTGGAGGAACTCGAGGACCAGCACATCTCAGATGTACCGGACGAGCGCCCCAAACCAGACAAGGAGGCAGCGCTAAGCGTCGCTCAGATCAAGCAGGCGGTCAATATGCTGCCGGACGGCTACCGGGTCGTCTTCACCCTCTACGCGATAGAGGGGTACGACCACAAGGAAATTGCTGATGTTTTAGATATTACCGAGGCGACTTCCAAATCACAGTACAGCCGGGCGCGCAAAAAGCTGCGCGCTATCGTTGCAGCTGAAGCCTGATGCATCCAACTCAGGGCATTATTCATTGAGCGGAGGAGCTTGCTCTTCCTAAACTGACGAGTAGACTATGCATCGCGATCATTTAGAACAATTTATTCAGGATAACCGGGAGGCTTTTGATACCGATCTGCCTGAACTGCGGGTATGGGGCAATATCAGCCAGCAACTCGACCGGCGCAAGCACCGCCGCACGCTGCTCTGGCGGGTGGCTGGCGTGGCCGCGGCGGTAATGGGTTTGCTGTTTTGCGGCGCAGCCCTCGGGGGGTACCTCAGTGCCCCGCCCACCGGGGCGGTAGCCGTCATGGAAGGCCTGGACGGCCAGTACCTCCAAAGGGAGGCCGCCTACCAGGAAGCCATACAGGAGAAGTATCAGCAACTGGTCAGTTACCAGCAGGCTGGCGCGGTCCGGCAGGACCTGGAGCTTTTGGATGAGGCCATCCGGGAGCTCCGTCAGGAGTTGGCAACGGCACCGCCTGGCAAGGCGGAGGATATCGTCGAGCAGCTCCTGGAAAACTACCAGGCCAAAGTATACATCCTGGAACGGGTGCTCAACCGCATTCAAATGGCGGACCCCGACCGGGAGCCAACTGCATCGCCCAAACCTGAGCCTGATGACCGGATTCTTTAGTGGCAACAGGCGGGCCAGATTGGGGCGGGCAATGCTGCGCTACGTTATCCTGATGCTGGCCCTAGTAGCCGCCACCGGCCTTGCCGCACAACGGCCTTGCGATTGCGAAACATACTCCCGGCTCATTAAGCGGGAAGCGCCTTTTCAGGCGGCAGGCCTGGTGAGTATTGTCAATAAATACGGGCCGGTCTTCGTAGAGGGGTGGGACAAAGACCGCATCCGGGTGGAAGCCCTAACCGAAGTGCAAGCGCCCTCTGAGGCCGGCGCTCATCCGGTTTTCGACCGCGTGCGTACCGAAATCAACCTGCAGCAGCGGTTGGCTAATATTCATACCCAACTCGGTGAGGCAGCGCATAGCTGGTGGTCCTGGCCCGGTATGCAGCCTGAGGATTACACCGTTTCCATAAAAGTATTTTTGCCCCGCCTGGTTGCCCTGAGCCTGGAAAATAAACACGGCGACGTGTACTTGGCCAATCTGGAGGGCACCGTCAAAGCCAAAGTCAACGGTGGCGATGTAGATGCCCGCTACCTCAAAGGGCAAACGGCTATTGAGCTCCGAGACGGCAACGTCCATCTGGAAGGGATCACCCGGCTGAAAGCAGAATGGGTCAATGTGGAAGGCCACCTTAAAAAAAGCACGTTTGCCGACGTGAAAAGCAGCTACTCCACCCTGTACTTCCGGGACGTCCGGGAAGTGCGTAGCTTATCCCGTTACGATACCTACTTTGTGGACCAGGTCGTCTCATTTTCCAATAAGGGGCGGTACGATGAGCTGGACCTGGAAGATGTAGCGCAGGCGGATATCGAAAGTGCGCTCTCCCGGATATTCATAGCGCATGTGCAGGCCAAGCTTACCGTGCGGGCCGATAGCAGCGATGTGTACATTACTGAACTGCCAGCTGGCTTCGAGCAGGTCATGTTGGAAGGCCGGTTTACAGATTTTGAATTGAGGTTTGACCCGGGCACCTCCTTTGTGCTGGATGCAGAGGGGCGCTACGCCGGCATACGCTACCCTGATGCGTTGCAAATCAGAGGCGAAACGGAGGTCAGCAACCGGCATGTGGTAAGCGGCTACCTGAATGGTTTTGGGCAGGGCGTAGGGCGCATCCAAGCCCGGCTGACCTATGGTGCGCTTTCTATAGAAAAGGATTGACCCATGCAGGCGGGTACCGGAAAATGGCTATCTTAACGGCTGATCACTACAAAACGACCAATCCATAGTGCTATGACCATTAAGTTTTGCGGAGCCGCCCAGGAAGTCACGGGGAGTGCCCACCTCCTCACCCTCGATGATGGATTTACCATTTTGCTGGATTGCGGGCTTTATCAGGGCAGTGACGCTGATATGGAGGATTTCAATACGCAATGGCCGTTTGACCCGGCACAGGTAGACTGCCTGATTCTTTCCCACGCGCATATTGACCACAGCGGCCGTATCCCCAAGTTAGTCAGGGATGGGTTCCGGGGAGACATTCACACCACCCATGCCACCCGCAGCCTTTGCGCTATTATGCTGTTAGACAGTGCCAAGATACAGCAGTATGATGCCGAATACCACAATAAACGCCTGCGCAAGAAGGGGCATAAATCTGGTTTTGTGGATCCGCTATACACTTCCAAGGATGTGGAACAGGCCTGGAATCTCTTCGAAGGGCATGGCTACAACCGTTGGTTCCGCATCCACGATGGGGTAGAGGTGTTATTCCGGGATGCCGGCCATATATTGGGCAGCGCCTCGGTCACCTTGCGCATTGACCAGCTGGGGCGAAAGGCCACTATCGGGTTTACGGGTGACATCGGGCGCCCCAACCGCCCTATTTTGCGGGACCCGGTACCCATGCCTGAGGTGGAGTACCTGATTTGCGAATCGACCTACGGGAATAAGGACCACGAAAACGCGCCCAACGAGATAAAGCGGTTTCAGCGCATTATAGAGCAGACTTGTGTAGAAAAAAAGGGCAAGCTCATTATCCCTGCCTTTAGTATTGGCCGTACGCAGGAAATCGTTTACATGCTAGACCGGCTGTCTTCCGACGGTGCCCTGCCCCGCATCCCGGTGTACGTAGACAGCCCGCTTGCGGTAAATGCCACCACTATTTTTGGTGCCCACCCCGAATGCTACGACAATGATTTGAATGAATACCTTTTGGAGGATGACGACCCCTTTGGCTTCAATGGCTTGAAGTATGTGCGCAAGGCGGCGGTATCTAAAACCCTCAATGATTCTGATGAGCCCTGCATCATCATTTCTTCATCCGGTATGATGAACGCCGGGCGGGTGGTCCACCATTTATACCACCATATTGCCAACCCCAAAAACACTTTCCTGATCGTAGGCTACTGCGCGCCGCACACACCCGGCGGCCGGTTGCGCGACGGGGCCAGGGAAGTGCGGGTGTTTGGGCAAAAACGGCCCGTCAAGGCTGATGTGGAAGTAATGGATTCCTTCTCAGCCCACGCCGACCGGCACGAAATTATCGAGTTTTTGAGCAATCAAAAGCAAAGCCTCCGCAAGCTGTTTTTAGTACACGGCACGCTTGACCGTCAGGAGGCTTTCCGGGACTTGCTGAATAGCCATGGATTTGATCAGGTTGAAATCCCTGGCCTTCATCAGGAGTACAGGATTTAACCCTTTCGTTCAGAAGTGAGCCCGTTAGCCTGTACCAATGCAAGGGGGGGGGTAAGCCATAGGGTCAGCCCTTGAATTATTCGGATTGCTTTTTCTGCTGAATTTTATTGAGTAGCAAAGCGCCCTTCATCATGAAATCATCGTGGTGCTCCCGGTACTCATTATGGATCATCAGCAGCCGGGCCGCATCGTAGGCGGCGGACTTAGGGATGATCTGACGGTCGGCAATGGGGTGCAGCCAATATTCGAGGTTGTTGGACCGGAGGTAGCTGCGGTCGTGCTCGAAGTTGATGACCTTAGAAAGCTTGTTGAGGGAAAACAGGTAATCGGTTTCCTTATTCAGCTCCTTCTGCAAGTCGATGATGTTGTAGCGGTCGAAGCGGGCACCGGAGCGCTCGCAGAGGAAAACATCGCGCCGCCCGTCGAAGGTAATGAGGTCGCGGAAGCGGTACTTGCGCAGGTTTTTGGTCAGGAAGTTTTTGATAGGCATCCGGGAAGGGCGCAGTTGGTTGAAAGCGCCGGCAAGCTGCTTTTCATCCAACCGGAAATCCTCGCGGAAAGGCCTGCGGCGGTGGGTGCGCATATTGACGACCTCCTTGACCCGGCCGATGGTATGGCCGAGGTCATCTACTTTGGAGTAGACACTCACAAAATCAACATTGGCGTTATTGATGAAGGTTTCTATGAAGATCCGGTTAGTGTCTTGCTCAAAAACCAGCAGGCAGATTTCACTGATCGCGTAGAAATTGGGATATCCTCCGTAAATGTTGCCGTACTTTAATTCTAGAAATGCAATGTTATTGTTCACGGTTTAAGGAGATTAAAATGTTGGTTTATTTAATTGTGTTCCGTCCAGCTTTCTCTTTGTCATGCAATATTTGCTCGGTACCAGGGGTCTTTAGTTCTATTGTCCATTTGGCTTTGGGCAAAAAGCATTTCCATTCGCAATTTATACAGAAAAATCAAATCCAATAAATTTTGAATGGGCGAAATTACAATAAACCCTTGATTTACCTGTCTTTTCGCTAGCACGCTCATCGAAAGTGGGTCCCCTTTCCACAAACGGCGTGCGGGTTTAGTTTAATCCTCAAGGAATAAAAACTGCCCTTTTTCGTATATTTTTTCTCCATCGGCGTAGATTTCCCCCTCAGCGGTCATGTCGGTGATCATGTCCCAGTGCACGGTAGACTGATTCTGGCCACCGGCCTGCAGATAGGATTGGCCGATGGCCATGTGCACGGTGCCGCCGATTTTCTCATCGAACAAAATGTTTTTAGTCATCTGCTGAATGCGGTAGTTGGTGCCGATGGCTGCCTCCCCAAACCGCCTTGCGCCCTCAATGTCAAAAATCTCATCCAGGAAGTCCTTGCCCCGGGTGGCCTCCCACTTTTCAATGTAGCCGTCTTTTACGTACAGGGTAGCGTTTTCCACTTCCCGGCCCATGTAAAGGGCAGGGTAGGAAAAGCGGATTACTCCATTGACGGAGTCCTCGAGCGGAGAAGTGTAAACTTCGCCGGAAGGCATATTGGTCCGCCCGTCCGAATTGATCCATTTGCGGGTCGCGTCCGCCCGGAAACGAATGTCGATGCCGTCCCCTTTGTAGTGGATTTCCTCCCGGCTGTTCAGCAAATCCACGATTTGCTGTTGCTGGGCGCGTACTTCCTTCCAGCTCTGAATAGGGTCTTCATCGTAGAGCCGGCAGGCGTTAAAGACAAACTGTTCGTACTCCTCCAGTGACATGCCGGCTTCCTGCGCGTTAGCAAGGGTAGGGTACTGGCACAAGCTGCGCCGCATATCGAGCGTGGCTGTACGCTCGAAGTACTTTTTCATTACCGGCGCGTGGGCTTCCTGCCGGATACGGCGCTTGGCAGGGTCAACGTTTTGGTCTTCCCGGAGGTTGAATGGCGCTATGATGTACAGGTAAGTATCGAATTCCTCCATCGCTTTTTGGTAGAGGGGGGAAATATGCCGAAGCTGCGCCTCTCCGCCTTCTTCGAGCAGGATGCGCCCCTTCTCCCGGAAGGCCAGGTCGGTCTCCACCACTGCCCCGGCGCGCACAGCAGCCCGGTACACTTCCCGCACAAGGGGTTCCGCCAGAGTGGTGCTTCGAAGGAACATGCGGTCGCCCGCTTGCGTGCTCAGGCAGTAATGCACCAGAAGGTGGGCGTATTTTTGCAGTATATTTTGCATGGTTTTTCGTTTTAACGATTTGGGAGGCAGCTGTTCCGGACCATACCTCAAACCCGCCCGCCCCAGCATTTTACCACTGTTTGGCTTTGTAAGGGTAACGGACCATATACGCTTTGTGGACCATCTCCTTTAGCTTTTCCCGCAGCTCGGGGATATTTTCCTTGGTCATGGCAGAGACAAACATACAGTCCTGGTCAAACATATACCGGAGGTTGCCCAGCAGGCCTTCTTCGATTTCCCGTTTGCCCTCTTCGGTCAGTAACGCATCGTAGTTGCGCTTGCGGTGCAGGTCAATTTTATTGAAAACGAGCAAGGTAGGTTTGTCAATGGCGCCCAGGTCCTTCAGGGTACTGTTAACAGTGCGGACGTGGTCTTCGTGCAGGGGGTGGGCCACGTCAACCACATGCAGCAGGATATCGCTTTCCCGCACTTCATCCAGGGTGGATTTGAAGCTCTCAATCAGGTGGTGCGGCAGCTTGCGGATGAAGCCTACAGTATCCGAAAGCAAAAAGGGCATGCGGTCGATGACGACTTTTCGGACGGTGGTGTCGAGGGTTGCAAAGAGTTTGTTTTCGGCGAAGACATCCGATTTGCTTAGCAGGTTCATAAGGGTGGATTTGCCCACGTTGGTATAACCCACAAGCGCTACGCGGATCATACTGCCGCGCTGTTTGCGCTGAGTCATGTTCTGCTGGTCAATCTTTTCGAGTTTCTTTTTGAGCAGGGAGATCTTATCGCGTACAATACGGCGGTCTGTTTCGATCTCTTTCTCACCCGGCCCGCGCATGCCGATACCGCCCCGCTGCCGTTCCAGGTGAGTCCACAGGCCCCGCAGGCGGGGCAGGAGGTACTGCAACTGGGCCAGCTCGACCTGAGTCTTGGCCTGAGCGGTTTTGGCGCGGCTGGCGAAGATGTCGAGGATGAGCGTGCTCCGGTCGATGATTTTGACCTTCAGGAACTCCTCCAGGACTTTGACCTGCTTGCCTGTGAGGTCATCGTCGAAAATGACCATGCTGATCTCCTCGTGGCTGTCGATGTAGTCTTTGACTTCTTCGATTTTGCCTTTGCCGACGAAAGTGCGTTTGTCCGGGTGGTTGAGTTTTTGGATGAAGCGCTTCCGGGTTTTAGCGCCGG
The DNA here is from genome assembly GCA_964575505.1 of uncultured Phaeodactylibacter sp. Classification (GTDB taxonomy): domain Bacteria; phylum Bacteroidota; class Bacteroidia; order Chitinophagales; family Saprospiraceae; genus Phaeodactylibacter. The sequence goes on from CAZNSK010000068.1 coordinate 13,661, forward strand.
CGGTGAGCGCGAGGAACTCCAGTTCATCCAGGTATTCCTCCACCTCTTCCTCCGTTTGCAGTTGCTGCACAACGCCTACCAGAATAGCGTACTCTTTGCCTTGTTTGAGCCCTTGTTTGCCCTTTGCCCCTATTGTCCAGTCGTGTGCCATATAAATGTTTCAGGTAATTTGGGTTAATGAGCTAACGCTTCAGGTTTTAGGAACGTTCAATTTTGTTCTAGCGTCGCTCTATCCATTGGGCAGGGTTGAGTTTTTGGGTGCCCTGCCAGATTTCAAAGTGCACCATATTTTCATTAGCAGCCAGTTGGCCGATGGGCTGCCCCGGCTCCACCTCCTCTCCCTTTTGCACCAGCACTTCGTCAATGCGGTAGTAGAGGGTAAAGAAATCGCCGTGGTTAACCAGAATGGCATTTTGGTATACGGGCACGAAGGTAATATGTGTCACTTCCCCCTGAAAAACAGGGAAAACTTCTGCCCCGGGCTCCGTTTGGATTTCAATACCGTTGTTAGGCAGCTTCAGCCCCGTGTCTTCCATTACGATAGCCTTGCCAAAGGCTTTGCTGATGCGGCCGCTGCGTACGGGCCAGGGCAGCCGGCCCTGTTGCCCGCTGAAGTCCTGTGTCCGCCTGGCGTTGGCGGCTACCTTTTCAGAAGGGGCGGCCGCTGCAGTTGCCGCCCCAGGCGGCACATTGCTGCGGGCCTCACGCCGCTTGCGCGACATCGCGGCGACAATAATATCTTCGATCGCCTGGTTCAGGGCTTCGTGGGCTTTTTGCTGCTCCTCCAGCTTGCCCATGAGCTGTTGTTCACTGGTATTCAGTTTTTTGAGCAGTTTGTTTTTAGTTTCAAACTCCTGCCGGAGCAGGGCCGTTTGCTGCCTTTGTGCCGACAGGAGGCGCTGTTGTTCCTGCCGCCGTTTTTCCAGCTCGGCTGTGCGGCGGCTTAGCATCTCCTGGGTCTCCATGATATTGTAGGCTTGCTTTTTGCGAAAGCGGTCGTACTGACGGATGTACTGCCAGCGGCGAAAGGCATCGTTGAAGCCATCTGCGGAAAACAAAAACAGGAGCATGCTGCGGCTGAGTTTGTGCCGGTAGGCTACCCGCATGGTATGGGCGTACTCTTTTTTCAGGCGCTTGATATCCCCCTGCAGGGCTGCCAGGACGACTTCCGAGCGGCGGATGCTTGACTCTGCCTGTTGCAGCTCTTCCTCGAGGGTTTGTACCAGCTCCTGCCGCTTCCGGATTTGGCTCCTCAGCGTAATATACTGCTCAAGGGTCACGGCTTTATCCTGCTGGGTGTTTTCCAGGGCCTGCTCCGTGGCTTTGATTTGCTGTAGCAGCCGCTCCCGCTTGCGCTCCAGCTCTTGGCGGTTTTGCCCACAGGCTAAAGCAGGCAACAGCAGCAAGGCTAAACCCGCCAGGACAAAGCTGTGCCACCTGGGCCCACCGCTGAACGGCTTATTTGGCTTTCGTGTATCTGGAAGGGATGTCAAATCTAAATACCTTTGGGACATTTAATTGCACATTGCTAAACTGTAGCCCGACATTGGCTTGGCCGGAGTACTTGCTCTCCAGAGCAAGGTTACGAATATAGGAAAATTTCTGATCTCCCTCAATTTCGGCATAATCTTTAAACAAGGCGCTCATTTCCTGGTCGTTACGCAGGTCCGTTACCGCCATTTTCTTGAGCAGGAAATCTTCCGCCCCTACCAGATAGGACAGCTCCATATTGGGGGCATTGCCCTTCAGTCGGTAAGTTGGGCCCAGGGGCTCAATGCCGAGGCCGTCTGTCTCAACGAAGACCGGGTTGCCGAGGATGAAGTCCTGTAGCTGGCTTAGGCTGCCGGCGGGCAAGCCGTAAGATTCGGCCAGGTAGTCCAGCCCCTCAATGGTGTATTCGTTGTTGATGCGGTCAAGGACGTAAACGGAATCCTGGGTGACCTGTACCCGGGCTACTTCAAAGCCCAGCTTCTTGACGCTTAGCCAAAGCAGGCTGTCCTTGCGCAGGCGCAAAGTAGCGGAAGCCGAAATAGACATGTCATCATCGGCATAGTCGATCCGGAGCTTGCTTTCGAACCACTCCGGCGAAAAGCGCTGCTTGGCGAGGCGGCGGAGCAGGCTGGAGGCCGTCATGTCGGCTTCGGCAGTGGCACCGCCTTTCCGGATGGAAGAGCAGCTGCTGAAAGCAAAAATGGCAAGGAACAAGAAGGCAAAAGCTGAAAACTTCATAATCAAATTAGATTGGTTGAATAAAGCCAGCTTGTGGCTCAATTGAAAGACGGCTGCAGCGCAGCAAAGTTGCAGGCCTCAAACGCATCATCGGGGCTGCCTATTGCCGTACGTGCAGATAAAGGGCGGAACTTCGGATGGCTATTCGATTAATTTCTTTTCTTCAATTTTTTGGTTGAGGTCAGCAGAACGGGAGCCGGCTGCCCTGGCCTTTTTCCAAAAGGATACGGCTTCGGCAGTCTCCCCGAGCTGATAGAGGGCGTCCCCGTAGTATTCCAGGATCGTAGGGCTTTGCCCGTTGCTGGCGGAGACGGCCTTTTTGAGCCAGTCTGCCGCCGCTTTATGCTGCCCGCGCTGGTACAGGACCCAGCCTAACTGCATCTGGTACTCGGGTTGGCCTGGTAGCAGCTCATTGGCTTTACGGGCCATTTTTTCCGCTCCCTTCAGCTCAGTGCCCCGCAGCGCCAGGGCGTAGGCGTAGCGCGCCAGGGCGGGTGGCGCAGTACTTTGGGCAGAGAGGGCAGCCTGAAAAGCTTCGTCGGCTTGGGCGGTGTCCCCCTGCTGATTGTAAATCAGGCCCTGAAGCGTTTGCACCAAAATAGAGGCCCGGAGGTTGCCCCCCGCCATAAAGCTGGCCTGGCTGAGCGTGCCCAATGCACGGCCGGCTTCGCCCAGGTGGTAATCCGCCAGGGCGTTCATGTAGTACACAATGGGCTGGTTGGGGTAATAATCCATGGCTTGCTCGGTGAACTCCCGCAGCGCTTCGAACTGGTAAGTGTCGGCGTAAAGCTGCATCACCTGTTCCCAGACCATGAAATTGCTCTTTTCCAGCTCCAGGGTAGCCAGGTACTTTTCCAGCGCCTGCTGCTTGCGGCCGCTGTGGTAGTACAAATCGGCGCTGGCGGCAAAGCCTTTGGGGTCGGAAGGGTGCACCGCCTCCAGGGTCTGAGTGAGCTGTAGCGCCGCATCGCTAAGCGCCCGGTCATTCGTGGCCGCTACTTTTTCGATAAAGGGGCGGAGCTTTTGAATCTTGACGTCAATGGGGGTCTCGGGGTTTTCGAACGGCGCTTGCAGGGCCGCCAAGTAGCGGATTTCGTCGCTCTCCTGCCCGGACTGCCCGGCGAGGGCCATTTTCGCTTTGCCGTTGTCGGGGTCAATCTCCAGGATTTGCCGGTACACCCCGAGGGCTTTTTCCTCCTCTCCGATTTGTTCATAAAACCCAGCCAACAGGTGGCGGTAGTTTGGGTTCTGAGGGTAGGCCTCAATCAAGCGCATCAGCTCAGCCGCTGCCTTTTTGTCTTCGCGCTGGCCCAGGTAGAGGGCGTGCTTGCGCCGGATGACCTCCTCGGTAATGCCCAGGCGCTCCTCCAGCTTGTCGTAAACTTTCAAAGCCGCTTTGATCTCCTCCGCCCGCACCAGGAAGTAGGCATGGCGCAGGTAGTTGTCTTCGATGTTGGGCTGCAGCTCGACGACGCGTTCGTAGGTTTCGGCAGCAGCCTGGTAGTCCCCCTTTTTCTGCTGTAAATCAGCAAGGAACTTCAGTATCCATTCGTTGCTATTGTCGGCCTCACCGGCCTCCTGGGCGTACTTAAGGCTTTTGTCAGGCTCGCTCATCGCCTCGTAAATCCGGGCAAGCTCGAAGAGGGCCACCGGGTTATCCCGGTCTTTTTTCAGGATATCCTTCAACAGCTCGGCAGCTTCCTTGTAATTGCCAAGCATCTTCTCCCGGCTGGCATCAATGAACATTTCTTCCACTTTAACGGCGGCTTCATCTGTGCGCCCCAACTGGGCCTGCAGGTTCAGGGCGGAGCAGCAAAGCAGGCATAAGGCCAACACTGGCAGGTGCCAGGCTGGCCGGAGGGAAAGCGTTGGTAGTTGGGTTCGATTGCGGTTGATCATAAATTACTTGTATTCGGAAAAATCGCCAATGCTTACCTCTGAGGGCGATGCTTCGTAATTGGCCTGGTTGCCGACCATAGACCGGCTCAGGTTAGCGTGGCGAATATGCGTATCATTCTGTATAACTGCATCACTGATAACGGAATGTTCCACGGTGGAATTGTGGCCCAAAGATACATGCGGGCCGACTACGCTGTTGCGGATTATGGCATTCTCGCCAATAAAACAGGGTGGGATGATCACAGCATCCTCCAACTGGACGCTATCGGCTACCAGTTGCTCCTGCTCAGCCTTAAGCTGTAGAATCCGGCGGTTGGTGTCGACCACATTCTCTTTATTGCCGCAGTCCAGCCATTCCTCAATCTGGGAAGGGCGGAACTTGAGGCCTTCCTTTTTCAGGAGCTCCAGGGCTGTCGTTATCTGGATCTCCCCTTTGTCCCGGATGTCGTTGTCTACCATATGCTGCAAGGTGTCACGCAGGCGCTCGCCATCCCGCACGTAGTACAGCCCGACAATTGCCAAATCAGAGACGAAGGTAGGCGACTTTTCCACAAAATCGGTGATAATATTGTTTTCATCGGTTTTGACAACGCCAAAGGAGGAGGGGTCGTCTACCTTTTGCACCCAAATGATGCCTTCTTCCTTGGGGTCGAAGTTGAAGTCAGCTTTGAAAAGCGTATCGGCAAAGGCAACGATGCAGTTGCCGCTTAGGCTGGGCTTGGCGCACAGGATGGCGTGGCCCGGCCCGTGGGGGGTGTCCTGAGTGTAGATGGAACACTTGGCCCCCACCTGTTTGGCAATGTGCTGCAGTTGTTGCTCAGCTTCCTCGCCAAAGTCGCCAATGATAAAGGCAACTTCCTCCACCGGCTCGTCGAGCGCAGCTGCAAGGTCCTCCACAATACGTTGCACAATGGGTTTGCCGGCAACGGGCAGCAGCGGCTTGGGGATAGTCAGGGTGTGGGGGCGCAGGCGGGATCCGCGGCCTGCCATGGGAATGATGATCTTCATGAGTAAAGGTTGGTTTTGCTTAAAAATAGCGATGATCAGGGAGAATGGCAATCGAGGGCTGCCGTTTTCGCTGGGGTCGATTCGCGTTTCTTTTCTATACAAGGTTTGAAATGGGCCTCTGGTTTGATGCCCGCCCGGGGGATGCTTAAATTAGCGGCGGCAAACAATATAATTTCGGGGCCAACGTCTCATTTTGTGACAGTGAGTATCCCCTTCAAATACCTCAACCGGAATACGATGCGCGAATTGTTACTTCTGGCTGCACTCAGCCTTTGCTGCTACGGGGCCGCCTCGGCGCAAAACCCCCTCCCCATTGGGCAGTGGCGCAGCCATTTGCCCTATCAGGGCGGGCAGTATGTTACGCAAAGCAGCGACAAAATCTACTTTTCTACCGAGCTGTCCGTCCTCTCCGTCGATAAGGTCGATTTTTCCGTCGACTTCCTCTCCACCGTGGATGGGCTGAGCAACGCCGGGGTGGAGTTCATCCGCTACAACCCCTTCAGCAATATCCTGATCATCATCTACCAAAATGCAGTGATCGACTTGCTGTACGAGGATGGGTCGGTCATTACCCTCAATCAAATCCGCAACTTTCAGAACTTCTCCGGCGAAAAGCGCATCAATGACCTGCATGTGGTAGACGGCCGCTACGTCTATCTGGCGGCCACCTACGGCGTATCTCTTCTGGACCTGGAGAACCAGGAGTTCCGGTCCACCACACAGACGGGTATTGAGGTAGAAAGCGTGCTCGTTTATGAGAATGACCTCTACGCAGCCACGGCGGAAGGCATCTACCGCATCGCAACTGACAACGTCAATCCGGATGACTTTGGCAACTGGTCTTTGCTGGGCCCGGCGGAGGGCTTTCCGGCGGACTACAGCGCCCGGGGCTTCGAAGCCTTTGAAGGCGCCCTGTATGTAGGGGTGAATGACACGGCTTACCGGTACGAAAACAATCAGCTGGAGTATTTCTACGCCGAGGAAGGCAGTACCCTGGAGTTCATGTCCCACGAAGGCGAACTGCTGTTGGTGGGGTTCCGGCCCGGCCGCATCGTCTACCTGCACCCGGACGGCCGCACCGGCTCCCTGCCCTTCAACTGCATCTTTACGCCCAACTACGCCATTCAGGATGAACAGGGGCGGCTGTGGTACGGCAATGAAGCCGTGCGTTCTGACTTTCGCTACGAAGAGAACTTCGAGCAGGGGTTCTGTGAGTCCCTGACGTTTAACTCGCCCTGGTCGGAAGCCGTCTGGGACATGGCCATCCGCAACGGCCAGCTATGGATGGCTTCGGGCGGGCTGGGGCAAACCCTTGGCCCCACCTTCATCCGGGATGGCTTTGCATCCTTTATCGATGGGCAGTGGTCTATTTACAACCGGGAGCTGCGCGATGAGCTCAAAGGGGAAGACCTCAATAGCACCGACGATGATATTCAGGTGTTTGTGACGGCTGCCATCCACCCGGAGAATGGCAAGGTGTACATGGGCAGCTATATCGAGGGGCTGGTTGAGGTAGACCCGGCGGCCGACGCCATTCAAGTCTACAATACCCAAAATTCTACCCTGCAGATCGCGCAGCAGGACATCCGCATCCGCGTGGGTGGGCTGGCCTTCGATGAGGAAGCCCGCCTTTGGGTGAGCAACAACTCCGCCCCCGAGCCCCTGTCGGTCCTTTTGCCGGGTGGCGAATGGCAAAGCTTTGACCCAGGCTGCGGCCAAAACTCAGTCCTCGATATGGCGATCGACGGCAGCGGCTATAAATGGCTGCGCCTGGGGAGCAACAGCGCCGGGCTGCTGGTCTTTGATCAGGGCGTGTTGGACGACCCCAACGACGACCGCTGCCGGGTCTTCACTGCTAACAACAGTGAGCTGCCGTCCAATGACGTCAACTGCCTGGCGGCGGACCTGGAGGGCGATATTTGGGTAGGGACTACGGAGGGCGTAGTGATTTTTGAATGTGGGGCCAGTGCCTTTGAGGAGCCCTGTGTGGGCACCCGCCGCATCGTAGAGCAGGATGGGTTTGGGGCCCGCCTGCTGGAAACGGAAAATATCATCGACATCGCCGTGGATGGGGCTAACCGGAAATGGGTAGGCACTCAGAATGGCGTTTTCCTGTTGTCGCCCTCCGGTGAAGAGCAAATTGACCGGTTTACGGTAGCCAACAGCCCGATTTTTGATAATGGCATTGTGGATATTGCCGTCAACCTCGAAAACGGCGAGGTGTTTATCGGGACCCAGAAAGGCATTATTTCTTACCAAAGCGATGCCGTGGCTGGCGGCCGGGTGCACCGCTCAGATATATTGGTGTACCCCAACCCGGTAAGGGAGGATTATGACGGGCCCATCGCCATCAAGGGGCTGGCCCGGGATGCGGTCGTGAAAATTACCGATATTAACGGCAAGCTCGTTTTTGAGGCCAACGCCCTGGGCGGGCAGGCGATTTGGAACGGGCGAGATTACAACGGGCGGCGGGTGCGGACCGGGGTCTATCTGGTCTTTAGCAGCAGCAATGCACTGAATACCAGCCTGAATGCCCGCCCGGATGCAGCGGTCGCTAAAATAATGGTGATCAATTAATAGACTTGATGCGTTGGGTCAGTGTAGTGGGAAGAAAAAAGCTACTTTAACCCTGCAATGATCCCCGACGTATCGAGTCTAATATACTGCGGTCTTGACAATTTCTTCGTAGTAAGCCTCGTACTGCGGCAGGATGCGGTCGATGTCGAACCGCTTGGCCTGAGCCAGCGCGTTGCGGCGGAATTCCCGAAGCTTGCGGTCATCTTTGAGAATGCTCAAGGCGTTTTTCGCCATGTCCTCCACATCACCTACCGGGCTGAGGAAGCCGGTTTTGCCGTGAATGTTTACTTCCGGCAGGCCGCCCACATCAGAAGAAATCACCGGTACCTCGCAAGCCATGGCTTCCAGGGCTGCCAGGCCGAAGCTCTCGCTGCCGGAAGGCATAATGAACAGGTCAGAGATTGCCAGCAGTTCTTCCACCGCATCTTGTTTGCCTAAAAACCGGGTTTCGTGGCAGAGCTCCATCTTGCGGCACAGCTCTTCCAGGTTGTGGCGCTCCGGCCCATCGCCAATCAGGATAAGCTTGGAAGGCACTTCGGCGTACACCTTAGCAAATACCTTGAGCACGTCTTCCACACGCTTGACCTTCCGGAAATTGGAGACATGGACCAGGATCCGCTCACCCTCCGGCGCTATAGCTTTCTTGAAGTGGTCTTTGTTGACCTTGCGGAAACGGTCGAAATCGATAAAATTATTGATGACCCGGATGTCGTTGTGGACTTCGAAGTAGTCGTAAGTCTGTTGTTTGAGGCTTTCTGAAACGGCTGTAACCCCATCGGATTTATTGATGGAAAAAGCGACGACGGGCGCAAAGGCGTTGTTGTTGCCTACCAAAGTGATGTCGGTGCCGTGCAGGGTGGTAATGACCGGGATGTATTTCCCCTCGGTGAGCAAAATCTTCTTGGCCATATAGGCCACCGCAGCGTGGGGTATTGCGTAGTGCACGTGCAGCAGGTCCAAATCTTCAAACTTGACGACGTCTACCAGTTTGCTGGCCAGGGACGTGTCGTAGGGGGTGTATTCAAACAGGGGGTAATCTTCGGTGGCCACTTCGTGGAAGACCACATTTTCGTGGAAAGCCGACAGCCGTGCGGGCCTCTTATAGGTGATGAAGTGGACCTCATGCCCTCTCTTGGCAAGGCCCAGGCCGAGCTCAGTGGCAACGACGCCACTGCCTCCGTACGTTGGATAACAGACAATCCCTATTTTCATAAGCGGTGATGCCCCGCTTTGCGGCGGGTAATAGTTTGGTAACTACAAGAAATGATACGTTTGGGCAGTCAAATAGTTTATAGCACAAATAGAACGGGGCGCTTCCAACCCCTGTGGTTGAAAGTGCCCCGCTTTGCCCGGTGAAGGCCCTGGCCGGTTCCTTAGAAGCCGGTCTTGATCAGCTTAGCCGTTTTGACCTGGCCCTCCGCGAAAATGCGGATCAGGTACAAGCCGCTGTCGTACCGGTTGAGGTCTATGGGGTAGGTTCCCGTTGTGACTTGCTCATCCCGGGCTTCGTAGAGCAATTGCCCCATGGTATTCAGCACTTGGATGCGAGCGTCGACCGGGCGCTTGAAAGCAACCTGCAGCGTGCTCAGTCCGGTAGTCGGGTTGGGCGCCAGGTTGATACTGCCGATGTTGTCCAGCTCGATCACACTGGAGGCAATATCAACGGTAAAGGTCTTCACATCCTGGCAGCCGAAGCCATCTGTGATGGTCACGGTGTAATCGCCCGGCAACAGGCCGGTGATGACCCGGGTAGAGTCTCCGGTGCCCCACTCGTAGGTGAATGGCCCTTCGCTATTGGTAGGCATGAGGTTGATGCTGCCGTCCGCAACTGCTGCGCCCGTGGTATTCGTAATGGTGGAATCCACGTTGATGCTTGTGCACCGGCGTATATTGACGTTGTCGATATCCAGCCAGTAGTCGCCTTCGCCCCAAAGGCCAAGGAAGCGCACCTGTATGTATTCGCCGGCGTAGTCCGCTCCGATGGGGATTTCAACCGTTGCTAAATCCACACTGGGCGTATGGTTCATGCTATTGATCACTTCCACGCTGGTGAAGGTCTCGCCGCAGTCGGTGGAAATACCAACGGCCAGGCTATCGCCTTCACTCAGGGTAGTGGCTTCGGTGCCCGGGAAGTATTCTACATAGCGGTAGTCAAAGCGCAGGGTGTCATTGGCGGCTACTGGCCCTAATACCGGGAGCGTGATGGCCACGGAGTCATTGAACGACCAGACGTTAGCGTGAATGGCGAAGGAGCTGAGGTTGTGCCCGTCCGATACGTTAAAGTTGCCCGATGTTATCCAGCCCTCGGGGATATTGCCCGCTTCAAAGTCCTCTTTGTATGGAAGGTCAGCGGCGGTTTGGAAGCGGAAGAAGGTCGTGTCATTAGGCGTAAAGCCATCATCATCCAGCATAGACCAGGCTCTGATTTCGTAAACGCCAGGCACGGAAGAGTCGAAAGTTTGCTCAAAGGTATATTCCAGGTCTTCTCCCGGGAAGACAATCGGCTGCCCGGTAGACTCTACGACCATCGGCCCGCCGTTCACGCTGTAGGCGACCGGAATGTCTTGCTGCGGGTCGTCACCAACGTTGCGGATCGTAAAAGTGACCTCGTCTTCCGGGTCGCCGCAGGGCGCGTCCTCCAGTGTAGCAAGGCTTGCCGCTGCCATATCATCCGCAATTACCGGCCCGATGAGGATGTTGTCCAGGCCAATGCCCTCCGCCGGTATAGAGGCATCAGAGCTAAATACAAAGCGCACTTTGACGTCGGTGCTGTCGGCAGCGCCGGTGAGGATGTTCTGGACATAGCCCCACCCTTCAAATCCGCCGGTGCCGTCCCACCAATCGTTGAAGGTGTCGTTGTACCAGTTGACGCCGGTGTCTGCTTCGCCCACTTTGTCCCAGCTCTCGCCATCGTCAAAGGAAATCTCTACCCAGGCTTCGTCGCAGCAGGACTCCGAATTGAAATTCATGAAGAAAGCGATGCGGGGGTCCTCGTCCAGACTGCTAAAGTCCAGGCAGGGCGAGAGGAGGTAAGACCGTTCACTGTTGTTGTATTCGCCATCCAGGTTGGTCACCCAGGCGTTGGCGCCGCTTACAGCGCTATTGATCAGGGTGCCAGCGGGTTGGCCGTACTCCCAGGTCGGGGCTTCATCGCCATCCGCTTCTACGGTCCAGCCGCCGCCCCACTCTTCGAAGGTTTCGTAGTAGGGGTATTCCACGATTTCCGGGATATTGACCACGAGCACGCGGGTCGTGTCATTGGTCCTGACACTATCGTTTTCCAGGTCCGTCCAAATCTCGAAGAAGTACTCTCCGGGCTCTGAAAGGTCGTAGATGGCGTCAAACTCCGCCACGTCGGTGCTGTCGGTGCCGATTACGCCAGTGAAAATGCCATCCGTCGGCATATTCACGCCTCCCGGGATGCCATTGACTGCGAAGTTGAACGGGATGAGGGTTTGGGGCAAGCCGCCGAAGTTGGTGATATTGAGGGTGATGCTGTCGGCTACATCGAGGTTGCACCCCGTTACGGGATCGAGCAGGGCGGTTACCCCTACATCATTCGCGTAGGGCGTCATGAAGGCATAGGGGCCAACGGTGATGCTGGTGTCGCCATTAGAGCAAGCCGCAGACAAATAAACTTCGTAGGCTGTGTTTTCTGCAAGGTTGAAGAGGGTTGTGGAAGCACCGCTGACCGTTTTGAAGTCACCGGCGCCCGGCATGAAACCCGCCTCGCCGTACTCAATAATGGTAGTCCCCGCCGGGTCGGATGGCACCCAGCTCACATCGGCCCGGAAGGCCCGTATGTTTTCGATGCTGATATTGGAAGTCGGCACCGGGGGGCAGGAGGGGCAGGTAGCGGAAGACTCGAAAACAATGCCTTCCTGGGCTGTGCCCAAGACTCCATCTTCAAAGATGGTATTGAATTCGGCATCAACCAGGTTGTAGGACACTTCCCCGATAAACCCGCCCGCGGTGAAAGCCAGAATGATGGGGTCTCCTTCTGTAACCAAAATCGGGAAGGATGCAAATTCACCATTGTCGGTGATATTGTCCAGGGTATAGGTCGTGGTGGTATTGCCAATTGTGACCTCGAGAAAGCCTCCGTTCCATCCATCGCCAAAGCTATCGCTTAAGTTGAGGGTGTATTCGCAGGAAGTTTGAGCTTGCAGGAAGCTGCTTGCGGTGAGCAGCCCGATTAAGGTGAGTAAAAAAGGGCGCAGGGTAAAACTCCACTTCATAGTTTGATTTTTAACTTTTGATAAGTCTGTAGCAGCTATTGTTTTGTTGCTTGGCGATGGCCTCCCGGTTCATGTATTGCGGGCTGTTTGCCCCGGCTCAAGCCGGTATGGGCAGCTACCCTTTCCCGGCAATTATGGATAAACCATTTCACCGGGGCCCGCCGGTGTGTCGGCACCTGGGCGGGCGCGTATCCCCAATACCAGGGCGGAGACCGTTTTAATAGAGCTAAAATTAAGCAAAAATTCCAATACGGTAGGTGCTACAGACGTCACCCAGCCGCCAAAGCGGGCCGCTAACCGCTGTATTGATTTTATTTAAACCTTTTCTTCAGATTGATGTTAAAATTTTATTAACTGCTAATCCGAATTAGGTGGTCTGTTTTTTGTTTCATAAACCGCTGATTTAAAACAGCTTACAAGGTGGCCGTTTACTCCATAAAAGACTTGGAAAAGCTTTCTGGGATCAAAGCTCATACGCTTCGTGTTTGGGAGCAGCGGTACGATATTATCAAGCCAAAGCGAACAAAGACTAATATACGCTACTACTTGGATGATGATTTAAAATTTATCCTCAATATTGCTTTGCTCAATAAAAACGGGATTAAAATCTCAAAGATCGCCGAAATGAGCAAAGGAGAAATCGCCGAAAAAGTGGCGGCGATTTCAGAGATCAATTTCGAGTATGGCACACAACTCGATGCGCTGACGATCTCAATGATCGAAATGGACGAATACAAGTTCGACCGGATTATCAGCACCAATATACAGCAGCTCGGTTTCGAACGGACGATGCTGGAAATTATCTATCCTTTTCTGGACAAGCTCAGTGTCCTTTGGCTCACTGGCTCTATCAACCCGGTACAGGAAAACTTCATGAGCTATCTCATCCGCCAAAAGATCGTGGTAGCTATCGACAACGAGCCCCTGGTTAGTGGAAAAGATGTCAGCTGCTTCCTGATTTATTTGCCTGAAGGCGAAAAGCAGGAGCTGAGCATGTTGTTTATGCACTACCTCCTGAAGAGCAGGGGCAACCATGTTGCCTATATTGGTCAGGATATTACGCTGACTGACCTTAAGGACGCTTGTACGATCTATCAGCCTGACTATATCTTTACGATGATTACGGAAACCTTTTCAAAGGAACCGCTTCAGCAGTATGTAGACCGCTTGTCTGAAAACTTCCAGGACTGTACTATTCTGCTCTCCGGGTATCAGGTTGTTGCCCAGAAAGTAGAGCAATCGAATAATGTGGAAATTCTGAAAAGCCTGGACCAAACTATGGAATTCCTAGAGGTACTCGATCCCCAGCCCAAAAAATTAAACGTGAGCAAGTAATTATTGCTCTATCACTCCTTTTACTTAAATCTGATTACTTATGAAGCCAGTACTAAACGGACTCACAGCCGTGCTCCTTACCTTTGGGCTAATCGCCTGCGGTGAAGCCCCAAAGGGCGAAAAAGTCGAAGCCGGCGAAGCAATCGAATCTTCTGATCAGGCTGCTGCTGAAGGCACTACTTACCTTGTCGATACGGAAAGCAGCCAAATCAACTGGACGGGCAGCAAGCTTGTCGGCAATTCCCACACCGGTTACATCAAGTTGGATGAAGGTACCCTGCAAGTCGATAACGGCAACCTGAGCGGCGGTACATTCGTCATTGACATGACCACCCTTACCGATACCGACCTCGAAGATGAGGGCAAGCGAAAAAAGCTGGAGGGCCACTTGAAGAGCGACGATTTTTTCAGTGTGGGAGCGCATCCAACGGCTAAATTTGAAATCGTAAAAGTGGAAGAAGCTACCGGCAATCCGGATGCCACGCACCGCATTACGGGCAACCTGACGATGAAGGGCATTACCAAAAGCGTGACGCTGCCCGCCAAAGTCAGCATGAGCGACGGGCAGTTGATGGCCTCCACGCCTCAGTTTACGATTGACCGTACACAGTGGGAAGTCATGTACGGCTCTTCCGCGCTTGACGTTGTAAAAGATAAGGTTATCCGGGACGAAGTTGGGCTGAAAATCGAGCTCGCGGCAGCGCCCCCGCAGGCTGGTAATCCAGGCTAGGATTTAGGATAAAGCCTCCCAGCCTTGTGAATAACAAAGTATGGGCCGCCTGCCCCCAAGAGCGGGGCAGGCGGCCCATTGCGTTTTAGGCGTGGGTTTCGATAAGCCGGCCGCAAGCTTCCTCCAGCATATGGTATACGTGCTCAAACCCGTCGTCATCCCAGTAGGGGTCGGGCACATCTCCTGCCTCCGCCGCAGGCAAGTAGCTGAGTATTTTGCGCACTTTTTCCTGATCGGCTCTGTTGTCTGCCAAGCTTAGGATATCCCGGTAATTCGATTGGTCCATCGCAAGGATCAAGTCGTAAGCCTTAAAGTCCTGTCGGCGGAACTGCCGGGCCCGCTGATGAGAAATATCCAGGCCGTGCTGCCCAGCCGTGTAGACCGAGCGCGGGTCAGGAGATTCTCCGATATGCCAGGAGCCCGTACCGGCAGAGTCTACCTCCCAGCCCAGGCCCTGCTCTGCGATTTTTCGTTCCAGAATGCCCTGCGCAAGCGGAGACCGGCAGATGTTGCCCAGGCAGACCATAAGAATCTTCATAGATGGATTGCTTTTGAGTGACTTTGCACTCAAACAAACATCTTCACTGGCTATTTTGCTTTACTGAAGCGGCAAATTTCCTGGATTTGAGGGTTGTGGATATTGCAAACCCAACGCCAGGGAGTATATATTTGCAGTTTAGAAAAAGCGGGCTGCCAGCCTTCCTCCTTATTGGGCAATTGGGCCTATTCTATTACAGAAAGGTAAAGGAGCAACCCCTTAGCATTTAGGTCAGCACGACTACTGCTGATTTTGAAAAGTTCTAAGTATGAAGATCGTAATCGCAGGAGCTGGCGATATTGGTTTCCACCTGGCCGAGCTGCTGTCCTTTGAAAAACAAGACATCGTCCTGATTGATACCAATCAGGAAGTGCTGGACTATGCCGCTACGCACCTGGATGTCATGACGCTGCGCGGGGATGCCTCCTCAATCGATGTGCTGGGGCAGGCTGATGTAGGGCGGGCGCGGCTTGTCCTGGCGGTTACCACCTCCGAGAAGACTAACCTGGTTACGGCGATCCTGGCCAAGAAAATGGGGGCTCGCCAAACCATTGCCCGGGTCAGCAATCAGGAGTACCTGGAAACCTCCCAACGCGAAACTTTTAAGGAATTGGGCGTGGATTCTCTGATTTCACCAATTTTGCTGGCGGGCGAGGAGATACAGCGCCTGATCCGCGAATGCTCCTTTACCGACCACTTTGCCTTTGAAGAAGGCAAAATTAACCTGATCGGAGTCACTCTCGACGATTACAGCCCGCTGGTTAATCAGCAGCTTTTTGATATTGGCCAGCAGGATACAGAAGTAAACCTGCGGCCCATCGCTATCCTCCGGGGCCACCGGACCATTATCCCGCGGGGTAAAACCATTCTGCGAAGGGGCGACCATGTCTACTTCATTACCAAACGGGAAAACATGGAAAAGCTGACCAACCTGGTCGGCAAGCAAAAGTACAATGTCCGCAACGTGATGATCCTGGGCGGCACCCCACTGGGCATGGCGACGGCGAACCAACTGGAAAAAGAGTACAATGTCACCGTCATTGAAAAAGACAAAGAACGGTGCAAGGTGCTGGCCGAGCAGCTCAACAACAGCCTGATCATTAACGGAGATGCCAGCAATATCGACTTGCTGGTGGAGGAGGGGCTGAATAATATGGATGCCTTCATCGCCCTGACCGGCAACTCGGAAACCAATATTATCGCCAGCCTTACCGCTAAAAACCACGGCGTCCACAAGACCATCGCGCAGGTAGAAAATAAGGAGTACATCCACATTTCTCAGAACATCGGCGTGGATACCCTGATCAATAAAAAGCTCATTGCCGCCAACAACATCTTCCGGTTTATCCGCAAGGGCAAGGTAGAAGCCATAACAAGCCTGCACGGTGTAGATGCCGAGGTCATCGAGTACGTCATCCACAAAACCAACAAGACCACCAAGAAGCCCCTGAAGGATTTGCACTTCCCGCAGACCGCATTGATCGGAGGGGTGATCCGGGACGACGAAGCCCTCATCCCGGACGGCGAATTCCAGTTAAGGCTCAATGATAAAGTCATCGTTTTTGCACTGCCCGAAGCAATTGACCGGCTCGAGCAGTTGTTCCACTAAAGTCATAACTCAATTGACTGATGATCAATTTCCGACCTGTTGCCCGCGTCATCGCGGTGTTGTTGATGCTGATCGGAGGGATGATGCTCACCGGCATCCCCTTCTCGCTCTATTTCGACAGCGGTGACTTTTGGGCATTGCTCAACTCCGGGCTGATCTGCATCACGGTGGGCGCCGGGCTGTGGCTGGCCCCTATCCCTGGCACGGGGGATATTAAAAAGCGGGAAGGCTATCTGATCGTAGCGATGGGCTGGCTGGCCATGGTCACTTTTGGCACCCTGCCGTACCTGCTGAGCGGCGTCATCCCCGATGTAGTCGGCGCTTTTTTCGAAACCGTTTCCGGCATGACCACTACCGGTGCCTCCGTGCTGACCGATATCGAGGCGGCTCCGAAGGGGATCCTGTACTGGCGCAGCCTCACTCAATGGATCGGCGGTATGGGCATCATCGTGCTGACGGTTGCCATTTTCCCGCTCCTCGGAATCGGGGGGATTGAGCTGTTTGTGGCTGAAGCCCCGGGCCCCACCTCTGATAAGCTGCACCCCCGTATCCGGGAAACGGCCAAGCGGCTGTGGCAGATTTACGTAGGGTTGACGGGAGCGCTCCTGATAGTGCTGATGGCAGTGGGGCTCGACTTCTACGAAGCCATCAACCATGCGTTGACTACAATGGCCACGGGCGGCTTTTCTACCAAGAACGCGAGCATGGCCTACTACGACCTTCCGCAGGTGCAGTACCCCATTATCTTTTTCATGTTTCTGGCCGGCACCAACTACACGGTCATCTACTTTGGGTTGAAAGGCAAGCTCCGCAAGGTATGGCAGAGTGACGAATTCCGGGCTTATCTCATCGTTGTGGCGCTGCTGACCGTCATTGTGACCCTTGCGGTGAAAAACAACACCGGCCTGGGCTGGGAAAAGGCTTTTCGGGACAGCCTCTTTCAGATCGTCTCTATCATCACGACTACCGGGTATGTATCTGCTAATTATGCTTCCTGGGGCAACAGCCTGACGATGCTGTTTTTTGTGCTGATGTTCCTGGGGGCTTGTGCAGGTTCTACCAGCGGGGGCATCAAGCTGATCCGCCACCTGGTTTTCTTCAAGAACTCTTTTTTGGAATTCAAGCGCATCCTGCACCCCCGGGCGGTTATCCCCCTGAAGCTGAACGGGCAGGTGGTTACGGGCCGTATCCTGACGCACATCATCATTTTTTTGTTGTTGTACCTCATCCTGTTTGTGACCGGGTCCATTATCGTTGCTGCGTTTGGACTCGACTTCACCACTGCGGTGGGGGCGGTGGCGACCTCTCTGGGCAATGTGGGGCCGGGCATCGGCAACGTCGGGCCGGTGGATAACTTTGCCTGGCTGAGCGCGCCCGTTAAGCTCTTCCTCTCCTTCCTGATGCTGCTTGGCCGCCTGGAGCTGTTCACCATACTGGTATTGTTCACGCCTTATTTTTGGAAGTCGAACTAAAGGCCTCCGGAACTTATAGTTTGACAACTCAGGATTTGTGAAAATATGACGCCGCTATTTTTGGCTAGCAAGGCAAGAAACGTAGACATCCGTACGGACGGCGTCCCGGTGAACCGGGATTTAACGCAGCTAGCCGGAAAAAGAGCAAGTCAGAATTCACAAATTTCGGGTTGTCAGAGTTTTGCCCCTGTCGGGGCGCTTCTCCCGGTGCTTCACCGGGATCCGATAGGTTCTTCAAGGGACACAGTGCCGGACTCCGGCAGATTTCCCCGAGTTAAGCTGGAGCAGAGCGCTTGGAGAGGGCTTGGATTAAGCTCTAAACCAGCAATGTCTGGGAAAGCTGGGGCAGAGCGCTTGGAGGGGGCTTGGATTAAGCTCTACCCCAGCAACGTCTCTTGAAGCTCTTGTGCAAGGTTAACCGGCTCCCCCTATCAATCCTTTTGTGCGGGACAGTCCGTACAGCCTAGTGCGACTAGACCGAAATATTTGACAGCCTTTTCACGCTTGAGCGCTTACTGGTGCTGGGCGTAAACTGTCAAGCATCTACGGCTCAATCCACTAGTGCG
>CAZNSK010000069.1:0-23955 GCA_964575505.1 uncultured Phaeodactylibacter sp.
GGAACAAAATCTCCTCGGTCAAAAAGCGCGATTTATTTATTCCTCATTCCTAAGGAATCACAATAATAGCGAATGTTAGGCAAAGGTTGAACATATTTTGTGTTAAATGACCTTAAACGTCAAAGGGATGCCAGGAATCACTTGGGGCAATAACGCGCACTTCGGCACTTGTAGTTTGCACGCGCCCTAATTTTCTTCCTCCATCCGCCAAAGGGCGCCAAATTGCTCTACCAGGATATTGTCATAGTAATCAGCCCGCTCAAACAGGTGCCGGAACAGCTTCATGCCGGTGCTCAGGTTGAGGTAGCGGTCGAAAATAAGCAGAGAAAGGACAACGTCCTGCTCTTTAATGCTAAAAGAGAGCCCCTCAATTTTGAAGTTCTCCTGCAACAGGAACTCGTAAATCGGTTTGATATTGGTTTTTGGCAGTGCGCAAAGGTAGGCATCCCCCATAATGAGCCCGGTATCTTCGTGGTAGGTAATGTTGATGCGGGCGCTGCCTTCGATGATCTCCCAGTTGTTGGGCCCGCGCCGGGAAAGGCGGACATCCTGCCCGATTTCTTCCAACAATTCTTCTATGCTTTCCGCTACTCCGGCGGGCTCGTAAACTTCAGCAAAGGAAGGCATGTAGAGTTTGGCCCCGCAGTGGGGGCAGTACTGCTTGTTTTCCACTTCCTGCTCCGCCACCACATTATCGCAGGAGTCGCAGCGGGCTTTGATGCCGGGAACGGCCTCCTCAAAGTCCCTCAGGGCGCGCTCCAAATAGCTGACGGGCAAAGAAAAACCGATGTTGTCGCCTTGCTCCACCCCCAGGGTGTTGATGCCCACCACTTCTCCGGAGCGGTTGATCAGGGGCCCGCCGCTGTTGCCGGGGTTCAGGGCAGCATCGTGCTGCAGGTAGCGGATGTTCTCTACCTCCCGGTTGGCATTAGAGATAATGCCCTGAGTGATGGTGAATTCAAGCCCGAAAGGATGGCCGATAGACACCACAACGTCCCCTTCCGTTAAGCCGTCCGCCTGGCCTAGCTTAACAGCAGAGGCATCTGCCATTGAAGTGATTTCCAAAAATGCCAGATCGTACTTAGGGTCAGCATAGACCACCGTTGCCATTTGCTTGGGCAGCCGTTCTCCACGGACAACCACTTCCCGGTTGTCCTGCACGATATGGTTATTGGTTACAATCAACGGCGCATCCGGCAGCAGGAAGCCCGTACCTGTGCTGTAGGGCGTCGCGATTTGTATGATCGCCTCCCGGTAGCGGTCGATGATTGCTTTCATGGAGTGGTTTTGTACGCTTTTGCCATGAAGGTACAAAATCGCAACAATTGCCCTGATTTTGTGGTTCCGATTTTTCAACAAACCTCGCTACCTATGCCTGAATTGCCAGAAGTCAATGCCAAAAAGAACCACTTTGACCGGGTGGCGCTCCACCGGAAAATCAAAGCAGTCGACCTGATTGACATCAGCTATATCCTAAAAGATATCGCAGGGCCCGCGTTCGCGGAGAGACTCACCGGGCGGGCGTTCAAGAACTCCTACCGCCGCGGCAAGTACTTTTTTGCAGAGCTGGACGACGGCAACCATGTGTTGTTCCACTTTGGCATGAGCGGCCGCTTCCGCTATTACGAAGACCCGGATGAACAGCCTAAGTTTGAGCGTTTTGCTTTTGACTTTGAGGGCGGTGGCCGCTTGGGCTTCGACTGCCCCCGCAAACTGGCCCGGATACGCTACGTTGAAGACTTGGATGGCTTCATTCAACAAAAGGGCCTTGGCGAGGATGCGCTTTTGCTAGAAGAAGCCGACTTTCTGGAATTGGCCGAAAACCGAAAAGGGACGATCAAAGGCTTTTTGCTCAACCAGCGCTACCTGGCAGGCATGGGCAATTTATACGTAGATGAAGTTTGCTGGCAACAGGGCATCCACCCTGCATCCGTTATGGGGCTGCTCAGTGTGGAGGAGCAGCAGAAGCTCTTCAACAACATGCAATCAATCCTGTCTACGGCCGTTGACCTGAATGCGGTCTACGCTGAATACCCGGAGGAGTGGCTATGGAACCACCGCGACAAAGGCGGCACCTGCCCAAAGGACGGAACGGAGCTGGAACGGGACAAAGTTGCCGGGCGGTCTACATACTACTGCCCACAGTGCCAGGAGCTCAGGGTATAGCGCTTTCTGTCTTGGGGATAGTGCCCGCCACTTAGCCCAGGTTAAAAGAAGAAGCCGCCGCTCACCACGATGCGCCCTTCGTTCCCGTCGGCCCAGTAGACGCCACCGCTGAAGACAAACAAGTCGAAAGGGCTGCCCCAGATACCACCGCCGTAACTGTAATGCCAGGTATCAGAATCCTCGCCCCGGAGCCATACCCGCCCGTGGTCAAATCCAGCCATCAGGCCCAGCGAGAACGGAAGGGTAGGGTTTTCAGAATTCAGAATTCTCAACCGCAAATCGGTATTTTGATAAAAGGCCGTGGAACCAATGAAGCGGTCCCGGCGGAACCCCCTGAAATTGGCGTTGGGGCCCGGCCCACCCAGCGTTGCCCCCTGATAAAACTCGTAGTCCTCGCTAAACCGGTGCTGAAAACCCAGGCGGGTCGCAAAGACCAAATCCCCCTTGCGGTCGATGCGCTGATAAGCCGTCAGGGCCGTATTCAAATAAGCATAGTCCTTGCGCTCACCGCTGATTTGTTTTTTCCACCCTCCTTCCAGCAGGAAGCCCAGCCCGCGGGTGGGAATGGCATTGTTGTCTGCAGTTTTATAATCCAAAAGGGCCCGGGCACCAAGAAACTCAATACCATCGAAAATTTCTTCCTGAAACGCATTGCCGATCTCATCGATGAAGCGGCCCTCTGACCGCTCCACTTCTACGGATTCGAAAGTGGGCCCGATCAGCACCCTCGATTTTTCGTTTAGCCGCCGCATGAAGGAAGGCATGACACGGAAGATGCGCTGCTTCGTCCGGTTGTAGTTCAGGTCGTCCTCTTCGATTTGGTTTTCGAGGTTGATCGTTTCATTGCCCAATCCGTAGAAGTTGTTGGAGTAGAGCGGCGTCTGGAATTCGGCATCCATCCCAAGCTCGAAGGGGCCGATGACATCTATAATTTCGCCTCGATACTCCAAAGCTACACCATTGGTGGCCAGGGCATACTTAGCTTGTAGCTGGTGCTCCGAGGCGTAGGGGGCTTTTTTGAACCCATAGGTGCGCAGCGCAGCGCTGACGCCCAGCAGTACCCCGTCGTCCGGGTTGAAGCCGGCAGCGGGCAGAATGGAAGTATAGTCGAAATTATAATCCGGGGACTCCCGGTCGTAGGTGTTGAAGACCGGGTCGTCCCGGTGCACAATCCGTGCCCTGGAGCCCGTTTGCAAGAGGTTGCCTTCCCCTTTAGCGTCGTAGTAGAGGAGCCCTCTGCCGTTGGATTCGTCTTCCAGGATATCCTGGCCCAGCCCGCCGATCATACGGATTTTGATGCAATCCGATTTGCAGTCTCCTTTTACCTGAAAGACATCCTGATCAGTAAGGCCGTACAGGATGACCTCCTTGGTCTCGGCCCGGGAAAAAGTACGGTCGAAGTACTTCATTTCCTTTTCGGACTTACTGTTGGTATCGTAAACGCGGACGCGGGTTTGCCCACCCGGCAGGCGCTCGACCAGAAAGAGGTCGCGCTTGAAAGTACCGACTACGTCCACCTCTTTGGACATCAGCTCGTAGTAATCCCGGGCAATATCCAAGAGGTTGCTCCGCCTTTCAATTAGCTTTTCCACGATCTTTTTGCCGCTTTGCTGGTAAATGGAGGGCGGCCAGCTGCTGCGCAGTGCATTTTCAATCTCCCGGGGTTGCAGTTTGCGTTGCAACCGGATTGCTTCTGCTTTCCACATCTCCCAGTCGGCGCCCGACAGGAAAGTACGGTCGAAATGGCGGCCGTTATAGACCATCCATTCGATGCGTTTTTCCTTGCCACTAAACACTTTTAGCTTTTTGATATCGGGAGTAGTACCCCGCGCAATGCCCAGCAATACACCATCGTAATTGCTGAACGCCTGGTCGCGGTCGCGCGGAATAGGCCGGTAGACATCAACTTCACCGCTGTCAATTTCGGACCACCGCCACTGATCGTCGTGCCGGTCCCAGTCGCCTACCAGTACATCAAAGAGGCGGTTGCGGACTACCCAGCGGTAGTCAATCTGCTCATCGTGCTCTTCTTGTATTTTTTCACGCACATCAGATGTAGAGCGGATGCGCTTGGGGGCTCCAAACTGCTCATAGTCGTTCCAAACCTCATCGTCCGGCCGTTCCTCCACCGTATAGACGGCGCCAGCGTAATCATCATTATAGATGCCCAGAGCTTCCTGCCGCAGAAGGTAAAACATCTGGGGCTGGGTGTAATAGATGCCGGCTTTTTTGGCCAGAGCCGCAGTCCCGATGGAGGAATAGGGGTGGGCAGCGCTGAAGTTGTCTTCCAGGACGGCCGTCACGAAAGACTCATTGAAGGGGTAACCAAGGGTGCGGGTTGCGTCTTTGTCGATGGAACGCAGCGCGTACTGCCGGCCGTCTTTCCCTTCCAGCCGAAGCGAATTGGTCTGGTAACCACCGCCTTTTTTGACGGGCACCACTCCACCCTTATACGTGGCTAGATTGAGGGCGGGGAGCTTGATTGTTGTATTGTACTCAGCGCGGTAGTGGTCGCCCCACAGCCAGTTCCAAACCGGGCCATGCTCAAAATCTGCTTTGCTAAGTTCTACCGCTATGGAGTCCGGAATGGGATCGAAGACCTCCGGTACGGTGTCTACTGCTTTAGGCAAAGGGGGCTGTACCTGAGTCCGGAATACCATTTTGCCCTCAGCCCGGCCTTCCTCCGGCACCCAGTAGGTCACCCAGGCGGAGCCGTCTTCGTAATAGTCCAGCTGCGCAAAGCCCCGGTGGCCGTAGGCGAATTGCCCGCCGCCCCGTACATTAGTAGCGCTCTGCTTCGAGCCTGCCCCGCTGATGATGACCGACTGATTGGCTTCTTCTATATACTGCAGGCTATGCTCATGACCGGAAGCAATAACAAAACTGCCATTCTGGCGAGCCGCACTGACCACCAAATCCGATAATTGGCGGTACTTGGGGTGGATCAGGTCCTGCCGGTTGCCGATGGTGCCCCGAAAAAACTGAAACACGGAGCCGGCCACGGGCAGTGGCAGGTACAGCGGCTTGACCCACTCTGTGAGCGGGAACAGGTGCTGCTTCAAAGTGAATTGCCCGCCGTGGGGGCCGGTGGAGAAAGGCGGGTGATGCATAGCGATGAGCACGTCCTTGTTGCGGTTGCCCTTAATTTCCTCCTCCAGGAACTCTTTGAAAACGGCCCGGCTCTTGACCTCGCAGCCGGCATTGACCTGATAGTCTTTATTCCAATCGGAAAGGAACCACTGGGAGTCAATCAGCAAAATAACCAGTTTCTCGTTGATTTCGATTTCTTCAGGTTCGCCGCAGCCGGGCTCTGGCAGGAAGACATCTTCCCGGTCCAGGTACTTTTCGATAAACTTCTTTTGCCGTTTCAGGCCGTCAATACCGTAGCGCGCCCAGTCGTGGTTGCCGGCAATGAAGAAGATATTGCCTTTGTGGCCCTTCACGGCGTCCAGTTGTGCCAAGAGGCGGGTCTCGTCTATTTCGCGGTCTTTGCCCTTTTTGGGAGCCATTCCATTGGGGTAAATGTTATTGCCCAAAAAGATAACAGTGCTCTCTTCTCCTGCTTGCTGCACTTTGCGCTGCAGAAGCTGCAAGGCAGAGTTGCCACCCAGGCCCGCATCTCCGATCAGGAAGACGGTATGCATCAACGGCTGGCCCGGATCGGGGGCATTTTGCTGCCAATTAGCCTGGCCGGGGCTGTAGTTGAGCTTGTAGTTTGCACATGCCGGTAAGCTTAGCGCCACAGCAAGCAAGAGCAGGTGAAAGAGGGTACTTCTCATAGACGTTTTGGTTTGTAGGCTATTTGGCGATAGCGAGCCGAAGGTTTTTTTCTCGCTTGCCCGAATGGTGTAGTAGTTGAAACCTGTATTATCGCGCTAAAGTTGCCTTAATGCTGGAAAACCCAGGGTCCACCTCCTTCCGAAGGCTGGGCATCGACCGTAAGGCGAAGCCCCCCGGTTAGGCTCAGTGGTTGATCGGATTTCGCCCCCGGATTGTTCAGCCGGGTGGGCAGGCTGACTGCCCAGGTGGCTGGAGCAGCGGTTCGAGCACTAAAAGGTGCAAGGAGTGCGCTGAGGCTGATGACCCAGGTGAAGAATCCGGCTGCCGGTGGGGTTGATCGGGCTTACGCTTTTGCCAATGACGATGCCCGCTTGCTCGCTCCGGTAGGTCTTCTGGATAGCCCCAAATACGGAGCGGACCAGGGCAAGGGTATCGCCGGTGGCGACTTCTTCGCAAAGGCGGGGCACCACTTCCAAAATCCCCCCTTCATCCGTGTAAATCCAGGCCGAATTTGGGCAGATCACTGTTTCGGAAATGGTTCTGACCAGTGGGGCCTCCATCATGCCCAAATCCCGGACCACATTATTAATCCCAATGAGGGCGTCATCAATAACTCCCCGCTGGAAGATGTGTGGATCGCGTAGCTCCAGAGTAACAGCTGGTATGCCAAGCCGGGCAGCAGCGCCCCGGAAAGTACCGGCATTGGGTTCGTTGTGGAGGATGATCTCCGGGTTTTGCAGCATAGCCATGCGGGCTGTGGTTTCTTGGCTCATATCGGCGCGTATATACCAGGAATTGACCCGCCCCATACTGGCGGTATGCAAATCGATTAGGTAATCAAAATGGTCAAGCACGCGCTCAATCAGCCGGTAGATGTATACTTCGCTGAAATTGCCTTCCGGATCGCCCGGCGCGATGCGGTTGAGGTCTACCCCATCGTTGAACTTACGCTGCCGCAGCATCAGCCCGGGGATATTCATAACGGGCACCCCTACAACAGTACCGTTCAGCCTTTTGGGTTGGGCTTGGGCGAAAAGCCGCTGAATAACGGGGATGCCATTCAATTCGTTGCCGTGAATAGCTGCCGTCACCCCCAGGACCGGCCCATCGGACTGCCCGCGGGCGATGAGAATGGGCAGACGGACCGGCGCACCGATCCCATCGGTAATGATGGGCAGCCAGTACTTTTGTATACTGCCTTTTGGGACCCGGGCAAGATCAAGAGTTTCCAGTACCGGATAGGAAGGAGAATGAACCATGGTTTATCTTTAAAACATTTGCAAAGATAAGGCAAGTCCCCTTCATGCTGGGTGATCCGGCCTCAATATGACGCGGCTATTCCCAACGGAGGCGAGGTGGGTGAATTTCTTTTGGGCACGGAGCAGCCAATAGTGGTATAACCAGAAGGGCAATAAAAAAGGCAGCCCCCCGAAAGAATCAGAAAGCTGCCGCTTTACACTCACTAGTTTATGAAACTTTAAACCAACGTTAAAAGTCAATTTATAATATAACTCGGTTTGTCGATTTTTATTACTGAAATCAGAAAGAAAATTGGTTTTCTTCTTTCCATGCCCAATATAATAAATACTTGGGATTTTTTCAACGTCGACAATATGCAAAGTTCAACATAATACCTGTTTTATTTACGGTAAGGACCTTCTTAAGGTTGCAGCGGTTGGTCACTTTGCTTTATTTTTTTGAAAAAGCATTTTCAGCCAGAAAACTGGCCGTATGAGTTGCTCCCGCAGGCTAAAGTCGTTGTACATGCCCGATAGCACTTCAATCACCTTCTGATTGCCGGCGATGATGCCCGCCAGCGTATTGACCATAAACGGGTACATCAACATCTTTTGCAGACGGTAGCTTAGCCGCATTTCCGAGCCGAGCACCCGGTCCACCCTTTTGTCATAAGCTTGCAAAAACCGGGCGGAAAAATCATTGGCTGCCAGGCACTTTTCAAGTTGTTCTGCGGCGATGAAGCCGCTGTAAAACGCATTGCCGATGCCCTCGCCCGTAAGGGGGTCAACCAAGTGGCCAGCATCGCCCACGAGCATGAAGTGGTCACCGGAAATGACGCGCCGCTTAGACCCGAGAGGCAGCCCAAAGCCCTTTACACCCCCGACGAGCTCGGCGTCCCGGAAGCGTTCCCGCAGGACAGGATGCTCCTCCAGTAGTTGCAGCATCGTCTGACGCAGGTTTACTTTCCGGCGGTTCAGAATGTCGCTCCGCATGCCCAAGCCCACATTGGCCTCTCCATTGGGCAAGGGAAAAACCCAGAAGTAGCCGGGCGTTATCGACTTGATGAAATGGAGCTCAATAAAATTGTCTTTGTCCAGGGCTTTGACATTGCGATAGTAGGCCCGCACGGCGGCGGCATAGTGCCGGTTATCTTTCTTAAGCCCGGCTACTTTGCGGCTGAAGGCCGAGTAGGCGCCGTTCGCCACGATGAGCATGCGGCAGTGCACCTTCAGCTGCCCGTCCTGAGCCTGTACGGTCCAGCCATCGGATGCCCGGGTGAAGGTATGTGCTTCTGCTTGTTCAAAGAATTGGATATTACTGCGCCGCTTCACTTCTTCGACGAGAAAGTTATCGAAGTCCATTCGCTTGGCGACATAGCCGGGAGCCTCCGCCGCATTGCGCACGTAGTTGGGGCGAAATGGGATATTGAGCGGCTGGTTGTTGGGCGCAACGAACTGTATTCCCCATACATCCGACTGAATAGGCGTGGCGTTGAAACGATTTAGGATGTCGGGGTCAAGCCGGTTCAGTAGCGTAGTCACTTTGCCACTGATCGCATCTCCACAGACTTTATCTCTTGGAAAAGCTGCCTTGTCTAGCAGAACAGAGGGGATGCCCAGATAGCTGAGCTTGAGCGCCGTGGCGGCACCGCCCGGCCCCGCGCCGACGATACACGCATCAGTGGTCAGTTCCATGCGGTAATTAGGTTGGGTGTGCGTGCTAAGGTACAGAAAGCAAAAAAATGTGCGCCCCTTAAAAGCAAGCTTTTAATGGGCGCACTGTGATTCCCCCTTACCTTACAGCTTTTACACTGCAAAGGTAAATTCAAATTGTTGACGCAAATATATGGGGTTAATTCAAGGAATCAAACCCCATTTTCATGTGGTGAACGTATGAATGATGTAAAGCAATGTTAAAGACTCTTACACACGTCTGTCTGCCAGCGGGAGCTGTTGCTTTGAGCCACCAACTATTGCCCCAATGGGAGTTTAAACGCAGAAAACACGGTCTAAGCACAGCCGAGGCTGACGCAGCCAAATCAAATTATTTAACCGCTGCTTCACACTTTTCGCACTGCTCTTGCCCGGGCCTTAACAGTCAGGCTCTAAGGCTTAGCCGCCTAATTACCACCCAGAATCAAAGGTAGGCCATTACCTCCTTCACCTCCCACCACAATCACTTTCGAGTTTTGAGAGTTGGCCAGTTGAAGCGTAGCTTCAATGCCTTTATCCTGCAGGATTTTGTCGGTCAGGCTGGCACTAAGAATTCGGTTGGACTCCGCTTTAGCTTCGGCCTCGATAATTTTCCGTTCGGCTTCTTTGCGCTCCTGCTGCAGGATGTAGTCGTACTTCAGGGCTTTTTGCTCGGCCTCAATTTTGGTTTCAATAGCTGAACGGACCTTATCTGGCAGTTCGATATTCCGGATCAGGGTCGCACGAAGCTCGATAAAGTTGCCGCCCAGATTCTCTTTCAGGTTTTCCTGAATGAGGGACTGCACTTCGTTGCGCTTGGTAGAGTACAATTCTTCCGGAGAAAACTGCCCAATTACTTCCCGAACGGAAGAACGGACTTCTGGCCGTACCAGGCTTTCAATGTACTGAGGACCGAACTTTTCGTGTAGATCGCCGATGTTGTTGTAATCCGGATTGACACGGACGGTCGCATCAACCTTAATATTCAGGCCGTTGCTAGAGAGCACCGTCATATCTTCGTCAATTTGCTTTTCACGGATATCATACACGTACATGATGTTCCATGGCGCAATCACGTGGAAGCCCGACTTGTAGATGTTTTCTTTTTCGAGGCCGCCGCCGAACCGCTTGAACAGCACGCCGCGCTCACCGGCTTCAATGGTGAGGAAGGTGGCATTGGAAAAGGTCAAGATAGCCACAAGCGCTACAAAGACAATGATACCGTAAGTGATTAATTTACTTTGGCTCATAATTACGTTTAGATTGGTGAATCCGGTTAGCGCAACTGCTGCTTTTTAATGCAGCTGATACCTATCCGATTTGTTAAGATAACAACTTTCAGGAAATGCAGTTCTGAAAAGTCTACTGAAGAGGGGTAAAAGCCGACCAACTGAGCGGATGCATGCCGGCCGTGTTGGCTTTTCCGCGATAGCAAAATCCGGTAGCAAAGGCCTGCCCTTTCTGCCATAGGCTGGCGTAACGGGGAGGCTGCACAAAACCGGAGCTATGCCCAACCACCCCCTGTCAATTTTGTTAATTTGGCAAAAATATATTTGCAATGAGAAAAGGATTGGTTTTTCTGGTGATTGCCGCATTGGTTTATGCCTGTGGTGGCAGTAGCGGCACCGCTGATACCCAAAGTACGCAATCGGATGCAAAGGCGGTAGCTGCCGCAGCCAAGCCAGATGGCGAAAAAATTTACAAGCAGTACTGCGTCACCTGCCATGGCCTGTACGGCGATATGGGGGCAAGCGGCGCGTATAACCTTCAGGAATCAGAGCTGCCGCTAAAAGAGCGGGTGGCCGTGATTACCAACGGGCGAAAGGCTATGACGGCTTTTGAGGCCTTACTGGAAGAGGACGAAATCAAGGCTGTAGCCAAATACACCATGAAGCTTGGAGAGTAAATACCATGTACTAGGGATAATGTCGGGTAGCTCTCTCGATGGGCTCGACCTGGCCCTTTGCCGCTTTATTTTCTGCGACGATACGCTACAAAGCTGGCACGCTATAGCCTGCGGCAACCGTCCTTTTTCTACAGAGTGGGCCCATCGGCTGCGGAGCCTGCCCCAAGGCAGCGCCCTGGATTTGGCGAGTGCCCATGCTGCCTTTGGCCGTTATCTGGGCGAACAAGCCCTGGACTTTTTAACCCCGTTGGATGAGC
The DNA here is from genome assembly GCA_964575505.1 of uncultured Phaeodactylibacter sp. Classification (GTDB taxonomy): domain Bacteria; phylum Bacteroidota; class Bacteroidia; order Chitinophagales; family Saprospiraceae; genus Phaeodactylibacter. The sequence goes on from CAZNSK010000069.1 coordinate 11,040, forward strand.
CCGTGGATGCTATAGCCTCCCACGGCCACACTGTTTTTCATTTCCCCGATGCCGGCATTACGAGCCAAATCGGGGACGGTGCGGTTATTGCTGCGGTGACGGGCCTGCCGGCAATCGACAATTTTCGGATGCAGGACGTCGCCTGCGGAGGCCAGGGGGCCCCGATTGCACCGGTTGCGGATCAGTACCTCTTCCCGGATTTCACCTTTTTGCTCAACCTGGGCGGCATTGCCAATATAAGTGCCAAGACGGAGCGGGGCTACGTTGCTTTTGATTGCACCGGCGCAAATCAAGTGCTCAACGCCCTGGCCGGGGAAGCGGGCTTAGCCTACGACGAGGGGGGCGAGCTGGCGCGTAGCGGCCGCCTTATCCCCGAGCTACTGGAAGAGGCCCTTGCCCTGCCCTATCACGCTACTGATTACCCAAAGTCGCTGGGCAATGACTGGGTACAGGAACAGCTGTTGCCGCTTTACCTCAATTTTGAAGCGCCCCTTGCGGACCGCCTTCATACCGCCTGCCGGCAAATAGCCAGAAGCATCAGGGATAGCCTGACACGCATCCGGGCACGGGAAACGGTTGCCCCTCCGCCCCATACCCTGCTCATAACCGGTGGCGGAGCCTTCAATCACTTTCTTACCGGCTGCATCTGGTCAGAGTGCGGAAAAAGTCGTTCCTTAGCCGTCAAAATCCCCGAAGCCCAAATTATTGAATACAAAGAAGCCCTGCTCATGGCCCTGATGGGCGCGCTGCGCTTAGGGGGTTGGGCAAACACCCTGCCCTCCGCCACGGGCAGCTCCACAGCGGCCTGCGGCGGCGGGCTTCACCTCGGGGCTCCGATTGATCAAGCCATGCATGGATAAAAACAGTTCCATACTCATCACGGGGGCTACCGGGTTTATCGGTGCCCATCTGCTGCAACAGCTCATCAATGACGGCTATACCAATATACGGGGATACCGCCGGGCGGGCAGCCCAATGGAACTGGTGGGCGACCTCGCGGAAAAAGTGGAATGGGTGGATGGTGATGTTCTCGATATTTTCTCTCTGAAGACGGCCATGGAGGGGCGTGAGTACGTCTTTCACTGTGCGGCAGTGGTTTCCTTCGATCCGGCAGATGCGGATCAGCTGCGCCGGGTCAATATTACGGGTACAGCCAATGTAGTCAATACAGCTTTGATGGTCGGGACTAAAAAACTGCTCTACGTCAGTTCTATTGCCGCCCTCGGCCGGACCAAGCAGTATATTACGATAGATGAAACCGCTAAGTGGGAGCGCAGCCCTTTCAATACCCGCTACGCCATTAGCAAATACCAGGGCGAGATGGAGGCTTGGCGCGGCTACGCTGAAGGCCTGGATATTGCAGTCGTCAACCCTTCTATTGTGCTGGGCAGCGGATACTGGGAAAGCGGCCCGCCTCACTTTTTCTCAATGGTAGATGGCGGCTTCTCATTTTATCCAGCCGGCACTACCGGGCTGGTCGATGTGCGGGATGTAGCCTGGTATATGGCCCGGCTCATGGAGAGCCCAGTAAAAAATGAGCGCTTTATCCTTAATGCCGAACATTATCCATATCAGCAGTTATTGAGTCAAATCGCAGCAGCGCTTGGGGCCCAGCCGCCCAAGTATAAAGTAGGTAAATTCATGAGGCGGCTTTCCTGGCGCCTGGCATGGCTACAAGCCAAACTCACCGGCAAGCGCCCTTTTCTGACCCGGGAAACAGCCCGGAATTCCAGTTGGGTATTTTACTACGACAATCAAAAATCGCGGCAGCACTTCGATTTCGAGTACACGCCTATTGCCCAGACCATTCAGGACACAGCCGCTGCCTACCGGCAAGCGCAGGGGCAGCAAGCAATACGACTCAAGCCCAACCGCCCTTCCATTTCCGGGCAATCCGCCTAGCGGTTTCCAGCATATCGTCGTCCCATTCCTCAATTTTCCAAGCTGTATGGGCAAGGGAGGAGCCCCCTAATCGTGCCCTGGCCTGGCTTAGGTTTTCTGACCCTTCCAGGATTTCGGACAGGGCCAGCTGCTGTTGGTGGAGCCTTTCGTCGGAGGGTGGCCTAGCTGCTACGTCAAATAAAGGTGGCCTGAAGTCATTATCGGGCGACGGCCTACCCTCTTCTAACGCCTTCAGCAGCTGCCGCATCCGCAGAAAATCATGCTGAAATGCCTGCTGCTGCGGCAGCGTGGCCAGTGCCCCGCCGATTTGCTCCAGCACCACATACTTTAGATTCGGGCAACGCGGTACCGCAAGCCGGAGCAGTTCAAAGACTGCATCGGGCACTGCCCCATCGTGGGTATCCCGCCGGATCCTCCGGCTTTTCCTGCTTTCTGCCTGGTCCCAGCTGCCTCCGGAGATATGAATCTCCCTTACCCGGTGCAAGGGCATAAGCTCCAATAAACAGACCGCAGATTGCCCGAAATTGTGCATCTGGCAAAAGAGGTTATGCAAATCCAGAATGATAAACCCATTGACCGGGGCCAGTAGCTGTTCCAGGAATTCCCCGTGCTGTTTTACCTCTTCCAAAGTATAAGCGAAAGCCAGATTTTCCAAGCCTACCGGGCAGCCGCAGGCCTCGCTGATACGCTGAAGACGGTCCTGCCCAAGCGCAACCGTCTGAGGTGTGAAGGGGATACCAAGAGGCGCGCCCTTATGAAAATCCGCCCCGGTCATAAAACCAAAGTGCTCGGTAATATGGTCAAAATGGTAGGATTGGGAAAGGGAATGCAAGCGGTCCAGCCACTGTTGTTGTGCAGGCTGCCAGCGCCCGGAGAACAGGGAGAAGAAAACCCCGTGCCCAATTAGCCGCCGCTCTTTGCTGAAAGCCTCAATAAGATCCGTAAACCAAGCTGGAATCTCCGCGAATTGGAAAAGCGCATCGAAGGACCACTCCAATGCGTCAACTTGACCTGCTTCGAGCAACGGGTATACGGCTCGAAGCAGGTGGGTATCGAGATTGCAGGCTACGGTAGCGTGAATGCTATGGGGAGACATGTTGGCCAGGGTTACCCTATTCCACAGGCTGGGCAATTGTAAATTTCTCCTTTTTGCCCTTCATTTCCACACGTTCCGGATTCTTCGGTTGCTTCCGTATTGGGCTGCACCTCAGTGGAATTGTCGAGCAGGGTACAAGAAGCGGTAGCGCCTCCGAGTGCAACGCCCATAGCGATGGCTTGCAGTAGCGATTTTGAAACTTTCATAGCTTTACAGTTTTACAATTATTGATGAAAAGCCGGGTGATTTCGTTGAGAACCCCTACAATGAGGCGTTCAGGCATGCAGATGTAAGGTAAGATGGAAAGGGTTGGGTGCCGGCATCATTTTTTTGCATTTTATATTTTTGGGCAATTGTTGATTCTCAACCCGGCTTTAGCGCTAATGTTATACCGCCCCAGCGCAGCCAAAGCCATTGCCCAAAACGCAAAGTAGCGTACCCCCTGTGGAATGGGCATACGCTACTTCAGGCTTTGACAAAGGAATCAAAATGTTCCTTACAGGGATGGTCAGGCAGATTGCTCTGAAAAGGCTAATTTATGCTACTGCAGTGTATTTAGTCTTTGCTGACCTTCACCGCCCCTTTTTTGCCTTTGCCGTTGGATTTGGCATTGTCTTCTCCATCGGCAGGGGGGTCTTCTACTCCGGTGATCTTATTTTTGACCTTTTTTTCGATCTCCAGAGCGACCTCCGGGTTATCCATCATGAATTGCTTAGCTGCTTCCCGGCCCTGTGCAATCTTGGCACTATCGTAGCTATACCAAGCTCCGCTTTTTTGGATAATATCCTGATCGACACCGAGATCAACGACTTCCCCGACTTTCGAGATGCCTTCACCGTACATGATGTCGAATTCAGCAATCCGGAATGGGGGCGCCAGTTTATTCTTTACCACTTTGACTTTAACGTGGTTACCGACTACATTACCTTCCTTATCTTTGATGGCCGATCCGGAACGGCGGATATCCAGTCGCATAGAAGCATAGAACTTCAGCGCATTACCGCCTGTAGTGGTTTCCGGGTTGCCGAACATCACGCCGATTTTTTCCCGAAGCTGATTAATGAAGATACAGCAACAGCCCGTGCGGCCGATGGTACCGGTCAGTTTACGCATAGCCTGAGACATCAGGCGCGCCTGCAGGCCCATTTTGGAATCCCCCATTTCCCCTTCAATCTCACTGCGGGGGACGAGGGCGGCCACGGAGTCGACCACAATAATATCGATAGCGCCGGAACGGATGAGGTTCTCCGTAATCTCCAGGGCCTGTTCGCCATTATCCGGCTGAGCGATGAGGAGGTTCTCCGTATCTACGCCGAGAGCTTTGGCGTAGGTGCGGTCGAAGGCATGCTCGGCGTCGATAAACGCTGCGATACCGCCTTGCTTCTGGCACTCTGCCAGGGCGTGGATGGCCAGGGTGGTCTTACCCGACGACTCCGGGCCGTAAATTTCTACAATACGCCCGCGGGGGAACCCGTTTACGCCGAGCGCAATATCAAGGCTCAAGGAGCCGGAGGGGATGGCATCCACTTCGATCACATTATCATCACCGAGCCGCATGATGGAGCCCTTACCGTAGGTTTTCTCGATCCGGTCCACTGTAAGCTGAAGCGCTTTGAGTTTAGCTTCCCGGTCTTTGTTGACGTCTGCCATTTGGGTGTGGTTTAAGGGCGCTTGCCAAGGGGTAGAGGTGAGCAAATGAAACTACCTTGAACAAGCGCGAATCAATTTTTTGTTTAATTACAAAACAAAAATAAACACTTCGTTTAAAACAAGCAAGCAAAAGCGTGATTTTATTGCCTTTCAAGCCAAAAAAAGCGGATATACTTGCCGGTATAAGGTAGCAAACCAGCCAGGGATACAAAAATTTAAACTGGCTAAAATGCAAGAGCCCTTGAATATCCGCAGACAATCAAGGGCTCTTTTGGGCAGTGCAGCCGGTGGTGGTCAGTGGGACCGCTCCAGGGCAGCTCGCTCACTACTATACTCCAGGATGTTCTGAAGCGTTTGTTTCGAGGGGCTGAACGTCACCTTTGGCAGGGCTCGGTGAGCTGCCTTCAGCTCGTTGTATTCCTCAAATAGCCCGAAATCCTGAGTGAGTGCCTCCTCAAGGCCGAGCCGTTCTGATACCGTCACCTCACTGTAGAGGTATCTGACGAGATGGTTGGATGTAAAGCTTTGCTTCATAGAATAATTTGATGTGGATGCATTTAATAAAATTACCTATAAAACTAAGGAACCAGCATTTATATTGCCTCTTAAATTTGTTTTTTTAAACGCTGTACCATTGTATTATTCTTGCTGCTCCGCTATGCCTAATTTACCCGGTACCAGGTTTGGGTCCGGTACAGGCCGGTCCAGTGCTTGCCGCGCACTTTGAGCTCACCAGGCTTTCCTTCCTCAAACCAGACCGAACAACCGTACTCGCTGCCAGACTCCGGATCCATAATGGTACCGTCTTTCCAGTAGTCTTTGTAGGGCTCCAGGTCTTCGACGATGACCATACCAACGAGGTTCTTACCCTTGCGCTTGCCGGTGCATGCTTCGCATACTTTGTCCTGCGGGGAAAGCAATAGCTTAGTGATTTTTCCGTGGTACTTGCCGCCCTCTTCGTAAATCTTGACATAGGACTTCGCCTCTCCGGTTTCGTCGTCAATGGTCTTCCAGGTACCCGTCGGAGCAGACTGGGCAACTGCGCTCGCCACCATAGCGGCTACAATGGCTAAAGACAACATCAATCGTTTCATAAGCTTGCTTGGTTTTATTCAATATTCACTTCGTAATCTTCGCCCAAGGCTTTAGGGTGCCAGAACAACCGGTCGAAATCAACCACCCGGCAATCGGCGACCTGTACGCCTTCCTGCTCCAGCATCTCTTCCATCATCGTAGGGGTCGGAAAATGGTTGCGCCCGGTCAGTTCGCCTTTGCGGTTCACCACCCGGTGCGCGGGAATGCCTTCCTGATTAAAACTGTTGTTGAGCGCCCAGCCTACCATCCTGGCAGAGCCCAACGCCAAAAAATCTGCGATGGCGCCGTAGGTGGTTACCCGGCCGCGGGGGATTTCTTTAGCCACTGCGTAGACGAGTGTATAATAGGATGGTGACGGCATGGTTCCCAATATTCAATTCTCTACCTTTGCTCCCGGAGCGCAATCCACCGGCTTGAAGCGCAAAGCAGTATTCCGGGTGTAAAATGGCAAAATCCTTGGTTTTATTGCCCAACGCACCAAGCCATATATATTGACAAGCAACATTCATTATAGTTTATGCTGAAGACAAAAATAAAGGCCAGCGCGATTACAAACCTGACGGATGCCCGCTACTTTGCCGCCTGGGAGGTAGAATGGCTGGGCTTCAACTTCGACACCGGCGCGGACGATTACATACCGCCCGCGAATATGGAGGCCATCCGGGAATGGATAGATGGAGTGAAAATCCTGGGCGAGTTCAACCTGCAACCCGCCGATGAGATCCTGGAGGCGGTTGAGTTGCTGAACCTCGACGCTGTACAGCTGGGCATGTTCTCCGGCCAGCAAACCCTCAAAGCCCTGCATGAGGCAGCAGTACCGGTCCTTCAGGAAATGGTCGTTCAGGACCTAAGCGAGCTCTCCGCCATCGAAACCCAAATAAAGGCCAATGAAGAACATGTACAGTACTTCGTGCTCGACTTCGCCAAGAACAACCTCAAATGGGCTGACATTCAGGCTTATGCCCTGGCGCAGCTTCGGGAACTCTCCGAAGAATTCCCTATCTTGCTAAGTGCAGATTTTCCCGCCGGCCAGGCAGAGGATATACTGGAAGGCACTGGTGCTGCCGGCATTAGCGTCCGCGGTGGCGAAGAGGAAAAAGTGGGCTACAAATCGTTTGACGAACTGGATGATCTTTTTGAAGCCCTGGAAACGTTTGAAGATTAAGCAACATCTCTTCACAGTTTGCCGCCGCTTTACCCTTTGAGCCAGGCGGCTTTTCATAATCTCAAAAAACACCCCCATGAAAAAGAGCTTCTTTTTCCTTGCCTTTCTGTACGGCTTTTTTGGACGGCTTACGGCCCAGGAAATTGATTGTTTGCCCTTTGTTACCGTCCCTCTGGAAATATCGGATAGCACTTGCCAGGCAGTAGTATCTCCCTTTCAGGTGCTAACCGGCGACCTGCAAAACTTGGATGAGGGCAACTTCGTGCTGATTATATTTGATAGCAACCCCAACAACTTAAATGTAATGGAAGGCCCGGGCCCCTTCGACTACGAAATACAGTGCGTAGGCCTTGATTTCCCGCCCTGTGGAGACTTTACCGAATGCGCTGGCCAGATAGCCGGCCTCTTCCCGGCACCCGAAATCACTTCTGATGCCGCTTCAATTTGCCCGGCTGCTAATTCGGGGGGTAATACACCCGGTGGCACTCAGGACTGCGAAAAAATTTGCGTGGGCAGCACGGTTACCTACACCCTGCAGGGAGATAGCCTATCCTCCATCGAGGCCGTACAGGTCAGCGGCAGCGATAATTTCACCATTTTTGACAACCGGGTAGAAGTAACCTGGGAGGCCGCAGGCTTTGGCAGCGTTTCCCTTCTGGCCGCCGGCCCCTGTGGCACAGAGCAGGAGGCTTTTATTTGCACCGAAGTGCTGGACAACCCTACCGCCAATTTCAAGACCCTACCCGAAGCCGAGGGCGATACCCTGTTTATCTGCCAGGGGCAGCCCCTCCAGTTTCTGAATAACAGCCAGGCTGCCGAAACTTTCTTCTGGTCTTTCGGGGATGGCAATACAGCAGCCGAGGCCCAGCCCAACTACCTTTACGAACAGCCTGGCACCTACACGGCCACCCTCTCCGCTTACAACGAATGCGAATGCGTGGACGAGGCCCGCCTGACCATCGTAGTGGAGGAAGGGGAAGTGCCCATCGTGGACTGCGTGGGCACGCTCTGCGCCGGGCAAATTGGCACTTACGAAGCCGCGACCGACTGCAGCACCTATACCTGGAGCATTGCCGGCAACGGCACTGTCATCGACGGGGGTGGGCCCCAGGATGACTTCATCAGCGTAGAATGGCATGAAGGCCCGGCAGGCACAGTCTTCCTGGAGGTGGGCGACTGCCCTGACCCCAGCGGTTGCATCAGCACCTTTGAAGCGCAAGTCCCCATTCTGGCAGATACTATCGCCATCAATGGGCCTGCCAAAGTTTGCCGTTCCGAAGTAGGCGTTTACAGCATCGCGCCCTATGAGGGCACGGCTATGACCTGGTCGGTCAGCAATTTTGGCAACATCGTGCAAGGGCAGGGTACTAACGAGATTGTGGTTCAATGGGCCGGCAGCCTCGCCTCCGCTCCGCAGTGGGTTGCTGTGGAGCTCGACAATTGCTACCTAGGGTGCTTGGCTTCAGATACCCTGCCGGTAAACATGGCACCGGGATTGTACCTTGACGCCCCCCTGGAAGCCTGCTTCAACGATACTATACAGGTACAAACCCAAGCGCTGCCCGCCGGTGGACCTGTGGTAGCCAACCTGGCTATGGTTAATGCCCTGGGGGATACGGTGTTTACTACGGGCACCCCTTCCGCCCTTATTGATTTGCCAACTACCGTTCCAGCCGGCCTCTACCAGCTTGTGGCTACCCCTGCCGGCCCGGAGGCCTACTGCCAGGCCGAGGCAGCCGGGCTTTTGAGGGTGCTGGCAGAAGTGCCGCCGGTAGATAGCCTACTGGGCCCTACCAATATTTGCCCGGGCCAATCCTACACCTTTGAAGCCATTGAGCCCATCCCGGGCACCCAATTCCACTGGGAAATCACAGATGGGAACAACACCTATCAGGCTTCCGGTGAACGGATCAACATCACCTTTGGAGACACCCCGCCCTACCAGGTATCCGTCCGAAGAGCTAATTTGCAAGGCTGCACCTCCGGCCCGAGGCTTCGGGACCTGTTTCCGTTGCCCAGCCTCGAGATCAATGGGCCGGATGCTTCCTGCCAGCAGGAGATTAACACCTATACCGTTGCCGCTTTCCAGGAGCTGGATTACCAGTGGAGCATCAGCCCCGCCGGTGCCGGCACGATTATAAGTGAAAACGGCCGCGCCAGCGTAGACATTAGCTGGCATTACACCGGGCTCGCCACGCTCACGGTAGAGGCCTGCGACCAGATCGCCATTGCCCAGGTCGCGATCAACCCCCTGCCAGAGCCGGTAGCCCTACACCCGGATGTGCTTTGCCCGGAGGCGGCCGGCCCGGTGCAAACCTCCGCTGCCTTCGATAGCTACCTGTGGTTGAATGAAGACAACGACCTTGTATCTTTGAATGCCTCCCCTGACCTTGGTCCGGGTTTTTACCGCGTAGTGGTCACCGATTTTAATGGCTGCGCCGAAGATACCAGTTTTGTCATCCGCAGCCACGAGACCCCGTCGGTCCACCTGTCCACGCCCGACCCCAACGGATTTTGCGGGCCGGCGCCTTCCACCCGGTTGTTCTCTACTGACTCTGAGGCAGGTTATGCTTTCCAGTGGCTGCAGGACGGCAACCCGGTGGGGCCAGACGACGATCTGTTTACAGCAACAGCGTTTGGCCTTTACCAGGTCAGCGTGACTGATCAAAATGGCTGCACCAATATTTCCAACCCAATCGCGGTGGTAGAATGCTCCTCTGACTCTGCCGTGGTTGCCCCCAATCAGCCCTGTACCGGGCAAATCACCCTTCAGGCCTCCGGCAACGGAACTTGCAATGAGCGGGCCTACGAGGCCATCACCTCTCCCAATTACATTGCCGGTTCGGGTTTCTGGAGCTTTGACGACCCCGGCAGCGGGGCCAGCAACACCGCCGCGGGCAGCAATATAGCTGCTCATACTTTTTCAAGCCCCGGTTATTACCGGATTGTCTTTGGCGGCAGCTTTGTAGACCCGGCTACCGGGTCGCCGGCAAACTGCCTGGTTTTCCAGCCCGACACCATTTACGCCGTAGCCCGTTTTCAGGCCGACACCGTTTGTGCGGGCAGCGCCACTTCCTTCACCGACCTTTCCACTTTTCTGGACGGCGCTAATATTGACAGCTGGAGCTGGGATTTCGGAGACCCCTCCAGCGGGGCCGCCAATACCTCTGCCCTGCCCGACCCCCAACATACGTACCAAAACCCCGGCACGTATAACGCTTCACTAACGATCACGAGCAGCGGGTGCACCTCTACTTTTGCACGAGCCGTCGAGGTTAAGGACCGCCCGGCCATTAGTTTTGCGCCCCCGGCTATCAACTGCGCTGAAGCGGCGGTGCAATTTGACGCTATAGAAGGCCCAGATGTAACGGAAGTTTTTTGGAGTTTCGGCGACCCGGGCAGCGGCGAGGCCAATGCCGCCGAAGGCACGATCGCCTACCATCGGTACGACAGCCCCGGCACTTACACCGTCTCAGTGACCGCGATCGGGCGTTTTGGGTGCGACCGCACCTTTTCGCAGGATATAACCATTGACCCCAACCCGTTGAGCGGGGCCATTCAGGCCAGTGGCACTGCGTTCTGCGCCGGCGATTCCGCCCTGCTGACTGCGCCTCCGGGCGGCGAGGCCTGGGATTGGAATAATGGCGGCACCACAGAAAGCATTTGGGTTACGGAAACCGGCAATTACACCCTGACGATTACCGACTCTAACGGCTGTACCTATGTACCCGACCGTGTTGAGCTCGCTTTCACCCCCACTCCTGAGGATCTCATCCGGGCCGTTGTGTACGATGCGCTGGGCCAGCCCGTCAGTTATGTGTACGATACCCTGGAGGTGTGCGAAGGCACGGATGTCTTTCTGGAAACCCTGGCCAATCCGGATTATTCCTACACCTGGCCGGACGGCAGCCCTACGGCAAGCGTGGAATTCTCCGAAGACCGGGGAAATCTGCTTATGGCAGGCACCTACACCTACGAGGTGACGGTCACAGAAAACACTTCAGGCTGCACCCATGTGGAAGGGCCCTTTACCGTGATGGTGAATCCAGCGCCGGAAGTACAGATCAGCCAATCGCCCGGCGGCTTTGTCTGTGAAGGCACGCCGGTGACCTTCTCCGTAGATAATCCCGACCCCGCCCTCGCCTACCGATGGAGCAACGGCGAGGAAGGCCCTGTCATGGAAACCAGCCAGCCCGGCCGCTACACCGTGGCCGCCACGAACAGCTTCGGCTGCGAAGGCGAAAGCAACACCCTGCAGATTGAGCCTGGCCCGGATATTTCGCTGGTGCCCAATGGCTGCTACAGCCGCTGCCGCCCGGATACGCTTTGCCTGCCCGAAATTCCCGGCATCAGCACCTATCAGTGGGTATTTGAAGGCATGCCGCTGAGCCCGCCCTCCTCTACGGTGCCTGAACTCATCGCTACCGAAAGCGGCAACTACTGGCTGGACATGGTGGCGGATAACGGGTGCGCGCTTTCCTCCGACCCCCTTCAGCTCGAACTCTTCGACGGGCTGAGCCAACTTGGCGGCCAGGTTTATATTGATGTCAACGACAATGGCCTTATTGATGCAGCAGACACCACGTACGGCGGGGCAGCTATCGAACTGCTGCAAAACAACAACTTGCTGAGTACCGCTGTTGCCACCACCGATAATGGCTACACCTTCCCCAACCTGCCGGCAGGCGACTATCAACTACAGCTCGATACAGCACAATTGCCGCAGGAATTGGTACCGGTTTACACCGAAATCGACACCACCACTTTTGGCTGCTTCCTCGCCTTCCCCGCTGATTGGCTACTGCAGGTGGATTGCACCCCCGATACCACCACCTTCAGCATTGCGGGCTGCGATTCGGTGGTGTACGAAGGGGTGACTTACCTGCAGGATACCGTTTGGGAAAGTGGGCTGAGCGGCTTCTGGGGATGCGACAGCCTGGTACAAGTAGGAATTGACGTGCTGCAGCCTACTGCTGGCACCCTGCAGGCTGGTGCTTGCGAAAACGAAGCCTTTGATTTTCAAGGTACGCTGGTGCCCGCTGGTACGCAACAGGACTTTACGCTTGTGAATACCGCAGGGTGTGATTCCATACTGACTGTAGTGGTTGAAACACTAGAACCCACCGATTCCACCCTCAGCTTCGCCGCTTGTCAGGGCGAAAGTGTGGACTACCTCGGCACGCCGGTGCCCGCCGGGGCGCAGCAGGACTTTACTTTCACCAATGCCAATGGGTGCGACTCCGTGGTTACCGTGGCCGTCGAAACGCTCTTGCCCACCGATTCTACCCTCAGCTTCGCCGCCTGTCAGGGCGAAAGTGTGGACTACCTCGGCACGCCGGTGCCCGCCGGGGCGCAGCAGGACTTTACTTTCACCAATGCCAATGGGTGCGACTCTGTGGTTACCGTGGCCGTCGAAACGCTCTTGCCCACCGATTCCACCCTCAGCTTCGCCGCCTGTCAGGGCGAAAGTGTGGACTACCTCGGCACGCCGGTACCCGCCGGGGCGCAGCAGGACTTTACTTTCACCAATGCCAATGGGTGCGACTCCGTGGTTACCGTGGCCGTCGAAACGCTCTTGCCCACCGATTCTACCCTCAGCTTCGCCGCCTGTCAGGGCGAAAGTGTGGACTACCTCGGCACGCCGGTACCCGCCGGGGCGCAGCAGGACTTTACTTTCACCAATGCCAATGGGTGCGACTCCGTGGTTACCGTGGCCGTCGAAACGCTCTTGCCCACCGATTCTACCCTCAGCTTCGCCGCCTGTCAGGGCGAAAGTGTGGACTACCTCGGCACGCCGGTACCCGCCGGGGCGCAGCAGGACTTTACTTTCACCAATGCCAATGGGTGCGACTCTGTGGTTACCGTGGCCGTCGAAACGCTCTTGCCCACCGATTCCACCCTCAGCTTCGCCGCCTGTCAGGGCGAAAGTGTGGACTACCTCGGCACGCCGGTGCCCGCCGGGGCGCAGCAGGACTTTACTTTCACCAATGCCAATGGGTGCGACTCCG
>CAZNSK010000069.1:24055-31751 GCA_964575505.1 uncultured Phaeodactylibacter sp.
CCCGCCGGGGCGCAGCAGGACTTTACTTTCACCAATGCCAATGGGTGCGACTCCGTGGTTACCGTGGCCGTCGAAACGCTCTTGCCCACCGATACGACCCTAAAGTTTTCAACCTGTGAAGCAGGTGGCGTTACTTATCAGGGGGTGGAAATCATGGCGGGCAGCAGCCAGCAGTTTGTACTCAGCAACAGCAATGGGTGTGATTCAATTGTAACAGTGGAAGTAGAAGGGCTGCCTGCGCTATCGGAAGACCTCTTGCTTTCTGTTTGTGAAGGTGCAACCGTAGATTACCAGGGCACCACACTGAGCGCCGGGCAGGATACTACATTCTTGTTCACCTCAGCTGCTGGGTGTGATTCCCTGGTCAATGTGCAGGTAGAAACGATAATGGCCTCAGTCACTACGGTCCCGCTAGAGGCCTGCTCAGGCGATAGCGCGATGTACAATGGGCAGAGCTTGCCGGCAGGCGACACGCTACAGCTGCTGCTTACCAACGCCGCCGGTTGCGACTCTATTGTTCTTGTGCCCGTTGCGGCCTTGAGCCCCCCTACTGTGACTGTTGTTACTCAACCCGCTTGCCCCGGGCAGCCCGACGGAGAGCTATTGCTACTTACCGGAGGCACGCCTGGGCTAACGTATATCCTTAACGGCATGCCTCCACAAATCAACCCGTCCTTCACTGGGCTGGAAGCCGGCAATTATGAGATTCAAGTGGAATATGCGGCGGGGTGCCAGACCCTCGTTCAAGCTACCGTGGAATCTCTTCCGCCTCTGGAAGCAGAGCTGGCCGTCAGCCCAGGCTCCTGCGAAAACCCTGTAACCAACGTTGGGGCCATTATCCTTTCGGGAAGCGAGACCGATGTAGCGTACAACTGGAGCAATGGGGCAGATGGGCCGGTCACCCAATTCGAACAGTCCGGGCAAGGCACCCTGCTGCTCAGCAATGAGTGCGAAAACCTGGAGCTCAATTTTGAAATCCGCCCGCCCTCTGTAGACCGGGAAGCCTTTTTGTTTATCCCCTCTGCCTTTTCGCCAAATGGGGATGACAACAACGATCTTTTCCAGGTTTATCCGGCCCCGGGCGTGGAGTGGCAGTCTTTTCAATTGCAAGTCTTCGACCGCTGGGGCAATCAGCTACACGAGCATACCACCCCTAACGATGGCTGGGACGGCACCTTTAAAGGGACGCTTATGAATACCGGCCTGTACGTATATCAGCTAAAAGGCACGGTCAACTACTGCGGGCAGGAGCTGGAAGTGGAACGGGAAGGAGGGGTGATGCTGGTGCGGTAGTGCGCCGAAGCATAGGTAACTCGTCAGGCAGGCAACAGGGAGCGGGCAGATTGGCGAGCCTGCTCCGTAGCTGCCTTGCGCTGACGAGCTTGGCGGACAAGTCAATTAGGTGGGTTTTTACTGCCAGCCACTAATTACAGCCCCCATGAGGGTTAGGGTCAGCGCCCAATAGCCGGCGTGGATCCAAATGTACTTCCAGGGGCGGCGCTCAAATTGTGCGACGATGGCGATGATGGGGAAGGCGAAGGTGATACCAGTCATCAGGCCGTGGAAAGCACCGTGCTTGAAGGTGCGGAAATTGTCGCCGTAGGCAGCCATGAACTCCCCGATGTAGCGCATGGTTTCCGAGCCCTCCTCTCCGAAGCCCGGTTCATTGACCAGAATGGAATACATATGCCCCTGGTGTATGACCAGGAAGCTCAGCGTCAGTGCCGCCATCAGGCCAAAAACGTAGGTCAGCCCGAAAATAACCAGCATATTGCCACTTTGTACCTGCTCCTCCGTAACGCCGCTGGCCTTCATCCAGGCCATGCCCAGTACATTGGGGTTGTACCAAATTGCACCCACTATCAGTGGGATGAGGGCGCTTACCGCAATAGCTATCCAGTTCATTTCCATTGTGTGTAGGTTTTAGTCACTTGAAAGATAAGCAAAACAGCAGCCACCTGTACTTTTTTTCAAAAAAACAGCTTGCGGCGCGAACAAATACAGCGTGCAAACATTTAATGTTTAAACACCAAATTAATCAATTATGACTTACAAGGAAAAAGCACAGGATATTTACAACATGCTCGGCCAGGGCAAACTGATGGACGCTTTTGAGAAGTACTACGCAGAGGGCGTCATCATGGAAGAGCCAACGGGCAAGCGCACCGGCAAGGCTGCCTGCCGTGAATACGAGGAGCAGTTCCTCAACAACGTACAGGAGTTTCACGACCTGCAGGTGAAAAGCCTGACCTCAGATGAAGAAAACGGGATCACGACTGTTGAAAACATGATGGAGGTGACTTTCAAGGATGGCAACCGCGTTCAGATGGAGCAGGTGGCTGTACAGAAGTGGGAAGGTGACCAAATTGTGCACGAACGTTTTTACTATAACGCCAATTAAGTTTTAAACTAGACGCAAAGGTAATGTTTCAGATGGCTGCCTGCTATAGATTGTGGGCAGCCATTTTTTTATTGCTTCACCAAATAAACCCCACTCAAAATCAGCCCCATGCCCAAAAAGTGAATCACAGAAATGACCTCTCCGTCCAGAAAGCCCCAGGAGACCGCCACCATAGGCACCAGGTAGCTGATCATAGAGGCAAATACCGGAGTGGTCCGCTTGATGAGCTGGAAGAAAATCAGGGAGGCGAGCACGGTGCCCATGATGCTGAGCAGGGCAACGTAGCCCAGCGCTTCCCAGGCACCGGCGGTGCTTTCCAGCTTGGGCAGCACATCCGTCTGAAACAGGTAGGCAAAAGCCGGTATGCCCACAATGGTAAAAGAAGTGGCACTGATGATGAGCGACTTCATCTCCTTCAGGTACTTCGCAATGGTATTGGAATTGATAGCGTAGCAGATACAGCCGACGATCACCAGCAGCCCGTACCAGGGGTTGCCCTCCATGCCCGCCTCCCGGCTGAAGAGGATGAGCGTAGCCGCTCCTGCCAGTCCGATGAGCACGCCCAACAGCTTAAGCCAGCGCGCCTTTGCCCCGAATAGCAGCACGCCCAGCACTAGCGTAAACAAAGGCACCAGGGAGTTGAGCACGCCCGCCATAGAACTGCTGATCTCCGTCTGGGCAATGGCGAACATAAAGGCCGGGATAGCCGTACCTGTGAGCCCCACAATAACCAGAAACGGCCAGCGCGACCAGTCCACTTTCCGGAACTGATAAAGCAGGAAGGGCAGAAAGCACAGGGCAGAGATCGCCAGGCGCAGACAGGCTACCTCCGTGCTGGAGTAGACCAACAGCCCCTTTTTGATGAGGATGTAAGAACTGCCCCAGATCAGGCTCAGGGTAATGAGGATAATCCAGCTCATCAGGTCCGGCCGGCTGTCCTGTTCAACTTCTGATTTGGGTGGAGTGGATGTTGCGTTCAAAATTTACGATCTTTGTTTGCTGATGCAGACCCCTAAAAAACCAGAGCAAGGATCAAAAGTTGTGACCATGGAGGAGGAACCGCTCAAGGAAGACATGCCTACCCGCCTGCAGCACCTCAGGCAGCGGGCGAAAAGCGATAAGCGGGCGAATAAAAAGTATTTCCAAAAGCTCAAAAAGAAGCCGCCCCGTCAGTTGGACGCCACCGTTGCCCAGCTGCACGATGAGGTGTTTGAGCATACGGACTGCCTGCAATGCGCCAACTGCTGCAAGTCAGCCAGCCCCATATTCCGCGACCGCGATATTGAGCGCATCGCCAGCCATTTGAAAATGCGCCCTGCCGAATTCGTGAGCCAGTACCTGCACCTGGATGACGAAGGCGACTACGTCCTCAACGAAACGCCCTGCCCCTTCCTCGGCAGCGACAACTACTGCTCCATCTACGAGTACCGCCCCAAAGCCTGCGCCGAGTACCCGCACACCAACCACAAGGGCTTCCACCAGATTCTGGATTTGACGCTGAAGAATACGACGATCTGCCCCGCAGCTTATGAGGTGGTAAAGCGGTTGCGGGAGGCGCTGCCTGCGTAACAAGTTTTTCGGAAAAACAGGCGACCCCGCCCGCCCAAGCTATTTACGATTGTTTTCGGGGACCTGGAGCCTGCGAAGCTGGGTTGGCAAAGCAGTTAGAGACACCGCCTGCCAATTAAGGCCATCATTGAGCACAGCCACACCATGGCCAAAGTAGGCCACCCGGCGAAGTTTTCGGCCGGTGCCCTGAAGAATGTATCTACCTAACAATTGCCCCTTATGCCGGTCAATTTCATAAAGTACCTGATCAGATCCACCAATCAGGTAAGTAGCCTTAGGGGTATGGAAAACCCGGCTCGGCGTACCGGCTATAGGCGATGACCACTGCAACTTCCCGGTGGAGGCAGCAATCGCGTACAAATTTTCATCTTCACAGGCCAGAAAAAGGTTTTCACCATGCAAGGTCAGGCGTGAAGTGAGCAATCCATGGGGCAAAGTTACCCTCCATAATATTTTTTCATTTGCCAAATCAAAGGAAACGACATCCTGGCTGGCTACCCACCAGGAATACTTTCCCGCTACAACCGGTGGCAAACTAGGCCCTCTGCCTTGTTCATTATCCGGATAAATGGTATGGCGCACTGGCGCGGCTGGTTGTCCTCGCTTCCAAAGCAACAGATAGCTTTCGGTAAGCCCCCGGGGCTCATAATCGATCACCGGGCTGACCAAGCCACTATCACGCCCGTCAAAAAAAGGCACTGGTGACCGCATAAGGCAGCGGGAAGCCTTACTTACCGGGCTCACGAGCAACAGGCTATCCCTGCCGGAATCCAGATCAAACCGTATCCACTCAAAGGCGGTGTCAGTCGGTGCAGCATAAGAACGGTATACGAATTGACCATCCCCGAACACATGAGAGTCCCCTGGCCTGCTGCGCCGGCTTTGCCAAAGTATTTCCCCGGTTTCGGGTGACAGGCAAATCAGTTCCCGCCCAACAGGAAGCACAAGATAGCGCTCGTCCAGATAAGGCTGGAAGTTGTAGTATACCTGGTTGAATAGAGTATCAGAAAGCGACCAGGCCTCCTCGCCGCTGCGCAAATCAATCGCCTTAATGCAGGGCCCCGAATCGCAACTTGACGACAGGATGAGCAACTGCTCCCAATTCAAAGGGTAAAACTCGAAATGGCCGGAACAGGGCACCACCCAGCTTTCCTGCAAGGCGGAGGAACAGCCTGACAAGCTTATCAGCAACCCCCAAACTACAATCAGGTAGCGCATAGGTCAGATATCCAATCAAAAATTATTGTTTAGGCACAGTAAAAGCAGGCCCTGCTGTTCCGTCGAAAAGTTCTTGTAAAGCATGATTCAGTGTCCCCTCAGAAGACTGGCCGGACAGGGCTGTTTCCTGAAAGTGGTTGTGCTCTTCCAAATGATAAACGTGCGCTGCGCCGTCCAGCATTTGCTCAGATTTGAGCAGCAGCCCATCGTTTTCTTCCGGCAGGTAGACCGTAACGGTTTGCGTAGGCGGATCGTCCATGCAATCCTCTACACAATTGCCAAAAACGGATAAGCCCGGAAAGCCGGTAAACTGCTCCTGACAGTACTGTATGCACAGCGCCTGAGAAGCTTCCGGCAGCAGGGGCACCTCTTCTGTGCCTACTTCTACAGTGCCATACTCTATCAGCCCAAACTGCCATTCGGAAGCCAATAATTGGTGAGAAAGCTCACAGCGCAGAATCTGCGCCAGCTTCTGATCGGCCTCCCGCTGTGCCTCAATATCTTCAATTATAGCGCTTCGTTCCGCCACTACCCAGTCTCCAAATGCGGAAAGTACCGTACCCGGAGAGGGGGTTCCACCTCCGGCAATATCTCCTACAATCTCACCAAATGCGCTCAGCGCCCTACCGAAGAAACCGCTTACCGTACTTATTAACCCCAATATTTCCAGGTCTGTCTCATAGTCTTTTCTTGCCTTTTCCATGGCTTCTGCGGCACAAGTTGTGATAGGGGTGCTCCACGGATTATTCGATGTGCGGGAGTCCATGAGGCTCATTAATGACAGTTCCTCCACACTGCCCCACAGAATGGCGAAAGGAATTTCAGGGGGTGGTAGGTTATCCTTTAAATAATTTATCTGCGAGCTGCTATTCGCCATTTGGTTGAATACATCCACACTGCTAGTGGAGAGGGCGTTGATCCAGGTCTCAAAAATGCCTAAAGCATTGCAGTCGTCGCAATCTTGCATGGCCTGGACAGATTGAGCATTTTCAAGTATCAACTGGGCACGAGTCTTGGCATCAGGAATTTGGCGGTATGTAGCCATCCTGACCGCCGAAGAGCCCTGATTGGGCACCCCGTCAAGAATCATGGCAGACAAGCTATTGTCCCGGTTGGCCAATTCCCGCAATACTAGACCACCGAAATCGTGCGCAATGCCGAGTACATTACTCCTATTGTCTAGCATGGGCTCCATCTGTATAGCAGCGGTAGGGCTTGTCGGTATATCAAAGTCCCTGACGCCTAAACTTAAGTCATATTCCTGGCTACCGGCTGAATTTGTGGAAACCAGGTCTACAAAATCGTAATTGTAAAAGTCGCGCATGGCGTTTGGGGTACCTCGCCATCCCTTGGATGTCGTGGTCGTTGCACCATCCAGCCAAATCGTATTGCGCTGCCCCATCGCCCAACCCGGCAAGAGCAGCAGCGTTAAGGCAAAAGTATTGAGTAGTTTGTTGTTCTTCATGATTATAGATTTTTCTCCAATTCAAAATTGCGAAATTGGGCGGTCTTCCAAACGCCCATGCGTACGCCATTCCGGGGGGCATCGTAGAAAGTCACAAAACGGTGAGCGGTAAGCACAGCCGGCTCCCCCGGCTCGAAGACGTATTCAGACAAGGTCTCTAACTGCCCTTCCGCATCATAATGTGCCCGTGCGCGAATGCGCTGCTGTACTTTGTCTAGATAAAAGACCGTCCGGCGGGCATCCTCAAACTCGTGGGCCAGCTCGACAATATTGTTATCCTGACTATTGACGGATACGTCGAAACCTGCCTCATCAAACCCCTCTATCATATAGTCAAACTCCTCCCCCGAAAGCATGGTGCCTTCAGATAACTCATCCGCTATGCGTTGGAAATACATAGCGGTCTCAGCCCCCTGAAAGCAGTGGCTTATGATTTCGCCCTCAGCGTTGAATGATGTGCTCGCCCCCCCCTCAATTACTATGCGCTGCGGCTGGTACTTTTTGGGCATAACCGGGCCGCCAATGCGAGGCTTAGGGTAGCTGGGCATGCCCTCCAAGTCCATCCGCTGAATCTCTCCGTCTATGGTGCCATCTCTGTTTATGAACTGCTGTACACGGCTGCCTTCTACAGTGGGAGTAGCCAGTGCCCGCTCGCCCGGGCTGAGCAATTCGGCATCGTCCGGGTTTTCAGGGATAAGAAAGGTAGAAACGATTACATCATAGCTTAGTGCTATCGCAGCTGATTCAGGCAGCTCTGTACCCGATTTTTTGCTGTCAGCTTCACCACTAAGGTGCTCCTTTTGACAGCTTACTACAATGCCAAGCAAAAGGGCGAGCACCAGCAGATGAGCTGTTCTCCTGCTATATTTTAAAAAATACATACATCCAAAGGTATGGTTAAATGCCGTACACAGCTGTTAGAGAGGCACGCCTACGGTTCAATATTGCTTGGGCGTTAAATTGCTATGTAGCCTCTAAATCATTTAGAAATAAATTACGGAAATTCATTAGAGTTTATTAAGGTAGGTTTTGTATAGGGTATG
>CAZNSK010000070.1:0-31656 GCA_964575505.1 uncultured Phaeodactylibacter sp.
ATAAGTTACCTAGAATAGGCGAAGTTATTTTGTGCGCTAACAAGGCAAAAAACGGGTTCTTTCAAAGGTAAACACCAAACCTTGTTCAACAAAAAACCGGCGGGGCTCGCCAAGGCCTAAACCTCCACACTCAACAACTCCCCCAGTGCCATAAAGGCGCCTTCCCACTCTTCATCCTCAAAGGTGCGGGCTCCGGACCGGTATTCCTGCAGCAGGGAAAAGTACAGATTCTGGCTCTGCCAGTACTCCATAGCAATATTCAGCTGGTCAATGGTTTGGAGGACGGCCACCAAGGTTTGCAGCTGATCTAGATCGGCCTGGCCCGACTGCAATTGCTGCAGTTCCCGGAACACGCGTGCTTCCACCACCAGTTTAAAGGCCTGCTCATTGGCAAGTGGCACATCCCAGCGGCGGAACTCCGCGTAAATCCGGCGCAGCTCCCGGCGGTTGAGGTTGCCATTCTCAAACAAGTTGAGGAGGTCGTGATTGAGCACGAAGGCTACTGCGCTGAGGTAATAGTCGGGCACCGGAATGGCACTGACCGACATGCCCATCATCAGCTGGTAGTTGTCCTCGTAAATATCGCGCAGGGCTTTTTCCACTTGCTCCTGGCTGCTCTCGGTAATTTGCCGGAGTATTTTCCGCTTTTCATCCGTAAAAAGCTCCCAGATTGAGAACTTTTCTTGCCCGAAGTAGGTCTGCATTTTGCCAATGACCTCCCCCAGATTAGTACTGCGGAATGCCGATTTGGCCTCCTCCGCCATCTTGTCAAAATCAGGGCGGCTCATATGCAGGGAAATGTTGCCGATGATATTTTGCTGCCCCAGGTATAGCACTGCAAAACTGAAATGCTTTTTGGAAAGGGTGGTTTTAGACTGTACGGTGGTACGCCCCAGTGCCAGGCGGTATTTGCCAGCAGCCAGGCGGAAAAAGACTTCGCTGTCGGCTGTGTAGTTAAAAAACTCCAGGTGCTCGGGGTATTCCTCAAAGACGGAAGAGGCGGCGTAATGCATCCCCACCCTTACCAAATCCACCCGGGCGGGCGCCACGTGCTTTTGGTAGCTCTCCGCGGCGCTTTCGAATACATTGCTAGGTATCTGCTCAAGCCGGGCCACAAACCCATCGTGCAGGTCTACGCCTGCCACCTGTATAGCGTAGTGGATGGCCCGGTTGGCGTATTGTAAGATCTGGTTGGTCTCAATGCCTGACACCTCATCGAAAAACCAGCCGCAGCTCGTAAACATGAGCATGGCGTGGCGCTGCAGCTCCATAAGCCGGAGCAGCCGTATTTGTTCCGCTTCGCCAAGTTCAGATTTTGCATGGGCCTGAATGAAGGCATCTATGCTTGCCGTATTGCGGTCGAGCAGCACATGAATATAATCGTTGCGGGCCGCCCATACGTCTTTCAGCAGGGGTTTTGCTTCCCGCTCGTAGACTGGGATGAGGGCATCGCGCAGCCAGTTGAGTGTTTCGCGCAATGGCGCTCGCCATTCCTGATTCCAATCCGGACGGCCACCGGTATTGCACCCACAGTTGGACCGCCACCGCTCTACGCCGTGGACGCAGCTCCAGGAGCTGCTTTCGTGGATCTTCACCTCATAGGCAGGAGGGTGAAGCTCCAGGTACTGCCCATAGTTAGTGACCGTGGCGACCCCATTCTCCTCAATTGCCTTTAGGCAGGCCGCGAGGGCCATCTCGCCGTGGCGGTGGTGGTGGCCGTAGCTCTCCCCATCGGTGGCAATATGAGCAAGCTGAGGCTCCTCCGTATCAGTAAAAGCCTCATTAAAGCGGTTGGCAAAGGCCGTGCCATTGTTGAGCAGCCCCTCAAAAGCCACGCCCTGCGCAATACCACCGTGGTAGAAAAATAGGGTAATCGACTTGCCGCTCGGCAGCTGGCATTCGTAGGGGCGGCGTGTATCTACTGCGGCGTGCGCTTGTTCTTCCCAATCCTCCGCCCCGATTTTCCGGATGGCTTTAGCTTGGCGGGGCGCCAGCACGGTAAACTTAATGCCTTGTTCCGCCAAGACCTCCAAGGTCTCCGTATCCACAGCGGTTTCGGCCAGCCACATCCCTTCAGGCATCCGCTTAAAGCGGTGCTTAAAGTCAGCAATGCCCCAGGCTATTTGTGTTTCCTTATCCCGGCGGTTGCAGAGGGGGAGGATGAGGTGGCTATGGGCCTGTGCCATTGCCGAGCCATGCCCGCCGAATAATTCCTGGCTTGCCCGGTCAGCCATTAGGATACGGGCGTAGGTCTGCGGGTCGGCTTTTTCCATCCACGATAAAAGCGTAGGCCCAAAATTAAAGCTGATCCGTGCGTAATTGTTGACAATATCAATGATGTGCTGCTCCCCGTTGAGCACCCGGGCAGTGGCATTGGGGGCATAACATTCGAAATTGATGCGTTCGTTCCAGTCGTGAAAAGGGGCGGCGGAGTCCTGTACTTCCACGGTCTCCAGCCATGGATTCTCACGGGGGGGCTGGTAAAAGTGCCCATGTATGCAAACGTATCGTTTAGGTGCGGTCATCTTGTGGATTCAGTTGGTCCTGACGAAGGTAACAGCTTAGGGTAATACCTACAATATTTCCCCCCTGCCCTTCAATTGCCTATCTTTGTGTCAAAAATCACCTATGCGTTTCTTAGCCTGTTGCCTGCTCTTGACTGCGCTCTGGGGTTGCGCCAATGAATCCGCTCAGCAACGAGAAGACCTCTCCGCTTTTGCCAGCCGTTGGGACGCCACCACTAAATTGGTAACCGACCAGGTAACGGGGATTCTAAATGCCCTGGAAGAAGCCCAGCAATTATCCGAAGCGATGGATACCCTGCCAGACAACGCGGCCCCGGACCTCGAGGAAGACCTGCAAGCCCATATCAAAAGCCTGGGGCAAGCCTCTGAAGCTTCTTTCGAATTCGTCAACCAATGGCAGGAAGGCGCTGCCCGGCTGAATACCCTGAAAGAGAAAAAGCCGAGGGACATATCTGCCGAATCGCTGCTGCAGTTGCAAGACCTGGAGCAGAAAGGCCGGAAACAGGCACAGGCGTGGAAAGCTCAGCTGGAAGCTGCCCATGCTACCTTCGAGCAAGCTAAGCAACAATTGGCAAACTATAACTAGGCGGCTTGCTTCCCTTCACGCCGCACGCCTTGCAGCGCCTATCTATCCCATAAATCGGCCATGGAATAGGGGCTGCCATCCATCGCCCAAAAACTGCCATCCACAAATCGGTAATCAGGACCGATCTGCCCAATATACTGCATGTCCTCCAAGCTGAGCTCCACCTCAACCGACTTCAGGTTTTCCTGAATGCGCCCGGCATTCGTAGATTTAGGAATAACAGCTGTACCGCGGTGCAGGGCCCAGCTAATCAGGACTTGCCCTACCGTACAATTCCGCTTTTCTGCTACCCGCCGAATGGCCGGATGCTCCAAAAGCGAAGGTTCATCCGCTTTCTTGATGGCTGAAGAACGGTCTTTCGACCCCAGAGGAGAATAGGCTGTAAGGTGCACGCCTATGCCCTGGCAGCCTTTTACAAGGCGTTCCTGCGGCAGGTGGGGGTGCAGCTCTACCTGGTTCATTTCTGGCTTAATGCGGGCCTGCTCCACTAATTGCCGAACCCGCTCCAGCTTAAAATTGGAAACGCCAATATGGCGGGCCAGGCCTTCGTCCACCGCAGCCTCCATACCCGCCCAAGTTTCAGACACCGGCACCTCTTCAAGCGACAGAAAGTCATCAGGCCCATCCGGGAACATCACGCCTTGCTTTAATGCTACGGGCCAGTGGATTAGAAATAGGTCGAGATAGTCCAGTTGCAGGTCAGAAAGGGTCTTTTTCAAAGCGGGGATGACATCCGCCTGCCGGTGAGCGTCGTTCCAAAGCTTGGAGGTAACCCAAAGCGCTTCCCGTTTCAGCACGCCATCACGGATAGCCTGCTGTATGGCTTGGCCCACCTCGGCCTCGTTGCCGTAAATTGGCGCGCAATCAATATGCCGGTAGCCGGTTTTCAAGGCCGTCAGAACGGCATCGTGCACTTCTCCGGGTTGGGATTTCCAGGTGCCCAGGCCAATCATGGGCATTTCATCATCGTTGTTAAAAGATAGCGTTTTCATATCTTTTCTAACTGGAAATCCACCGTATTGTTTTGCCGGTGGCAACAGTTAGCCTGATCCGAAAGCGGCCGGCCATTGACTATTCAACGAGATGCCCTGCTGCAAAAGGCTGCAAGGCCAATCAGTTTAATAGTCCGTTTTAACGGTTTTGTCAAAGGGGACACGGAATTGGTAGGCTATATTTTCATCCAGGTCATCGCTGAGCACATCCAGGCCGTAGCGTACCTTACGGGGGTCATCATAAATGAGGGTGCCAAACAGGCGGTCCCAGAAAGAAAATATATTGCCATAGTTGGAGTCGGTCCAAGGCCGTTCGAAGTGGTGGTGGAACTTGTGCATATTAGGCGTAATAAATACCAGGCTCAAGGGCCTATCCAGCCAAGTTGGCACCGTTATGTTAGCGTGGGTGATGTAGGTGAACAGTATAGTGGCGATGCGGTAGAACAGATAATACGCCAGGGGTATCCCGAATACGATAACACCGAACAGCGCAAAAATTTCGCGAATGACATAATCTCCCGGGTGGTGGCGGGTACCCGTGGTGGCGTCGACTTTAGTATCGCTGTGATGCACAAGGTGGAATTTCCACATCCACTTTACCTTGTGGAGCAAATAGTGCGCCAGCCACTGCGCAACCAGGTCGAGCAGCATCACCGCCAACAGCAGTTCTGCCCATACCGGCAGGTTGAGCCAGTACAGCAAACCAAACTCATACTGAGCGCCCCAAATAAAAACACCAGCCGTCGCGATAGTAAAGAGCAGATTGATGACCAGAGAGGTGCTTAAAAAAATCAGATTGACGCCTGCGTGCTTCCACTTTTTGTAATTAAGGGTTACAAGGGGAATCGCCCCTTCCAGCACCCAACTAACTGAGAGGCACAAAAATACCCAGGCCAGCTTTTGCCAAGCCGGCATCGTTTCAAAAAAAGTGAGGAAAGCTTCCATAGTTTACCGGTTTTTATACCGCGCTAAAATAAGAAAACCAACAATTATAATGCACATAAAAATGTCAAAGGCCCGGCACCGCTGATGCGGATACCGGGCCAAAAGCTAATTCATCTTAATCGCCGCTGCGTTTACAGCTCTGTAATCTGCTCTTCGAATTCGGTCATGGGCAGGTCGGTTTCCACCAATGCCTTAAACCCGCCTTTAATATTCACCACATCATTGAAGCCACGGGACTTCAGGATAGAAGCGGTAATCATGGAGCGGTAGCCACCGGCACAGTGCAGGAAGTAGCGCTTATCCCGGCTTACTTCGCTCATATTGCTGTTGATAAAATCAAGCGGGAAGCTTTGCGCGCCGATGACATGCTGCGCGTTGAACTCACTGGCTTTGCGCACATCCAGCACGTTCATCCCTTCCGCTTCGAAGCGTTCCGCCAGGTCGGCAGCAGTGACTTCCTCAACGGTGTCTACTTCTTCGCCGGCCTCTGCCCAGGCTTCGAAACCGCCATCTAGGTATCCGATAGGATTGTCGTATCCCACGCGGGCCAGGCGGGTGACCACCTCTTTTTGGCGGCCTTCGCCGGCTACGATCAGAATGGGGATTTGCAGGTCAGTAATCAGAGCCCCTACCCACATGGCAAAGTTATCGTCAATACCGATAAAGATAGAACCCGGGATAAAGCCATCGGCAAACTCGTCCTGATGCCGGGTATCAATAACCAATGCTTCTTCCTCTGCCCAGGCAGCTTTAAAGGCACGCACGCTCAGAGGGTTAAGGCCCTTTGCGAGCACATCGTCAATGGAGTTGTAGCCCATCTTGTTCATGACGGCATTCTTGGGGAAGTACTGCGGAGGGGCAACCAAACCTTCCGTCACTTCCTTGACAAACTCTTCACGCGTCATGGGCTGTAGAGCGTAGTTATGCTTCTTCTGGTCACCGAGATAGCCCCAGGTTTCAGCGCTCATTTTCTTGCCGCAAGCGGAGCCGGCACCGTGGCCTGGATAAACGATCACCTCATCGGGAAGGGTCATAATTTTGTTGCGCAGGCTGTCAAACAAGTGCCCTGCCAAATCTTCGCGGCTCAGGTCGGTTTTAACGGCCAGGTCAGGACGGCCTACATCCCCCAGGAATAGGGTGTCGCCGGTAAAGATGGCGTGCGCTTTGCCGTCTTCGTCAAACAACAGGAAGGTGGAGGATTCCATCGTATGCCCGGGAGTGTGCAGGACTTTTATCCCTACATTGCCCACTTTCAATACTTCCCCATCCGTCGCGATATGGGCCTCAAAATTGGGCTGAGCAGTCGGGCCAAAAACAATAGTAGCCCCGGTTTTATTCGCCAGGTCGAGGTGGCCGGAAACAAAATCCGCATGGAAATGCGTCTCCAGCACATACTTGATGCGGGCACCATCTGCCTCCGCCCGCTCAATGTACGGGTCAGTTTCGCGCAGGGGGTCGATGATGGCCGCTTCGCCATTGCTTTCAATGTAGTAAGCCGCTTCGGCCAAGCATCCGGTATATATTTGTTCTACTTTCATTGGTTGAAAAATTTTACAAGGTTTTAGACTGAAGTAAAGGTTGTGTCTTAAAATATGATCATTCTTTCATGCATTAGCGCAAAAAAACAGGCGCTTGAAGCTGCTCAGGGGCAGCGGTTGTGGTATTTACACAGCATTTGAAGTGGGTTATGATTTTCGGATTACAGGG
Source organism: uncultured Phaeodactylibacter sp. (assembly GCA_964575505.1). GTDB lineage: Bacteria > Bacteroidota > Bacteroidia > Chitinophagales > Saprospiraceae > Phaeodactylibacter. The sequence goes on from CAZNSK010000070.1 coordinate 6,756, forward strand.
ACAAAGTAACAGGGTTTCCGAAGCCAGGTCTGTGATCTAGGTCAAATAAGGCAGTGACTTTTGTCAAGCCAGGGTGAGGGATATCACCCTCGGCGGGGTGGGGCAAAAAAATCGCTGGGCAGCGGAGGCAAGGTGACAATAGAATGCTGCTGCCCGGCGGGTTGGGAATGAAGCTGTTGCGGTTTGAAGGCTGGTCTTCGGCCTGCCTTGCTCATAACCGGCGGCTCATTCCGGAGCGCTATGCGTTGGTTCTGTTTGGTGCAAACAACTGTCTGCTAGCAGATTGAGCCGTAGATGCTTGACAGTTTACGCCCAGCACCAGTAAGTGCTCAAGCGTGAAAAGACTGTCAAACATTTCGGTCTAGTCGCACTAGCGGATGGGCTCGTTGGCAATTCCCGGCTTAGCACCGGTAAGGGCACCACGCCCGGAAACGGCCACCAGGCCATTCCTGCTAATGGTGGCTCGTTACTTGTTCTTTGTGTTTGAGCAATTGGCGTTTGACTTTATCGACTGCGCCGGCTACGGCCTTCTCGAATTTATCGCTATGCTCCTCGGCGAAGAAAGTCTGGCCCGGTACTGCAAGCCGCAGTTCCACGATCTGATCTTCTGCCTGCCGGTGCCGCTTTTCTCCAATCTTCAGGTAGACTTCTGCTTCCGTAATCCAGTCAGAGAAATTGGCCAGCTTGCCGACTTTTTCTTCAATAACGCTGTTCAGGTAATCATTTACGGAAAAGGTGGCATTCACTTGTACTTTCATAAAATTCATTTTCTTAGTTCGGTTAGGTGGTTTAGCGCTTGATTGGGGAGCGCAGCCCGCTCTACGTTTGTCCGTTTTGGTGGCTTCTGTGTTTTGATGATTCAATATTGCCAAGGTAGGCCGTGTGGAGTGGGGACGCATTGACAATCGTCAGTTGCAGTAGTTGACACTTATCACTACCTTTATAGCGGGCTGAATATCAAGCTTTCCAGAAACGCATAACTATGAGATGGCAATTGGCAGGTTGTTGGCTACTGGCTGCAGCATCCCTGTGCGCACAGAATTTGGGCGGCCGCTGGGAAGGGTTCCTGTCCCAGGCGGGCAAACCAGACACTTTCATTTACCGGCTCCAGCTTCAGCAATCCGGCAGCGCGCTTAATGGCGAGGCCTATGCAGCCACCCAGGATGAACAGCACCATGCCCGCTTCCTGGTTACCGGTTACTGGGACGGCCAGCAACTCGTCTTGCAGGAGGTAGAACAAACCGAGCCTGCCAGCCCAAAGTGGTGCATGAAGTATGCCACACTCAAAGTGGGCGAACAGGCGGGCATACCCACCCTCACCGGGGCGTGGCGGGCTGATGGCTGCACGCCGGGGCAAATGAGCCTCAAGCGGCCCACGCAGACGGTGCGGGATACCGTAGTCCAAGCCCAGGAGCCCACCGTAGCCGGCAAATGGACCGGCACCCTCTCCCAATCGGACCGGGAATACGGCTTTTACTTTGAAATCGACCTTGGCTCCAGGGGCCAAGGCGGCTCCTATATCGTCTCGGAGGGCAACGGCGGCAGCGCCCACATGGGCCTACGGTACACTTATGACGCGGCACAAAATGCCCTTTCGTTTCAAGAAAACGCTGTCCTGAAGAAGGAAGACCCCGCTTGGCCTTGGTGCATCAAGTCCGGCGACCTGGCCTACCGGCAGGAGGGCAGCCGCCTCGTCCTGGAGGGCACCTGGCAAGGCTATATTGAGGGGTACGATATGGAATCCGGGCCCTGCGCAAGCGGCGCGCTTTACCTCGAAAAACCTATTCTGACCCGGGAGGTCATCCAAACCCGCCAAACCATTGCCGAACCTTACCAGCTGGAAAATCAACGGCAAATCAAAGTGCAGCGCGTCCTGGAAGTCAGCAGCCCGAATATCCGCATCAAAATCTGGGACAATGGCACCGTAGATGGCGATGTCGCCACGCTGTTCCTGAACGGAGAACGCATCCTGCACCAGCACCGGGTATCCAAACGCCGCATCGGCATCCCGGTATCCTTAAAGCAAAAGAACAACTTCCTGGTGCTGCACGCCGAAGACCTGGGCGACATCCGGCCCAATACCGTCGCTGTTTCCGTCGACGACGGTGAAAAGGAACAGGTCATCATCGTCAGCTCCAACCTGGAGGAAAGCGGGGCGGTGATGATCAAGCAGTTTACCGTCGATTAATCTTCTTTCTCGCCGCTGAATTGCCCGTTGGGCTGTATCAGCGTTAGCTTTTCGACTTCCCCTTCCTCGTCGCGCTGAAAGAAAGCGGTGTACCCCTCCAGCCCCTTCAGGTCAAACTTATCGTCTCCCCGGGGGGCCAAGGTGTAAGTAGGCTGGCCGGGCACCTCCATCTTCAACACCTCGTTGTTCACCGATACCGTAATACGCTGCACGCCCATAATCAGGTAAGTCCCGGTGTAGGCTTTCAGCCTTTCCCCGGAAAAGGCCTCGGGTTCCGGCTTGCGGTCGAGGGTCAGGGCGGGCAGGGCGGGTTCCAACTGTACCTTCAATTGGTCTACCTCACCTTCCAGGCTGATCAGGAACTGGATTTTGGTTTCGCCCCAGAAGGGATGATCGTTGTAAAATACCTCATAGTGGTAGTGGCCGAGCGGCAGCGCTTCATCGGCGGCGGAGAGCGCTGCAAAGAGGCTGTCCCCGCGCTGCAATATCTGGATGTTGTCGTATCCGGGATGGGCAAAGGTACCCGTGTAGGCGCTTAGTTTATGCGCGGGCGAAGTACCCGTCTGGCGCACGACATCTGCTTCGGTTGATTGCTGAGCTTCCTCCTGCTTTTCCCGCATTTTCAGCGTCTCCCCGTTCCAGTCACGGATATCTTCCCCCAGCAAAAGGTCAAATACGTAATTGCGCATCAGAGCAGGGACAGGATTGCCATTGAGGTTGGTCAGCACTACAACCCCGATCGACCCCTTAGGTGAGCCCCTAAGATAAAAACCACGAAAAGCGCCCCGGCATTTAATCGCTGAGCAAGAGCAGAAACTCGATGAATACCCATAAAAAATCCGGTCAGCCGCCGCGATGCAGGCGATTGACCGGATTAGGAAACAGCCGGAAGCCGGAGCTTACTGGCTCTTCACGCGGGTGCGCTCCTTGATGCGGGCTTTCTTACCCACCAGGTTGCGCAGATAGTATAACTTAGCGCGGCGGACTTTGCCCCGCTTAAGCACTTTGATTTCGGTAATATTCGGAGAAACGATCGGGAAAATACGCTCCACACCAATACCGCTGGAGGTCTTGCGCACAGTAAACATCAGGTTGCTGCCATGGCCTTTGATCTTGATCACGTCGCCACGAAAATCCTGAATCCGTTCTTTATCTCCTTCGACGATTTTGTAGCTCACTACAATATTGTCGCCGGGGCGGAAAGCTGGAAAGTCCTTCGTTTCCAACATCTGTTCTTCTACAAACTTGATAGCATCCATCGTACTTCTATTTGAGTATTGTCAGGGTCTTTCAATTAGACGTGCAAAGGTAAATTAATCTCCCGGAAAAACCTAGGGTTTCTGCCAAATAAAATCGCCCATTCCCATTTGGGCCGATGCCACCCGAGTTCGGTAAAGGCAGCGGATTTGGACCCGTTTGGAGTTGCAAACCCAAGCCTTCGGAGTATATTTGCGCTTTCTACTGATTATTGACTGACGGATTAGACCCTTATGGATATCAAAATCACCGTAATCGACCGGGAAGGGCAGCCTCACGAGCTGGATGCCCCCACGGATATGAACATGAACCTCATGGAAGTCTGCAAGGCGCACGAGCTGCCGGTAAAAGGCACCTGCGGGGGCATGGCGCTCTGCTCTACCTGCCATATGTACATCGAAAGCGAGCATGAGCTGCCGGAAATGAGCGAGGAGGAGGAAGATATGCTGGACCAGGCCTTCTTCGTAGAGGACAACTCTCGTTTGGGCTGCCAGATTAGAATAACACCCCAACTCGATGGCCTGCGGGTCAAGCTGGCCCCTGAGGATGAGGAAGCTTAGCCCTGGCATACCATTCGGGAATTGATTATATTGATGATTTTAGCTTTTAGCAGCCATCAAATCCCAAAGCATGAAAACCTATGCCTCCCTCGCGCTAACCCTGCTTTTCCTACCTGTTTTATCAGCTCAGGATACCCTCTCCGGTATTATCAACCACTACAGCCCGGTGCTCGCCATTGATACTTGTACCGCTACGGCTACTGTCCCGACCGGGCATGAATTCGCTGTTGGCGATACCGTTCTGATCATTCAGATGCAAGGAGCCGAGCTCGCCTTGAACAATACTGCGGATTTCGGCACCATTACAGGCCTGGGCACCGCCGGGCGCCACGAAGAAGCAGTGGTCTCAGCAACCACCGCCAATACGCTTACCTTCAGCCGGGCTTTGCTCTATGCTTATAAGGTGGAAGGCCAGGTACAAATCCTCAACTTGCCTTATTACCCCAATGCCGTGGCTGACAGCACGCTGACCGCCCCTTCCTGGAATGGCCAAACGGGCGGCATACTGGCGCTCCGGGCGGGCACGCTCACCCTTAATGCGCCTGTCGACGTCAGCGGCAAAGGGTTTCGGGGAGGCTCAGCAGCCCTTGAGTATGACGGCAGCTGTACCTGGCTCATCAATTACGATGACTACCGGTTTGATGCCCAAAGCATCCGGGGTGGGCAAAAGGGGGAAGGCATCGGTGGACTGCCCGCCGACTGGCCCCGGGGGCGGGGGCCGGCCGCTAACGGGGGCGGGGGCGGCAACGACCACAATTCCGGCGGAGGCGGGGGTGCTTTGTTTGGCAGCGGCGGCCAGGGGGGTGAAAATGACAACCCTTCCTTCTTTGGATGCCAGGGGCCTGCCCAGGGACTAGGGGGCCGCCCCCTGCCCCTGCCAGCAGAAGCAGGCCGGTGGAGCTTGGGCGGCGGGGGCGGTGCCGGCCACGGCAATAATAATGTAGCTACCGACGGGGGCGCTGGGGGCGGCCTGATATTCCTGGAAGTGCAGCAACTAAACAGCAATGGGTTTGCGCTGCGTGCCGATGGGCAACCTGCCGCCGATGCAGCCGGAGATGGTGCCGGCGGGGGCGGTGGCGGTGGCATGGTTCTACTTTCCGCCAGCGGGGTCAGCGGCCCCCTGACCATATCGGCAAAAGGCGGCAAGGGCGGGAACGCCAACAACAATAACCAAGACCAATGCTTCGGACCGGGCGGCGGCGGCAGCGGCGGCCAAATCCGGCTATCCGGCGGCCTATCGCCTACCCTTCAGCTACAGGGCGGGCAGCCGGGGCTTTCTCTTAATTCAGCCGCTTGCCCGGAGGCCCCCAACGGGGCCGTGGCGGGTGAAACAGGCGCAACCCTGCCTTTTTCGCCCTTAGCGGCAAGCGAAGCTGCGCTGCCGGCACCGCCAACTGTGGCGGCAACGCTTGATACCGTTTCCGCCTGCAGCGCCCCCCTCACCCTTACTGCATTGCCGGAGGGGGACTATGCCGGGTTGCAATGGGAAGCCGACGAGGGCACTGGATTCGAACCGGTCCCCGAGGGTAATGCCTTCACCGGTACCAACACCCCTGACCTGCTCATTTCGGACTTTTCTGCCGCATCGGGCCTCCGGTTTCGGCTTACTGCGCTGTCCGATTGCTTTGAGCCCGTCTCCAGTACTGCTATAGTAGTGGAAGAAGGAGGGCTTCCTGACCCCAGCTTCACTTTCGAAATTGATGACCTTACCGTTCAGTTTTCCGCCGCTGGTGCACCTGGGGTGAACTATTCCTGGAATTTCGGGGGATTGGGAGAGGCTAGCGGCCCAGCTCCCAGTTTCACCTTCCCCAATCCAGGTGTCTATATTGTCACGCTTGAGCTGTCCAGCGACTGCGGGCCTGCCTCGGGCTTGGATACCCTTGTGCTTGGCAGCCCGCCGGCCCCCAATATCGGTGTGGCGGGGAGCAGCAGTGGCTGCGCCCCAAAGTCTATCGATTTCCTCGACCAATCCGCTGGCATCTACGACAGCCTGCTTTGGAGCTTCCCCGGCGGCTCCCCAGCTACCGCCTCCACGCCCAACCCTACAGTCGTATACAATACCCCCGGCGAGTACGATGTAACGCTCACGCTCTTCAGCAACTTTCCAAGCCAGAGCATCACGGACCCCGGCCGTGTGGTTATCTACAGTCGGCCAGCTACTGCCTTTTCTTACACCGTGGACGGGCTGACCGTCACTTTCACCAATTTGTCCGAAAACGCGGATTTTTACAATTGGAACTTTGGCGACGGAAATACGAGTACAGCCGAAAACCCAGTACATACTTTCTCCGGCCCTGGCACCTATAATATAACCCTGAGTGCCTCCAATGCCCAATGCTCCCGGACCATCTCCGAACCCATTTTTCTGCAACCGTCTTCCGTACAGGGCAGAGCCGGCGGGAAAGCCTTGCGCCTATACCCTAATCCCGGTACGGGCAACTTTTGCCTCCGCCCCGCTAATGGGCTACCCTACCCTATCGACTGGGCTTGCTACGACGCTACGGGCCGGCCACTTAAATCCGGGCGGCTCAACACCCCATGCCTGGATTTGCAGGATTTACCGGCGGGCCTCTACCAGCTCCGCCTGCTGGGCAAAACCGGCACTGCCACCCTACGGCTGATTAAGCAATAGACTTGATGCGTCGGGTCAGTGTAGTAGGAAAAATGAGCTATTTTCAACCACGCGCAGGCTTTTTCCGGCCATCTAGCCTTAGCTAGATGGCCGGAAAAAGACATAGCGTGGGAAGGAAAGAGCCATTTTAACCTTGCAATGATCCCCGACGCATCAAGTCTAATGAACGGCGGCGGTTGTAAGCCTCGACCGCACGCTCCTTTTGGCCATAGCCAATACCCTGCATAATAACACTTGTGCCTAAGGCTGCCCAGCTCCAATTGGGCTGGCTGCTGTGCACCATCCACAGGCAACTGCTAAATGCAGCTAAGGACCCGATGTGCCACCACTGCCCTTTTTTCCAGTGCGAATGCGCTTTCCGGTCGTTTTCTAAAACCGACCTAAGCTCGGCGCGGCGCAGGTAATCGCCCCGGCAGGCGTAGCGCTGCCCACCCCACCAGGTATCCTTGACTTGCAAGGTATCCAATAGGCAGGGGGTAGGTACCTCCTGAGCTTGGGCCATTGAAAAAATGCCCAGAATGGCTATTGTAAATCCCCATTGACGCATCACTTTTTTGCATCCAATTTCGCAAAAAGGGGGAAGCGGCAGTTGGACAATGCTGCTAAACTGAGCGCGGGTGCCCAACAAGCCCGGTGAGCAGGCAAACAACTTCAAACCACCCTTGCCTGCTGCTGTCAGGAAGGGGCTAGCCAAAGCAGCACCGAGCCTTCCCTAGAGCAGCCGCCCCACGTGAAAAGCCAGGGCCTCCAGCCGCTCCGCCGTTTCGGACAATGCGGTAGGCAGGCCAACCGGCCGGTTCTGAATAGAAAATGCCGCCTTCAGCCCTATCGACTCCACTGCCGTAGGGCCAGCAGTCAAAGCACCGCAAAAAGCGATAACCGGCACGCCCAGCTTATTCGCCCGTTGGGTGAGCCCCTTGACCAACTTGCCGCGCAGGGTTTGCTGGTCGAGTTGCCCTTCGCCGGTAATGACATAGTCCGCATCCGCCAGAGCCGGCTCCAAACCGGCAATTTCCATAATGGTGCCGATGCCCGGTTGCAGCCTCGCCCCCAGATACGCCAGGCAGCCTGCGCCCATGCCGCCGGCTGCGCCGCTTCCGGGCACTTCCGCCACCGGTTGCCCCGACAGAGCCTCCATTTGGGTGGCAATGTGCCGTAACCCTTCTTCCAATTGCGCTACCGCTGCTTCATCAGCCCCCTTCTGAGGCGCAAACACCTGCGCAGCACCATCCGGGCCAAACAGAGGGTTGTCTACATCACAAAGGGTGACGATGTCAATAGAGCGGGGGTCGAATAGCAGCAACCGGCTGTCGATACGGCTGACCCTGCGCAGGTTTCCGCCCACCGGCTCCAGTTCCTGGCCCCGTTCATCCAGGAAGCGGTAGCCAAGGGCTGTAGCCATTCCCATGCCTGCATCGTTGGTGGCACTGCCCCCTAGCCCGATAATAATCTTTTTAGCGCCCCGCCCTACAGCGTCAATAAGGAGGGCACCGGTCCCCATCGTAGACGTATGCAGGGGGTTGCGGTCTTCCGGCTTAAGCAGCTGCAAACCGGAAGCGGCTGCCATTTCGATGAAAGCCGTTTTGCCGTCTCCGGAAAACCCATACGAAGCCATGATGGGCTCAAAGCGGGGGTTGGAGGCGCGCGCTTCTACCATTCGGCCATTGGTGTGGTGAGCGAGGATAGCGGCCGTGCCCTCTCCACCGTCCGCTAAAGGCAAAACCATCACTTCGAAGGAGGCGTTGGCTGCCTTCAGCCCAGCCGAAATCGCATCGCAGACCTCCCGGGCGCCAAGTGCATCCTTGAAAGCATCACTAGCAACTAAAATGCGCATAAGGGTACAGTTTGCTCAAATTTAGTAAAATAGAAAAGACGGCAGCCGAAAAAGAGCTTCCGCCCATAGCGCAAAGGCAGCTATTGGCCATGTGATTGGGCCTGCCCTTCCAGCAATTCCAGAATTGCGGATTCGTCCTTGGCAGCGAAAATCGGTTTATGAAAATAGTGCAGCTTTTGCAGCAGGGCAAGCAATTGCCCTTTCTCGCCCTCGGTAAGATCCCCGGTAACCACCTGGCCCATCGGCAGGATGCGTTGATTCGCTTCTTCCACCACCCTTTTCCCTTCGGTAGTCAGTTGAACGAATTTTGCGCGGCGGTCTTCCGGATTGGGCAACTCCCTGATGTACCCCTGCTTGGCGAGGCGCTTCAGGACTTCGGTGCCGGTGGATTTTTCCAGTATATTTTGCTGTATTAAATCGGACTTCGTCAGTTGGCCGGCCCGCTGCAAAGTTGCCAAAAAAGCCCAATCGGTCATAGAGTACAAATCTAACTGCCGGAATACCCGCCGGGCGTAAAATGCAGCATAATTGGCCATGAAGCCCAGGTACATAGAAATAAGGCCATCTGCGTTGGGCGGAAGCGTGGGCTCCTCCTTACCTTCAGCCTGGGATCGAAGCCACGCTCCGAAATCGGCTGCCCTCAAAGGGCCCGCACCTCTGCCCTTGCCATACTGGTCCAGCCATTCTACTACCTGTTTGACCTCCTCCGCTTTCATCTAAGTATTATTTAGCACTAAAAAAGTATTGTATCGTATAAACACTTTTTCTCTCCCAATGTTCTGGAAACAAAATTCATCACCACGACAAAACCAAGCGATGAAAGTTCAACCCTGTTTTTTGCTTTTTTTGGGGCTGCTCCTCAGCGGTACAGCGATAGCACAATCTGGTATAATCAAAGGTAAGGTCACCGATGCGCTCAATAACGAGCCTATACCGTTTGCGAATGTGCTTATCCCGGGTACGGATATTGGAACCACTACGGATATTGACGGCAACTACGAAATCACCGGCCTGGAACCAAAGCTTTACGATGTGCGCGCCTCCTACCTCGGTTACACCAACCAAACGGAATACGAAGTGCAGGTCACCAACTCGAAGCCGGCCACCGTCAACCTCGCGCTTAGCGAATCGGTACAAGATCTGCAGGAAGTGGTGGTCAAAGCTTCACCTTTCAAAAAAACCGAAGAAAGCCCGCTCTCTTTGCGCACTATAGGTGTGGCAGAAATTCAGCGCAACCCAGGCGGTAACCGGGACATCTCGCGGGTTATTCAGACCCTTCCGGGGGTCACCACGCCGGCCAGTTTCCGCAACGACCTGATTATCCGCGGGGGGGCGCCCAATGAGAACCGTTTTTACCTCGATGACGTAGAGGTGCCGACCATCAACCACTTTGCCACACAGGGGGCTTCCGGCGGGCCGGTAGGCTTGATCAATGTCAATTTCATCCGGGAAGTGGAGTTTTACAGCGGCGCTTTCCCAGCCAACCGGGGCAATACGCTCAGCTCGGTCCTGGAATTCAAACAGCGGGACGGCCGCGACGACCGCATTGGGGGCACCTTTCTGATGAGCGCCACCGATGTGGGGGTTACCCTCGAGGGGCCAATTGGGGAAAAAACCACCTTTCTGGCTTCTGCCCGGCGTTCCTACCTGCAGTTTCTGTTTGATGTAATCGGGTTGCCTTTCCTGCCAACTTACAACGATTTCCAGGTCAAGGTCAAGCACAAATTTGACAAGAAGAACGAACTGACCTTCATCGGCCTGGGCGCCATTGACCAATTTCAGCTCAACCTGGACGCCAACGAAACGGAGGAACAACAGTACCTGCTCAATCAGCTGCCTGTTTCCCCACAGTGGAACTACACCAACGGCCTCGTCTACAAGCGCTACGCCGAGAATGGCTTTTGGACTTTTGTCCTTAGCCGGAATATGCTAAATAACGAAAGCGAGAAATACCTCAACAACGACGACAGCAGTGAGGAAAACCTGACCCTGCGCTATAAATCGCAGGAGATCGAGAATAAACTCCGCGTAGAGCACGATATCCGGATCGGGGATTTCAAGCTCAACTACGGTATGGGCTATCAGTATGTCAAGTATAACGTCAACACCTTCAACCGCATATTCACCAATGCAGGGCCGCAGACGGTAGACTTTTCTTCTAACTTCAACCTCAACCGTTACGCCCTCTTTGCGCAGGGCAGCCGCAAGCTGCTGGATGAACGTTTGACGCTCTCTTTGGGTTTCCGAATGGATGCGAATGACTACAGCGACGAGATGAGCAACCTGGCAGAGCAATTTTCGCCCCGCTTTTCTGCCTCCTACGCCCTTACCCAGCGGCTGGCGGTCAACTTCAACACCGGGATTTATTACCAACTGCCGCCCTACACCGTATTGGGCTATCAGGAAGACGGGGTATTTGTGAACCGGGAAAATGGGATCAAATACATCCGCAACGATCACGTGGTTGCGGGATTTGAATACAATACCGCTTCGAATTCCAAGATTTCCATTGAGGGCTACTATAAATACTACTACGACTACCCCTTCCTGCTGCGCGACAGCATCACCCTTGCTAACCTGGGCGGCGACTTTGGCGTACTGGGCAACGAGCCCGTTGTGCCCCGCTCGGAAGGGCGGAGCTACGGCCTGGAGTTCTTGTTTCAACAGCGGCTCTTCAAGGGTTTCTACGGCATTGCTTCCTACACGCTGGGCTGGAGCGAGTTTGAGGATAAAAATGGCGACTTTGTCCCTTCTTCATGGGATGCCCGCCACATTGCCAACGTGGTCATCGGCAAGCGGTTTGGCAAAAACTGGGAAGTGGGCGTCAACTGGCGCTTTCAGACGGGCTTGCCCTTTACGCCTTTCGACCGGCAGGCTTCTGCCCTGGTCCTCAACTGGGAAGCTAACGGGCGGGGTATCCGCAATTTTGACCAGCTCAATACACGGCGGGCGGACCTGGTCAGCGCCATTGATATCCGGATCGATAAAAAGTGGTTTTTTGACAAGTGGAGCCTGAATGTCTTCCTCGATATAGAAAATGTAACGGGGAATAGCGTAGGCGAAGACCAACTCATCCTCGACCGCCCGCTGGATGAAAACGGGCAGCCTATCGGCAACGGAATTATCGTGAACCCGGACGCGCCCCGTGACCAACAGGAATTTCAGCTCAAAACCATTGATACGGGCACGGGGACACTGGTACCGAGTATTGGGCTGCAGATTGAAATATAGTAGTGCCAATAACCGGTTGTTGGGCGATTTATTATTTTGGCTGCTCAACAACCGTTTTTTATGGAAGAGTTTCCCCCAAAAGACTACCTGCTCCGCAAATTGCGCTTCCTGCCTCTGCCTTTGCAGGAAGTACTTATCGGCAATGGCCAGCTTAAGCAATTTGCGGCGGGTACCACCCTGCTCCGAGAGGGTCAATACGTGAGCGCCATCCCTCTGGTGCTAGAAGGCCGGGTTAAAGTATACGCGGAAGTGGAAGCCAAAAGGCTGCTGCTCTACTACATCCAGCCTGAGGAAAGCTGTGTGATGTCGTTTAGCGCGGTCTTGGAAGACCGGCCGAGCAGTATTGTTGCGGAAGTAGAGAAGGATGCCACTGTGCTGCTCCTGCCAAGCGGGCATATCCATGAATGGCTGCGCCATTACCCTATGCTCAACCAGTTGTTCTTTCGGCAGTATCAAAGCCGGTATACAGCACTACTCCAGAATATTGAACAAGTGCTTTTCCATCGCTTACCTGACCGCCTGCTTGCTTACCTGAACGACCGTGCACGCCTAACCGGGAAAACAAAACTTACCCTTACCCACCGCCAAATTGCAGAAGATCTAGGCTCTGCCAGAGAGGTCATCACCCGCACCCTGAAAAAACTGGAAGCCGAGGGCAGCGTGCGCATGCTGGAGGACGGCATTGAGATTCTTTAGTTTTTTTCAGGGTGGTGACTGCGGTCACCAGCATCTTCCTCAACCAGCCTTTACCTTTGAATCAACAAAAACAGCGATTATGGGCACCAGGGATATCATCAAGCTAATTGCAGTCTGCCTGACTTGCCTGCTTTTGATCTGGGGCCTGACCGCTTTGATTCTATTCATTAAAACCTAATACATCATGAAAAAGAACATGGGAAACACCGACAAGCTGGTCCGGGTCATCATTGCTGTGATCATCGCCGCTTTGTACTTCACCAATACCATTACGGGCACTTTGGGCATCGTTTTGCTGGTCCTGGCGGGAGTCTTCGTGCTCACCAGCGCCATTAGCTTTTGCCCGCTCTATGCCCCCTTTGGGCTGAGTACCTGCAAAAGGGCTTAAGCGGCTCAAAAATCAAGTGCGGCCAGAACCGAACGACTTGCTAGTGGAGTGTTTCAGAAATGACTAACCGAAGAAACCCAGTAAAACCAGGGCGCCCAAGCGTGAAATACGCTGTGCTATTTCGGACTAGTCGCACTAGTGGATTGAGCCGTAGATGCTTGACAGTTTACGCCCAGCACCAGTAAGTGCTCAAGCGTGAAAAGACTGTCAAACATTTCGGTCTAGTCGCACTAGGTTTTTTGCTCCTGCAGTCTCTGTTATTGCTGCACTTAAAATGACCAAGCCATTACGGCTCAATCCACTCGGGCACTAAAAAAGCCGCTCCGGGCGTCCCGGAAGCGGCTTTTCGATTTCTTTACGCTTTATAGCTCTTACTCAGCGTACTCGGTATTAATCTCTGCGTGGTTTTGCTCAAGATTCATATCAATTACTCGAACGGCAATGTACGAGCCAATTACGCTTACCGCAATCCCCTCTGTGAAAACAAAAAGGCTAGTGGTGAAAGGGTTAAGGTACTTACCAATCGGAATAGTGTCTTGAATATAGTTCATGAAGGTACTGTCTCCAATCAGGTAGAACATCAAAAAAATGGTGAAGGGCAGCACCCCAATCACCGAGGCGTACATCCCCATCACTACGCCAGATACATAATTGTTGATTGTATCCGGATTTTCACGCCGATACCGCCGGATGGCAAAATAGAGTAACCCCAAGTGGGCAAATCCATTTAATATTCTAAGGTTATAATTCCGCATTTGAACAACCTCGTGCATAAACAAAAAGAGCCCGACAAAACTAATGAGCAGTAAAATTCCGTACTTGATTGCAATCTTATTCATATCGTGATGCTTGATTTTATTATACAACTGAAAATCAAGCTTCTATGTTTACACTTTGATTGCCAGGGCTAAAATTGATAGCGGAAGCTCAACCCACTGCCCGAGAAGCTCAGCCCCTGAAGCAAAGGCTGCAAGCTGTCATTGCCGGAGGCTTGCCAAAAGTAGGCTGCCAAGTCAAAAACAAATAAAAACCCTCCTTGCAAAATAATGGATTTGCCAAACCCCCGAAGCCGCTCGGGCTTGTTCTCCGTATTTTTGGCCCGCTCAATGAGGTAAGCACCGCCCAGCATATAGCCTACGTCCAGCCCGGCATTAAACAGGAAGATTTTCTGTACGCTATGCTGTTCATTGATGCTTTCGTACAGGCCCAGCCCGGACGGGTCTGCCTTGGTTGCCGCGATGTAACCGGCCGTGGCCAGCCCAAGGTTGACCAGGTTCCAGCCTGCATTCATGCCATGAAAATAGCGGCTCTCGCCGGTGCGCTGACTCGCCAGGGTAGCCCCCAGTGCGATATTGCCTACCGCCCAACCGCCCAGCACCATCATGCTAACCTTTTGTTTGTGCAGCCGGTTCTGATTGAATTCCGTCAGGCCATTAGTCTGTGCGTAGCCCAGCATCAAAAAATTAAAAAAGGTAAGCGTGAGAAGTATTCGTTTGGTTGGCATAGCTTTAGTTTTGATGTAGAAATCCTCCCGGGCTTGGAATGTTCACGCCAAGTGCCAGAAATGAAGGCCTGAATCGGGCAACTCCCTTCCCCGGAGAATACTCCAATGCGAAGCAGCACTTATTGCAAATAACTTAGTGTACTTTTTACAAGAATGCCTGTACTTTCCGGCTTATTCCGGTTATTTTTGCAGCCTAATTAAAAACCATCCTGTATGATTGGTCAATTGAAAAAGAGTAAAATCCAACTGAAGCGCATCTACATCGAGTCCAAACTGCCAGAGGCGCTCGAACCCCTCAAAGCCCTCGCCAACAATCTTTGGTGGTCCTGGAATCAGGAAGCCATTGCGCTCTTCGAATACATCGACCGGGAACGATACATCGAACTGCGCTACAATCCGGTGGCTTTGCTGGAGCAGCTTTCCCCGGAACGGGCGGAAACCCTCGTTCAAGACGCCAACTTCATGCAGCAGCTCAAGCAAGTCACCCGGGATTTTGAAGCCTACCTGGCAGAAAAGCCCAAAGCCGGCAGCCCGAAAATCGCCTATTTCAGCATGGAATATGGCTTGCACATTTCCCTGCGCCTGTACTCCGGCGGCCTGGGCGTGCTTGCCGGCGATTACCTCAAAGAGGCTTCCGACGATAATGCCAATATGGTAGCCGTTGGCTTGCTCTACCGCTACGGCTACTTTCAGCAGGCGATTTCTTTACACGGCGACCAAATCAATAATTTCCCGCCTCAAAAATTTACGAAACTCCCCATAAAGCCGGTACGCAACGAGGAGGGGGAATGGCTAAAGGTCAGCATTGGGCTGAAGGGCCGCATGGTATATGCAAAGATATGGGAGCTGCAAGTCGGCCGCATTTCCCTCTATCTGCTTGATACGGATATTGACGAAAACGAATGGCACGACCGTTCCCTGACCCATCAGCTCTACGGTGGCGACAACGAGCATCGGCTCAAGCAGGAGATGCTACTGGGTATCGGCGGTATCCGGGCCCTGCACGCACTCGGCCATGCCGGGGCAGACATCTTCCACTGCAACGAGGGCCACGCCGCTTTCCTCAACCTTGAGCGCCTGAAAAACTACGTACAACAAGAAGGCTTGCCTTATGAAACGGCTCTGGAAACCGTACGCGCGTCTTCCCTTTTTACCACGCACACGCCGGTCCCGGCCGGGCACGATTACTTCCACGAAGATCTGCTCCGGGAGTACCTCTACAACTACGCCGAAGAGTTGGGTATTGAGTGGAAGCGGTTTGTCGCCCTCGGCAAAATTGACCCCCACAACCACGATGAGCGGTTCTCGATGAGCCACTTGGCCATCCGTATGTCCCAGGAAGTCAATGGCGTGAGCGAACTGCACGGTGCGGTTTCCCAAAAGATGTTTAAAGTGCTCTATCCGGGGTACCATCCGGAAGAACTTCACCTCCACTACGTCACCAACTCCGTCCACTACCCTACTTGGATCGCTAAAGAGTGGAACAATCTTTATCAGGCTACCTTTGGGAATGGCTTCCTCCGGGACCAATCCAACAAAGACTACTGGCGCAAAATCAACGAAGTGCCGGCAGAAGAGATCATGGGCATCCGGCGCAAGCTCAAAGCACGGCTGCTGGACTATGTGCGGGCCACGCTACAGGAAGACCTTACGCGCCGTGGGGAAAACCCCCGCAGTATTTTTGAATTGATCAATGCCATTGAAGACGATGCATTGGTCATTGGCTTTGCGCGCCGCTTTGCCACTTACAAGCGGGCCCACTTGCTGTTTACCAACCTGGAGCGCCTCAGCAGTATCGTCAGCAACCCCGACCGGCCCATCATTTTCTTGTTTGCCGGCAAAGCCCACCCGGCCGATAGCGGTGGGCAGGACCTGATCAAGCACATCATCCATGTTTCCAAACGCCCCGAATTCCGGGGCAAAGTCATTTTCCTGGAGAATTACAATATGGAAATGGCAAAACTGCTGGTGCAGGGCGTAGACATCTGGCTCAACACCCCTACCCGGCCCAAGGAAGCTTCCGGCACCAGCGGCATGAAAGCGGCCCTCAACGGTGTGATGAACTTCAGTGTGCTCGACGGCTGGTGGGCAGAAGGCTACCGGCCGGACGCCGGCTGGGCCCTGCCGCTGGAACGTACCTACGACAATCAGGATTTACAAAACGAGCTCGACGCAGAGTCCATATACAACACCCTCGAGTTTGACATCCTGCCTACCTACTACGAACAGGATGCCAATGGCATTTCTGAAAAATGGGTTGGTTACATCCGAAAGATCATCGCAGAAGTAGCACCAGATTTCACCATGAAGCGCATGCTTGATGACTACTACGAGCGCTTCTACTACAAATTGGCGGAACGCGGCCGGGCTTTGCGCGCCAACAACTTCGAAGCTGCCCGGCAAATAGCCGATTGGAAACGCACGATGGAACAACACTGGGACCGAATTGAGCTGGCAGAAGCGGATACCTTCGACAGCGATAACCGGGCTTTGCAGGTAGGCGAGCACTTCTATGCCAACCTGAAGCTGCACCTAAATGGTGTCTCCGCTGAGGATATCGGCGTGGAGGTCATCTTCTTCAACCGGGTTGACGAAGAAGCCCTCAACCTTAAATTCAAGCAGGAACTCGAACTGCAGGAGGTTGGGGATGGCGTCGCTACCTACCGTTGCAAACTGGACCCCAAACTGGCGGGCGTCTATGAGTATGGCTTCCGGGCATTCCCCAAATCAGGCCAACTTGCCCACCGGCAAGATTTACCACTGGTGAAGTGGCTGTAATCCGGAGCAAGTTTTTACTGCACATCCCTGACGCCTGGGCTGTCCACGGCACGGCCAGCCCAGGCAGGGTGTCTACGTACTCCTGAGCCCAAATGGCTGGCCCAACCCTTCTGTCACAAGCCGATGGTAGCTGAAGCAGCGCTTTTAATGCGTTTGCAGGTGAGAGGAAAAAAAGGTAGCCGGACTTCAGTATAATTTACCGTTGCTTTTTGGGATAAGCAGGCATCAAGTCAAACGAAGAAAAATGGGAAATGCCGGCTACCGTTCGGTGTGGTGCGGCGCCCAAGCGCCCGTTGCTGGGAAGGGCAAAGGGCAAACTTGCAGCGCCTTTAGGGTATTGCAAAAAATGCATATAGTAAATGAGGAATGGAAAACCTCACCCTCATATACGACAAACCTATTGCCATCGGTTCACCCGACAGGCATTTTAGGGGTCGCGCAACAATAACTTACCGATTTAGACTCGTTCTTTTGCACGCTAACTGCGTTAAAAAGCCTCACCGTCCGTACGGATGGTTACGTTTTTTGCCTTGTTAGCGCACAAAATAACTTCGCCTATTCTAGGTAACTTATTACTGCGCGACCCCTTAGGCCGTTAGTAGTAGTTGCTCTTCCGGGATGGGGAGAGAAAGACAGCCGGCGGAAGCCCGGCAGCCTTCTCCTTTCAGACCCAGGCAACAATTATTGCGCTGCCTGAAACCAAGTTTTTTCTGATAAATATTTTTTTGATATGCCAGCGAGCCATCTACGGCTCAATCCACCAGCTGCGCATTTCATCACCCCGCTTAAAAGCCACCGGTCGGCCGCGCCCTGTGTGGCCAGCCTCCCGGTGGTTGTTCCGCTAAGGGGGAACGCTAAAACATCATGGGATTATACAGGTTTTAGGTGTATTTCATCTCTTTATCCCACCCCGGAGCAAGATGTTACGGTTTGGGCAAAAAATATTTAAATCCTTTTCCAATTTCCTGAAAATGCGGGCCTACAGCTGTAAAAAACCGCCGGGAATCTCCTAAATTTCGGTTTCACAGGTAACGAGCTTTCAAAAATCGAGATCAATGAGCGAAAGCTATCCGCAAGACAACGAAAAGCTGAAACAGCTACAGGATGGAGACCAGGAAGCCTGGCGGGCCCTATACGAAGAGACCCGCTCGCCTTTCCGGCTCTACTTTATCCGGTACGGCACGGCGCCGGAAGTGGCGACTGAAATGTTCCAGGAAGCAATGGTCATTCTCAACCGCAACATCCGGACCGGCAAACTTCAGCCTCCGTTGAAAAGCAGCCTGCGCACCTATATTATAGGTATCGGGCGGATTTTGCTGATGCGCAGAGGCACCAATACGCAGCAATGGGAAGGGGAAATCCCCGAAATCCCTATTCTGCCGGAGGTCGAAGGCCGGCAAGAGCAACAAGCCAAAGCTGAGCTTGTGCGGCGGCTGCTGGACCGGCTGGGCTCCCCCTGCCGGGAATTGCTGGAGCTGTTCTACTTGAAAAACTACGTGATGGAAGCCATCGCTCAGGAACTGGGCCTCCCCTCGCCCGGTGCGGCACGGCGCCGCAAGCACGACTGCCTGCGCAAAATGCGGGACTTGCTTTGATTAATGCCTTCGTCACCTGTAAATGCAATGATTATGGAACCTGAATGGGACATTGAACGTATCGAAAAATACCTGCGGGGCCGTTTGCCAACAGCAGACCGCCAACGCATGCAAGCCGCTATGCAAACCGATAGCGCCCTGCGCCGTGAAGTCGAGGCCTATCAGGTGCTGCTCGACGGCCTGGATACCTTGCAAACCGAAGTGTTTTCCGATCAATTAGCAGACTGGGAGACCGAACTCCGCGCAGCGGATGATACCGAACTGATCAACTGGTTCCTGGAAGGCCAGCTGACCGCCGCCGGCAATCAGCAGGTTGAGGCCAGGATTGCCGAAGACCCTGCCTTTGCCGAAGAGGTTGCCGCTTACCGGCAGCTGCTGCAGGGCTTTGATGCAGTGGCAGACCAGCAATTCCGGCAGCAAATGGAGGGTTGGGAAAAGGGCAAAGCGGAGGGAGCAAACCAAGCCCGGCTGCGGGCCGTCTCCCGCCGTCGGTGGTACCCATACGCCGCAGCTGCCGCAGTTGCCCTGCTAATTGCCAATATCTCTATTTATTTTTATGCCCAGTCCAACTACACTGGCCCGGGCATCACCTCTACCTTCTACCAAGCCCCACTTTCCGATCAGACGCTGGGCGGGGAGGCTGATGCTTCCACAGCCCTGGAGGGCCGCTTCGAATACGCCCATCAGCAACTACAAGAGCAATCCTATACCGCAGCTTTTATGGCATTCGATAGCCTGATGCGGGAAGTACCTCAGGCCCCCTTAGACGACTTCAACAAAACCCTGCTCCTGGAGCAAGCCGAATGGAACCGGCTTTTGGCAGCCATCGGCATGGACAACCCACCGATCGACCCAAGCGCAGAAGCCCGGCGCATCAGCCGGCAGCCGGGGCACGAGTTTGCTGAACCGGCGGCTAAAGTGGAAAAGCGCCTGAGTTCTTTCCTGCACCGCTTGGTGGAGTAACTACCGCCTAAGCCTGATGCAGTCTGTAAAGGCTAAGCGGTTTTGCTGTGCGTACCACAGTTCATGGGCCCCTCAGCACCTGGCTACACGACCGGCTGGGATTTAACTTGCCCTGCGCTGGTACCGAAACCCGATAAACAGCCCACAGACCACCACCCCTCCCCATAGCAAATAGCGCTGCCAGTAGGGGCGGTAAAGAGGGCTGGTTTTGCCTACACTCGTAAAACCTGCCCAGTAAACCGGGTGGGCTCCGAGCCGGCCACCCTCGCGGATTTGCTTAAGCTTAGCCTGGTGAAGCGCCCCCGGCCGCGTCTGGCCAGCCGTTAACTGCCGGTAGAAATGAGCCATCAGATTGTAGCTGGTTTCATCGTTGACCGACCACAGCGTAGCGACCACGCTATTGGCACCGGCCGACAAAAAGCTCCGGGCCAGGTTGATCACCCCCTCCCCGTGGTATACCTTGCCAAAGAACGTCTCGCAAGCGCTGAGCACGACCAATTCGGTCTGCAAAGGCAACAGATAGATGTCTTTGACAAAGAGGGAGTCGTACCCGCCCCGGCCATTGGCAAAAGCAATAAAGGAGAAGTTCTCCGCCTTGGGGTTTGCCTGAGCGTGGGTAGCCAAGTGGAGCACGCCTGCGGCTTCTGCTACCAACTGTAATTGGGCAATGGTAGCTGCCTGCCCCTGGTAGGCCGTGCCGCCCGTTAATTCTGCGACGGTTGCGGCCAACTCGGAGGTATAGGTGAGGGCGCCAAAGCCACCGGTACCGTCAAACTCAGGTGCAAAGCTCGCAGATAGCAGGCGGTTGCTGGGCCGCTGCATAACCGCCCGCTGAAAAGCGGCCGAATACGCATAGCTGATTTCGTGCTGGTGCAACAGGTAGGGCATTTCTGCAAAGGCACAGCCTGCAACGGGGGCGGTCAGCAGGGCATCGAATGGCAACAACCCCAGTACCCCGCTCGGGACCACCAAGAGTCGCCGCGGCAAATCGGTTGCAGCTTCCAGCGGAGCTATCAATTCCTGATAAAGGCGATGCCCCAGCGCCCGGTACACTTCACAAAGCTGTTGCCGGTTGGCTGCCTTGTTCTGAAACTGCTCTATCGATGCGCGGAAGGCCTGCACCTGATCGGTGAGTGGATAGTCAACGTCGAGCTCGACGACTTCCAGGCTGGTTGGCGTCATGACGAACGCAATGGCTGTTTCCTGGCCCAGGAAGTACTCAACCAACCCCTGCCCGTCTTCCAAGAGCTGCGCTTGCAGCTCCGCAACGGCAGGCATTTCCAAATCGTACTTCATCCGGAAATAATCCGGGTAGCGTTGCTCGAGGGTATCAATCCAGGCGGTATAGGCCTGGCGGGTACGCACGAGCTCCTGCTCAGCAGCAATGACCAGGCTGTCGGCAGCCGACTGGGACTTGAGCTGAAACACCTGCTCTTCCAGGCTGGCGGTTTTCCGTTGCAAGTGGCGCTCCCGGGCCAGGATATCCTCGGGCAACCCACCTTGCACTTCAGCATTAGCCTTGGCGATGGACTCCAGCAGCAGAACGCTCTTGCCGCGTTCTGCAAATTGAAAGGCAGTGGCTTTGTGGATGGGGTCGCCCGTTGCTTTCCACAGGTCCAGCGCCGTCAGCACAGCATTCTCGCTCCACCCCCGGATGTCCTGTACGCTGTAGAGTTCCGAACCTTCATCCTGAAATTTGCGGCGCAGTAGCTTTTCCACCTGGAAAATCCGCTGGCTGGCTGCCAGGCCGGTTGCCAGTTTCTCCATACCGCCTGCTGCATGGTACCACTGCCGAAGGGTCTTTACTTGCCCGCCCAGCGCTTGCAGCAGCATATTCTCCCCGTACAGCTTATCCTCGGCAGGCACCTTAAAAGCGGCAGGCTCATAACCCGGCACCATGATTCCCAAGGCCTCCTGATAGGCATGCAGCGCCTTTTCGTAAGCCCCCTGCTGCCGCAACAAACCAGCCTTGCCAACCAATATCTCGGCTAGGGCCAGCCGGTAACTGATGTTGCTTTCCTGCCGCAACAGGGCTTCTCCCGCCTCAAAGCTACGCAGCGCCTCCGGCCAATGCCCCAGCTCGGTGGCGATGCTGCCACGGGTGCTCCATAGGTGGCCCTCCCATTCCCGCAGGTTGGAAGGAGGGATGTTTACCTTTGGTAACTCTGCAAAAGCCCTGGTAATAGCCGCCAGCGCTTCTTCCTGTTGCCCCGCCGAGCGCAACACCCGGGCTTTCGCGCTCTGAAGCAGTACTTGGTTTTTGGGAGACAAGCTGCCTTGCGCCAGGCCCTCGTCCAGGTGGTGCAGGGCTGCCTGCAGGTTGCCCGACAGCTCTTCGGCAATCACCAGGTCGTTGAGCACCCGCACTATGCCAGAGGAGTGCCCGGTACGTTGAAAAAACTGATAACAGGTCTTGAGCAGGCTGATTGCCGTCTGGAAATCGCCAAGCCGGATGTAAAGAATCGCCAACGGCTGATAAATGTAGTTGACGGTATAGTAGTCTTCCGTCTCGAAATGCTTCTGAAACAAGTGGTAAGCTTCACGGTAGGCATGCAGTGCTTCCTGGTAATCATCGCGGTGGTGGAAATGGACATAGCCCAGGTTGACCTGCAGCCAAATCAGGGCGTCCCACTCCTCTGCCGACTGGGGCTGGCGGCCGAAGTCAGCTTGCAAGCCCTCCTCCATGACCGCTACGGCCTGCTCGTTGCCGTCAGGCCCCCCACTGTCCCGCCAGCTTTTGCCAGCTTCTTTAAATAGTTTGAGCCAGCTTTCCATATCATCTTGCTCGCGGAAGGCTTCCTCCGCGCAAGTCAGGTTAGAAGCAAATGCCTGCCGGTCGCCCTGCTCGATGGCACCGAGGGCGAGCCGGGTATAATACTGGCCAAGAGTGTCTTTTGCGATGGAAGCAAATGCAGGAACGGGCAGCGACAAGGACAGCCCCAGCAATAGGTGAAATAACGTTTTCATTGGGTTATAAGGTTTGGGCCTGCCTATGGCCCCAATATGGGTAATCACAGACAAGCAACATGAGGGGTATTAGAATGAATCAAGCCTGGAACAGTAGTTGAGCGGAAGCGCGCCGGGGTGAGCGCGCCTCCGCCTGCCAATATTCAGCGGATGGCCATCAGAACCAGTTTTCTCCGTACAGCGCAAACAACACGACCAGTACCACGATGAGCAGCAGCAGGAGGAACAACCACAGTGGCATGCCTAGTATACTCAGGCCGGAAGTGGCGACCTCGCAGGACGTGCAGTCCAAAGCCAGGGGGCTCTGCTGAGCCATATCCGGGCTTACCAGCTGCACAGTACCCGGAGCGGTGCAGATTTCTTCATTGTAGGACTCCCCGGGGGCATTCTCATCCAGGAAAGCAATACACGCCTGCACGGGGGGCAAAGCACTGGCATCCGTGCCTGGCACAGTGAACACATGGAAAGAAAAATACCCGGAGCGGGCATCCAGCCCCAGCCCTTCAGCCATGCCCGCGAGCCGAAGCTTCGGGAAAGTGACAACGAGGGCATTCGAATCCACTTGCTTTTCAATCTCTACGGTCTCTATCCCCGGAGAAACCGTAAACAACTCAGCTGGGGCTGTGCGCACGTCTATAGCATCAGGGAGAGGAATACGCACCTTTACAGCCCGGGTGGGGCCTGCGCCTTCGTTTTCGAATGCTACCCGCACGAGCACTTTCTGGGCCACATCAGCTGTATCCGGGCAAGGGCAGGCGTAGAGATCAATCAGGTTGGGGTCATAGGAACGGCGTATTGCCTGGGCGGTTTCTGTAAATGCCACGGCCCGCACTTCCGGAGAAAGGGTGCCCAGCACTTCCTGGTTGTCTACCAGTTCAATCCCCTCCTGGAGAAGGGCATTGAGGCCCAGTTTACTAAAGCCCTCAGCTTCGTAGTTAGTCGGAGTAGGCAGCGGAAAGTTGCTAGGCTCCAGCAACAGCACCGCCGCATAGGAAGCTGTCCCCATCCCGCCTTCTGGTATAGAGTCAAAATGCGTGTTGACGTTGCGCATTGGGAAGAAGTAATGCCGCTCCTCATCCTGGCGCAGGCTGTCGAGCTGAATAATCCGCATCGCATCGTAAGCATTGGCAAAGCCGAATCCCGTCAGCGCTACGGGGTCAAATACTTTTGGGTTGAGGGGGGAAGGCAAAAGGCCATCTTCCGGAATTTGCTCCAAAAAGGCCCTGACCGCTCTGGGCCCGGAGACTTCCTTCACAGATTCGGTTTGGCTAAGCTTGCCCACCTCGGCCGGCTGAATAGTCAGCGGGCTTTCGTGGAAAAACAACAAATATCCCCTCTGTGGAAAATCCGGGGGGATCAGGGTATCCTGGGGCGCCCTGGCGGAAACAACCATCATGGTGCGCCCATCAGGAACGAGGGCAGAGTGGTCTGGCGTGATAACGATCAGGGCAGAATCCGGAAGGGCTTCTACCTTGCGCGGGCTGACCGAGCCTGTTGGCCCGTTACCGGACACAATCTTGGGCGGAGGGTCGCCGTCTTCATTGCTGTAAATAGCTTTGGCATGCACAGAAGCGCGGCCGGGCAGGCCTTGCAGTATATCGTTGTCAAAACCGTGGGCCTGCTGAAGAACTTCCGTTACAGCCTTAGACTGGTAAAATTGCCCGTCGTTGAATACCATAAACAATTTCCAGTAGGGCTTAGGCACATGCCGGCCCTCGGCGGGGGTGAGCTCCTGCAGATTGAGAGTAAGCACTGCGGAGTCATTGACATTTTTGAGTTCGCCCTCAATCTGGGCAGATATGGCTTGGGGCAATACTAGCAAAACCAGTAGCAGCCCTAAAGGCGAGAGGATGGATTTGAGGTTCATAGTTGCTTTGGTGTTTAGGTGCGCCAAACGGCGGAAATAAAGTCTAAAATACTATTTTTTCGCCACCGGGCGATGGATACGCAACTTCCCTCCGAATTGTTTGCTGCGCAAGCTGCCCGGCGGCTCTTTTTTGCATTGGTTTCATGGAGTTGCTGTAAAAAAAAGAACTGGGCAGTGGTTTAACCCCCTACCCAGCCCGGAATAATAGCAACTATCTACTTATCTCCAATTAGGTTGATGCCCACCGTTGTGGGCTCGCCCTTCTGAAAATAAAACACCCTAAATTCTTATGCCCGCAGGGTAACGAGCCATTTCTTTGTTCATAGCTTTGCCAGTTTTTGGCCTGAACAGGGAGGCTGCTTGCCGAAGCAAGCTTTTCCCCGCCGTTTATAGTCCGCCAACCCAAGATTTGTGATTTCTGACTTGCTCTTTTTCCACCTC